>JAZNXT010000077.1:0-27221 GCA_045594005.1 Victivallales bacterium
TGCACGCTGTAGGCGTGCGGGAGGCGTTGTAATTGTCTAACGGTTCCCGCGCTCCTGTAGAGCGCAGGGTGCATAGCACCCGATCCTCGGGCGGCTCTCGCTACGCGTCCCGCCTGCACACAAGGAGCGCAGGCTAAAATCCCGCGCTCCTTCAGAGCGCTTTTTGGATCGGGGGGATGCAAAGCACCCGATTCTTGGGCTTTTCTGCTTTTCCGGATTCGGCATCTCTCCTCATTGGGAATAATGCATTCGCAAAAATGAATCCGTACGGCGGCAGAACACCCTCTGCCGCCGTTTTTTTGTTCCCGGACGGAATTGTAAAAAATTACGAAAAAAGCTGTTTTTCCGGTTGACAAATACAGCAAACGCGTTTAATGTATATATCAGTAAAAAATATAAAACACCAATCAGATAAAAGGTTGCTATGTCTTATCAGGTCATTGCCAGAAAATGGCGTCCACAAAAATTTTCCGATATGGTCGGACAGGAACATCTTGCCCGGACGTTGAAAAATGCGATCACCAGCGGCAGGATCGCACACGCGTATCTGTTTGTCGGACCGCGGGGGATCGGGAAAACGACCACCGCCCGTATCTTTGCAAAAGCGATCAACTGTCTGAATCCCATTGACGGGGAACCGTGCTGCCGTTGTGCCTCCTGCCGGTCCATTGCAGATGAAACCAATGTGGATGTGATCGAAATCGACGCGGCAACACACACACAGGTGGAAAAAGCGCGCGAATTGTGCGAAGAAGTGCTGCACCTGCCCATTGCCTCGAAATACAAGATCTATATCATTGACGAAGTCCACATGCTTTCCAAAAACGCCTGGAACGCATTGCTTAAAACCATTGAAGAACCGCCCGCCCATGCAAAATTCATCTTCGCCACCACGGAAGTGCAGAAGGTGCTGCCTACGGTGATCAGCCGTTGTCAGCGTTTTGATCTGCGCCGGATCAAAGGGGAAGATATCACTGCGCGGCTCCGGTTGATCTGCGATACGGAAAATGTAAAAATCTCCGACGGCGCATTGCGGATCATTGCCCGTGCCGCCGATGGCGGGATGCGGGATGCGCAATCGCTGCTGGATCAGATGATCTCCTTTTTCGGCACCGGCGACAACACCACGGGGATCACGGAAGATCAGGCTCTTTCCCTGTTTGGTCTTGCCGCGTCTGCCGATATGGAAATGCTGCTCCGCGCTATTGTGACCAATGACCGGGGAACGGCGATCACTGCGATCCACCGTTTTGCCGAAGCGGGCAAAAATCTGGAAGTTCTGTACGAAGAAATATTGGCATGGCTGCGTGGTATCCTGCTCTGCCGGATCGTGGATCGCCCTGCGGAAATTCTGGAAGAATCTGCAGAACGGATCGCATTGTATCAGAACATTGCCGCCGAGATCGACCCGGGTGCAGTCCAGCGGCTGATGGAACAGCTTTCCGCCTCCGGATATCTTTTGCGGGAAGCGATCAATAAACAGGTGTTCATGGAGTCGATCCTGCTGAAAGCCATGCGGATCGCTCACGCGGTGCAGGTGGAAGACCTGATCGCACGGTTGAACCAGCTGCGGAACGCCGGAGAACTGGATGCTGTCAGATCGGTGGTGCCGATCTATGAAATGCCGCGCGGTCAGATCGTGGTGCCGAAAGATTCCAAATTTGCTCCGGCTCTGAACCGGACCGCGGAAACGAAAATCGTCACGGAGGAAGAAGCCTCCCGCCTTGCCGTCACGGCAGCGGAAGCGGAAGTTCCTGAAAAAAAAACATCTGTTGAAACAGTAACACCTGCCGCAGCGGAAGAAAAACCGGAGGAGATACCGGCACCGGAACCGACTGAAACTGAAGAACATACCATGGCGGATGTGGTGCAGGAAGTCACCGTGGATACCGTCCGGAAAATGTTCACGCCCCCGGCGTCAGAAGAACCGGCAGAAGAACAGATCATCCCCGATGCCGTGCCGGAACTGGTGGTGGAAAGTCCCGATGAAGAAACAGATCTTCCCGATCCGGAGATCCCGGACGAAAACGGAGCGGAACAATCTGCGCCCCCCCAGGCGGCGGGAGCCGACCGTATCTGGCAAAGTTTGATTCTGGATATCCGTGACAATCTGAAAAAAGATTTTCTTGCCTCCGCGATGATGGAAGCCACCCCCATATCCTTTGACAGAAATGCCCTTGTGGCGGCATTTGACAACGAATATGAAGTGATGCCTATGATGATCGTGGAAAAGGAACACTCTCTCCTGACCAAACGGCTGGCAGATCTGTTGAAAAGACCGGTCACGCTTTATCTGGACCGCCGCAGCGGTCTGGCATCCCCTCAACAGGTCCGGGAACGGGAAAATATCCGGAAACTGAAAGAAGATACGGTGCATGATCCCTTTGTTCAGGAGGCATTGGATCTTTTCGGCGGACGGGTGGCGGACGCATTCAGCAGTGCAGAACTTTCTGAAAACAAACAGGCTTAAAAACAGATACGGGATCCCGGAAAATGACAAAAGATGCTTTAACAGAAATCAAGATGGAAAAACAGACCCATCCTGAACTTTCCGTACTCAGTCCCTTTGATCTTGTGGCAGAGTATGCAGAAAAACCGGACAGCGAATTCCGGGGCGATTCCCATTACGCACTTCAGATCTGTATCGTGGTCCACGGCAATGCAGATATTATGCTGGAAGGATACCGCAGCGAATATGCCGCCGGGGATCTGTGGTGGAATATGTGCTGGGAACCCCATGCCTACCGGCTTTCCGGCAGACGGACTTTTGTAGTGGCGGTGAACCTGGATGTGGAGCAGCTCGGCTCCTGCAGTCCTTTCAGCGGCTGCAACTGGCTGATCCCCTTTGTGGCTAAACCGGGAAGCCGGTTCCGTCCCCGCAATGAAAAGGAGCGCAAATTCATTCAGGAAGTGGGCCAGCAACTCTTTCATCTTTCGCGGAAACGGGAAAACAACTGGCGGATCAGCTGTTGGCTTCTGATCCATCAGCTGATGATCTATGCCATCAACCGTATGGACTGGACCGGACTGGAAACCAGAACGGAAAAAGAATCTTTGAATTCCTTTTCCCGGATCCGGCAGGCATTGAACAAGGTCTGGATCAGTGATGCGCGCCCGCCCAGTCTTTCGGAGGCGGCAAAACTGTGCAATTTGAGTTCCAGCCGTTTTTCGGAACTGTTCCGTCAGGCAATGGGAGTCAGTTACGGTAAATTTGCGATCCGTGTCCGGATGTCCAATGCGGCAAAAGATCTGCTTTCCGGCAGATTTTCTCTGGAAGAAATTGCTCTGAAGTGGGGATTTTTTGATTCTGCACACTTCTGCCACGCGTTCAAAAAATTCTACCGGATCTCACCGAGTCAGTTTGTCTCCCGGAAGAAATCCGACTGACGCGCTTTCTCAAAAGGGGATATCGCCGAAATCTATTTTACCCTTATCGGCGGCGATTTTCCGTGCATGATCCAGGATCCGCAATACTTCCTCCCGGCAATCCATAGCAATGTTCCGGATGAATCCGAGGATCTCCACACATTCCGGATCTTTCCGGGGGATGGCATCCAGCACCAGCCCGATGATTTTGTTGAAATCGGCATGAAGGCGTTTGCAGAGAGCGATCCGCAACGCAGGCATTTCCGCAGGTTCCATCTCCAGGATATCCGTGACACGCGCCATGATTTTTCCGGTAAGACATTGAGCCTGAAGCACAAAGATCTCCGTTTCTGCATCAACTGTTTTTTCTGCGAAAAATGCGCCTAATGCCCGTGCGATCCTGCCGCAGGCGATATAGATCGCGGCACCTTCCCGTTTCTGCCAATTTTCCTCCCATTTTTTGCGTTCCGCCTCCATTTCCGGCGACTCCGCTTCCCGCGGATCCATTTTTGCGGGCATCTGTTCGGGAAAATCCACACCGTGGGGAGCGAGTTCCCGGCGGCGTTGGATCGTGCGGTAGATCATTTCCTCCTCGCCGGGCAGATCGATATATTTCGGCAGTTCCCGGAAATACACATTGACGCGTTCATCGTCTTTGCGCAATTCCCGTTCCCAGTCGAACTCGCTCCAATGTTCCTTCAGTGGGGAAGGCATCTTATTTTTTCTCCCGGCGTGCGGCGGCTTCTGCATCCAGCATGGCGACCACATCCAGTTTTTCGGCATCACCCCAGAGTTCCTCCAGCTGATAGCGGTCCCGTGCGGCTGCAGTCATCACATGAATGATGGCATAACCGTAATCCAAAATGATCCATCCGCTGCGCTGATCACCATTGCAGAGGAGCGGGCGGATACTCATTTCCGTACGGACTTCCCGCTGGATGCGTTCTGCGATGGCTCCGATATGCGGTTCGGAAAGTCCGGTGCAGATCAAATAATAATCACTCTGTGCATATTCGATCCCCCGCATATCCAGCCGGGTGATATTTTCCGCTTTGCGGTCGTAAGCAACTTTTTCGCAGAGTTCCACCAGCTGCATTCCCACGGTTTTGACAGCCGGGGTTTCCGCCTTGACTTTTTTCACTGCGGTCTTCTTTGCCGGAGTTTTTTTCGCAGTTGCAGTCTTCTTTTCTGCGGACTTCTTTGCCGGAGCTTTTTTCGCAGTTGCAGTCTTCTTTTCTGCGGTCTTCTTTGCCGGAGCTTTTTTCGCGGCGGCAGTCTTCTTTTCAACGGTCTTCTTTTCAGCCATTGTCATTCTCCTTATGTGTAAATTTTCTGTTGTCTGATCCAATCTGAAACGGCAGGAGCGAGGAAAGATCCGGCAAGATCTGCACCGTTGCGGAGTTGTTTCCGTATCTCCGTTGACGCGGCATCCACCAGGGGAGCATCCTTCAGATATCCGGATAAAAGCATCTGCCGCTCGGCATCGCTCCAGAATCCCGAAGCCAGTGCTTTTTCCGGAAAAACATCCGGTCGGGGCATGGTCAGGATGGGAAAACGCGCCACAAGTTCATGGACACGGTGCCAGAGGTGAAGGGTCGCCAGACTGTCCCCGCCGATGAGCATTACGATCCGGTCTGCCGGATAGCGTTCCTGCAATGCGCAAAGGGTATCGATGGAATAAGATCTGCCTTCCCGTTCACATTCGATATCGGAAATTTCCATATTTTCCTGCCCTGCGACGGAAAGCTCCACGCTTTTCCGTCTGATCTCATAGGGCGAAATATTCAAGCCTTCTTTGTGGGGCGGCAGGGATGCAGGCACAAACAGGATCTTCTCCGCAAAATTCTCCCGGAGAATGTATTTTGCCATGGCAAGATGTCCCAGATGAAAGGGATCGAAAGTGCCGCCGAACATTGCTATTTTCATAAATTTTTCCTGACTGCTCTTGAAAAAAAAGTTATACATGGTATTTTAGCGTTCAAATCGAAAAAGGCAAATGGAAAGTGCAATTTTTATGAAAGAATTTTCGTTTATACCACAGAAAAATACGACCGGATCCCCCCAATGGCAGGGGATGCTTTCTGTGATCCGGATCCTCCGCGATCACGGACATCAGGCATTTCTTGTGGGCGGCGGCGTCCGGGATCTGCTGCTGCACAAGGTCCCGAAAGACCTGGATATCACCACCGATGCGACGCCCGATGAGATCATGGCTCTTTTTGAACACTCCATCCCGCTGGGGGTATCGTTCGGGATCGTGACGGTGATCGTGGATTCCATTCCATACGAAGTCGCCACCTTCCGGGAGGAACGGGAATATGCCGACGGCAGACATCCGGAAACAGTCCTTTACACGAAAGATCCCGCACTGGATGTGATCCGGCGTGATTTCACCATCAATGCCCTGCTCTGCGATCCGCTCCGCGGCGTCATCATCGACCATACCGGGGGGATCGACGATCTGAAAAAGGGGATCCTGCGCACCGTGGGCGATCCCATGCAGCGGTTCAGTGAAGATCATCTGCGGATGCTCCGTGCCATCCGTTTTGCCGCAAGGATGAATTGTACGATCCATCCGGAAACATGGGATGCGATCGTGCATCTTGCAGAAAAAGTCAGCTCTGTTTCCAGAGAACGGATCGCAAACGAACTGGAAAAAATGCTGCTGCACCGCAGCCGGGAACGGGCATTCCGGATGCTGGCGGAATGTGGTCTTCTGAAAACTGTTCTGCCGGAAGTGGATGCCATGCGCGGTGTGACTCAGCCGGAAAAATATCATCCGGAAGGTGATGTTTTTGAACACACTATGCTGATGCTGACTCATATTGCCGTGCCGACACCGGAACTGGTGTGGAGCGTGCTGCTCCACGATGTGGCAAAACCGGTCACCCGTACCGTGAAGGAAGACGGGATCCCCCATTTTTACGGACACGAGGCCGTGGGTGCGGATATGGCGGAGGAGATCCTGAAACGCCTGCATCTGCCGAACGCAGTGATCGCATCCGTTGTCCCGGCGGTCCGCAATCACATGCGTTTTGCACGGGTGGACGAAATGAAACCGGCGAAATGGAAGCGGATCATTGCCGATCCGAATTTTGCGGTGGAACTGGAACTGCACCGGATCGACTGTATCTCCTGCCACGCTTTCCTCAATAATTATCTGCTGATGCTGGACCGGATGCGGGAAATGGAACTGGAAGGAAGAGAAGCCGCTCTGCCGCCGCCGCTGCTGAACGGTAAAGATCTGATCGGTATGGGGATGAAACCGGGTGTTGCCATGGGGATCCTCCTGCGGGAAATCACGGATCTTCAGCTGAACGGGCAGTTGAACAGCCGGGAAGAAGCCCTTGCTTACGCAAGAGAAAAGTATATTCCGGCACCGTAAACGGGAAGTGCGCGGGAATTCTTACAGAGAGAAGCGCATTTTTTTGCAAATAAATGCACAAAAAACGATAAAATCAACTTGCCAATCGTGAAAAAAGGGTGTATATTTCACGGATCATACCATTGAGAAAAATACTATTTAAAAAATAAAAACAACAACAAGGAGAAAAAACTATGAATCCTGAAACTCTGACAACTCTGGCTCAGGCACAGGCCGAAGGCGGCTTCCTCAGCTCCATCCTCGGCATGGCTCCCATGATCCTCATCATCGTTGTGATGTTCTACCTCATGTACCGCAGCCAGAAAAAAGAGCAGAAAAAACGCCAGGATATGATCACCGCCATGAAAAAAGGTGATGCCATCATGACCATCGGCGGAATCCGCGGAACCATCACTGCGGTCAAAGAAGATACGTTCAAACTGGAAATCGCTCCCCATGTGGAAATCGAAATCGCAAAAAGCGCAGTGGCACAGGTGATTTCTCCCGATGCTGCAGCGGAAAAAACTCCCGCGGAAGGTGACAAATAATGAAAAAGACCCCCATTATTTTGAGATCGCTCTTCGCTGTCTGCGTGGTGGCGGTCTTTGCCTGGAGCATGTTCCCGCTTCAGGAAGCAGATTTTTATGATACCTTCCTTTCCATTACGGACGAATCCCGGCAGGAAGAAGCATCAAAACTGGTGAACCACGCTCGCGAACTTCAGAAAAAAGTGGTCACCGATGCAGAAGGAAAACAGAAAAAACTTTATACCTATCCCTCCAACGCACTGGAACAGGCAGCGATCGACCTCGGCAAAGACGGCGTGCCTTTGAAACTTTCCGACCTGCTCAAAAAAGCCATCAAGAGAGATACACTGAAGACCAACAACGATGTCATTTCCCTGATCCGTAAAAATGCGTCCGGCGCAGTTCATCTGGGGATCGACCTCGCGGGCGGTGCGGAATTTCTGATCCAGCTCAAATCCAACAAGAGCGGGGATATCGACTTTGAAAAACAGCGTGACAACGCCATTGAAACCATCCGTAAGCGTCTGGAATCCCAGAACTTCTACGAATGTGAAATCGCCTCCGCAGGTCAGGATCTCGTTTCCGTCCGTGTGCCGGTGGTAGGTGAAGACAACGTGGCTCAGCTGGAAAAACTGATCCTTACCAGCGCACAGTTGGATTTCCGTCTGGTCCCCGTGGACGGTGCTGCGAAGGCACAGCAGATCTTTGAAGCATATCTCGCGGCAAAGAATCAGGAAGACGGCAATCTGACTGTGGAAGATTTCTACAAGAGATACACGCTGGAACATCCTGAAGATACCGTTCTTTCGGAATCCGATCTGCTCTACACGGAAGAAGCCGACGGCAAAAGAAATTATGTTCTCGTTTCCAGGAAAGTGGAAATGGACGGCAAAAATATCAAAGATGCCGATGTCACCACCGACCAGTACGGGCAGCGCATGATCTCCCTGTCCTTCGACGACAAGGGCGCAGTGGATTTTGCCAATGTGACCTCCGCCAATGTGAAACGCCAGCTTGCCATTGTGCTTGACGGCAAACTTTATTCCGCACCGGTCCTGCAGACAGCCATCACCGGCGGCAATGCACAGATCACCGGCAATTTCTCGGAAGAAGAAGCAAAATCACTGGCTGATGCGCTGGTGAGCGGCTCCCTGCCCTTTGAAATCACGGTCGTTTCCCGCGCGAATATCGAATCTTCTGTGGGTAAGGAAACCATCGAAAAGAGTATTTGGAGCGGTATCATCGGTACAGTCCTTGTGATGATCTTCATGCTCATTTACTACCGTTTGGCGGGTCTGGTGGCAAACATCTCCCTGCTGGTCAACGCGTTGGTGCTGCTGGGTGCGATCGCGGCATTTGATGTGACGCTGACTCTCCCCGGTATCGCCGGTATCGTCCTGACCATCGGTATGGCTGTTGACGCAAACGTTCTGATCTATGAGCGTATCCGCGACGAGATCAAAGGCGGCAAAAGTATTGCCAATGCCGTCAATATCGGTTTTGACCGCGCATTCTCCGCTATTTTCGACTCCAACCTGACGACGCTTTTTGTGGCGGTGATCCTCTTCTGGCTGGGTTCCGGCTCCATCAAAGGGTTTGCCATCACTCTTGCCATCGGTATTTTCACCACCCTCTTTACGGCAGTGTTCCTGACCCGGATCATCTTTGACCTGATCCTCCGTATTGCCGGTCCGAAACTCAAAACGCTCAAGATGATGCAGTTCTGCACCAATCCGCATTTTGATTTCATCGGTATGCGCAAGATCACCATTATCGTTTCCGGGATCCTTGTTGTGGGATCGCTGGTGCTGATGGGAGTCAAAGGAAAAGATATGCTGGGTATGGACTTCACCAGCGGTATGCAGATCCTGGTGGAATACAAACAGGCGGAAGGATCTTCCGCAAAACGTATTACCGTGAACCAGATCGAAAAACAGCTTGCACAGGCAGGATACAACACCAAGGCGACTTATAAGACCTCCACTACCGGCGATGTTCAGCTGGATATCGTGGTACGCGATGCCGAAGGAAAATACAAAGGTCTGGAAGCCAGCGAACTGGATAAAGAAGCATTGAACATTGCCGAAGCTCTGAACAAAGCCAACGATGACTGGGAATTCGTAGTGGCGGAAGGGCAGACGAAATGGCAGGGACCGCAGATGAGTGCCGCGTTCGCACGCACATCCATCGTTGCGCTGATCTGTTCCATGATCGGTATGGTCATTTATCTGTGCATCCGCTTCCAGTTCTCCTACTCCATCGCCGCAAACATCTCTCTTGTCCATGACGTGATCGTTTCTCTGGGGATCTATCTCGCACTGGGCGGACAGCTCACTCTGCAGGTGGTGGCAAGTTTGCTCACACTGATCGGGTACTCCGTCAACGATACCATCGTCACCTTCGACCGTCAGCGTGAAAACCTGACCCTGATGGAAGGCAAAAACTACTTTGAAGTGGTCAACACCTCCATCAATCAGACGCTCGGCAGAACGATCCTCACCTCTCTTTCCGTGGTGCTGATCCTGGTTTCCCAGCTGATCTTCGGCGGAGAAGGGATCAAGGATTTCGTTCTCGTGATGCTCATCGGCTGTTTCGTGGGTTGCTATTCCTCCATCATGATCTCCCCGTTGATCACTGCCTACTGGCACAAAAAGGAATCCAATATCCGCGAAGTCACTAAAGATAACGGAATGGAAAAAGAAGTCGAAGCATAAACCTTCTTTTACAAAAATCTCACACAATACGGCGGCAGAAAATTCTGCCGCCTTTTTTGAAACTATGAGTTGTACCGAATTTACCGTGGTGCGTCACGGTCAGACTATCGCCAATAAAACAGGCACTCTGCAGGGACAGACCGATACCCCGCTGGATGATACCGGGATCGCACAGGCTCAAGCCGCAGCAGATGCCTTGAAGAACGCACATTTCGATGTCATCCTCTCCAGCGATCTGGGCAGAGCTATGGCTACCGCAGCGGAAATCGCAAAATATCATCACGGCGTGACAGTGATTCCCGATCAGGGGCTGCGTGAATGGGATCTTGGCGATCTCCAGGGCAAAACATACGCAGAGCTGAACGAGAAGTACCCAGAGGTCATGGCAGCGTTCAAATCGCCGGAAAACAGCGTTGTCATACCCGGCGGCGAAAATTTTGCCGATTTTCAGAAAAGAATCTCTGCTACTCTGGAACGGATCGCTGCGGAATATCCCGGAAAAAAGATTTTGCTGGTCAGTCACGGCGGAGCGACACAGAGAATGTTCTGTCACGTGGCAGGATGCGTCCGCAATGGAAATGTCACCCCCCTCTGCGCCAATGCCAGCATCTCCGCTTTCCGGAAACTGGACAGCGGCGCATGGCAGTTGACTAAATGGAGCGAGACCGGCCATCTGGCACATATCGTCCTCCACGAAACATTGACATACTGACCGGAGAAAAGCTCACCCGCACAAAAAAAACGGCGGCGGATCGCTCCGCGATCCTGCCCGCATAACCAAAAAACGCACAGTTTTGGCTGTGCGTTTTTTTGGTTATGCGGGATTGCCGCAGCTCTGCTGCGGTGCCGCCGTTTTTTTGTGCGGGTGAGCGTGACTTTTTACTGTGCGTGATCCAGCGGATTGGATTGATACTGATCCAGCAATGTTTTCAGCCGGAACGCACAAGCGAGCAGTTCCACGCTCTGGATCGTGACCTGTGCGGTCAGGACATTACCGGAAGTTGCGATCCTGACCCGTTTCGTAAATGCGTCGGTCTGTTCTGCTTCCCGGATGACCTCCAATGCGGAACGCATCTTCTCCTGACATTCTGCGGCATCTTCAGCGGATCTGCATACGATACGCGCCTGACAGTAAATAGTATTTCCGGGGCGTCCCTCCATGCTGAAAACGGCTTTTTCAGCATACTTCCGGAGTCCGAACCAGATCAGATTTCCTTCCATGCCTTCCGGCACATCGGTTCCGAGGAAAGCCAGCGCACACAAGGGTTCTTTCACGCCGGATGCGGCAAGCAGCTGTAAAAATTCTTTCCGGCGATCGACTTTTCCGGCAACCGGTTCTTTATATTTCCCGGAGTGGAATGTGATCTTTTTTTTATCTGCGGAGACCTGCATTTTTCTGCGGGTTTGTTCTCTGAAGACATGCTGTACGATCTGATGAGCAGTCGGCTTCTGCAATTTCATCACGATCTTTGCGTGTCCCTCCGGAGTGATCCCGCCAGCAAATCTGCCGTAAAGATCCTGCACATTCAATTTATTTTTCGTGAGGAACATGCACGCCATGCGTCCGGTGAGGGGATCATTCATCAACGCAGCGGTATTTCCCACGGCATAGACCATACAGCCGGAGGGGATCTCCTGCAGGGGATCCTGCGCGGTGGAAGTCCACGCGGCAATAAATAAAATCAATACAGCAAGGATCTTTTTCATCATCTTCTTCAAGGGGGTGTTTCCATTTACAAAAAAAGACGCAATCTCCGGAAAGACTGCGTCCTGTATTTCACATTCTGAATCTGCCGTCGTAGGGATTCAATTCCCATCCGGCGGGAGCGTTGAATGGCTTTGGATTACTTCCGTTCCGTTCATAGGCGGTGCAAGCTGTCAGACAGGCTGCAAGGCACAAAAGCGAAAGCAGAAAGAAGACCCGTACCATCATTTTTTCAGAACATCATGAGATCTTTCATCTCAAGGACCTGGATCACGATCGTTGCCAGCAGAGCCACGAGCGTCAAGGCAGATGTCACGGTAAAGAGAGGATTGGAAAACATGGTGATTTCTCCTTATCTTGCAACCGGATCAAAACACTTCATCAGCAACACTGTCAGCGGCGGCGGCAGGTTTTTCATCTTTGCCATCGTTCAGGATATCGGCAGTGCTTTCTTCAACTTTTTCTTCTTTTGCAGCGGGAGCTGCGGCAGCGGCAGCTGCCTTTTCGGCTTCCATCGCTTTGAGATTGCGTTCACGCATCGCAGCGAAATCCTGTTCGGAGAAGTAAACGATGCTGCCGACCACGGGAACCTGATTGCCGGGAGAGGGCAGGATATTAGCCAGAGCGTTCTTTTCTTCCAGACGGATGAGCTGGATCTTACCGAGGAATTTTGCGGTAGCGGGATCGTTGCTGGAAACGACCGTCATGATCACATTTTTACCGATCGCCACGGGCACTTTGGAAACTTTGCCTTTGGCATCTTTGACTTCGACCTGGGTCTTGGTACCGATATCCACCAGCACCACTCCGGCATCCAGGTTGACGCTGATGATCTTGCCCTGAACCTTTTTCATCAGTTCATTGTTATCCGGACCGGCGGCAGGATCCTGTGCAGCAGCACCGGGTTTCAGCACGTTTTTCGCAGCCACGACACCGCGCTGATCGTTTTTCTTCTTCAGATCTGCAATTTCTTTTTCCTGCTTCTTGATCATTTCATCCCGTTTCTTCACATCGGCGACAAGAAGTTCTTTTTCTTCGGAAAGTTTCTGCTTGTCTTTGGTCAACTGATCATTTTCCGCAGTGAGTTTATCTCTTTCCTGAGTCAGTTCTTCACATTCCTGTTTCTTGGTCTTGAGTTCTTCCACGGTATTGGCAACAGCCATCGCCTGTTCTTCCAGCTTGGACTTTGCATCTTCGGTATCAACCTGAACGAGCAGTTCATCTTTTTCGAGGGAGGACTGAACGGTTTTGACGTGTTCCGTCATCAGCGCGAGAGCTGCGACATATTTTTTACCTTTGGCATCGACTGCGCTTGCGATTTTTTCGTATTCAGCCACGGCGTTTGCATCGGTCAGATCCAGACCGGCTGCATTTTCAGCATCTTTCACATTGAGAGAAGCACCGATGGAGGTGACTGCATTTTTCATGGCAGTGCGGGTTTTTGCGATTTTTTCATTGTGGCGTGCCACAGCATTTTCAATATCCATGACTTCGGCTTCGCGGTCCTTGATGCCGATGATCTTTTTCACATTGGCTTCGTGCTGACCATCCGTCAGATTTTTCACGGTCGCGGCATAATTTTCGCCCAATTTTTCCTGATGTTTCAGGACAGTTTCGGTAACTTTTCTCAATTTGGAGACTTCGGCTTCCACATCGTCAGAAGTCATGTTCATCGCCATATTTTCGGCGGCAACAGTCAATTCCGTCTGCTGTTTCTTTTCTGCAGTTGCGATCAATTTGTTGGAACTTTCAGCGATTGCCTCTGCCATTTTCTGTCTGCTCAACGCAATATCTTCGCGCTTATTGAAGAGCATGATGCCCAAAACAATGGCTGCGACTGCTGAAAGCAGCACGAGAATGTTGATGATCCGGTTGGCGATACCCATTTCTCAAACTCCTGTTGATATGTTATTTTTTATAAAACCTTCGTTAAAACAGTTTGTTCCGGATGTAACTTATCTTCAAAACACCGTTCTGTCAAATCGAAAAACAGAAAATTTTACACAAAATCTGATTTTTTTTGCATTTTTTTCCACTTTTCCGCATTTTTCAAAGGATCCGGTCTTTATTTTCGCTGTTTTTACACTTTTATTTTTTCACTGTCCGCAATTCCAGGAACCTGCCCGGTCCGCAGGTGCGGATCGCAACGATCTTCCACGGATCGGCAGGGACTTCCAGCATCAGGTCTTTATCCGGCAGCTCCCAAAACAGGACTGCGTCACCCGCCCACACCCGGAAGCGGGGATCGGCAGTTACATTTTTGAACAGTTCCATGGAGCGTGCGTAGGGTGGATCCGCAAAAACGATCTGCGGCGATGCAAGGCGGGCAAGATCCGTCCGGAAGGGCGGGATCTCGCCGCGGATCAGGGAAAATTCCGTTTTGGTACCGGTCCGTGTGACTCTGGCACAATTTTTTTCGATGATCTTCAAGACGGAAAGTTCCCGTTCAAAGAAATAAACTTTTTCCGCGCCGCGGCTGGCAGCCTCCAGCCCCATAGCACCGGATCCGGCAAAAATATCCGCAAAGATTTTTCCGTGCAGATCGCCGATGCTGTCAAAAAAAGCACGCCGCGCCCGGACAGATGTGGGTCTGACCTCATCGGTTTCCGCCGGTGAATTCAGGATCAATCCCCGTGCTGTTCCTGCTACGATTTCCATAAAAAACAAATTTCCCGATATGATTTTTTCTTTCTATACTTTGAGGATAATAAAGCATAAAATCCGGAAAAATCCAGTCCGCAATAAAAAAAGTTTATCAAAAAAAGGGGAGCTATCCGGCAACAGCAGACCAGCAGGATTTGATTTTTCCGGGAAAGATGCTATATTCATAATACGAAAAAATATAATACAAACAACAACAAAACGAAGAAAGATCTGTTATGGACATTCCATTCTGTACGCCCTCCATCTGGTTGAACATCATCATTTTCATTGTCGGCTCCTACATTCTGATCAAGGGCAGCGATATTTTTGTGGATGCCGCCGCAGCCATTGCCCGCAGTTGGCATGTATCGGAATTGATCATCGGGCTGACACTGGTCAGTATCGGCACCAGCCTGCCGGAACTGGCGACCAGTCTGCTGGCACAGGCTTTCGGGGACAGCGATTTTGTGATCGGCAACATTGCCGGAAGCAATGTGACCAATATCACATTGATCCTCGGAGCAGCCATTGCCGTGGGCGGTGCGATGCCCTTCGAGAAAAAATTGTATTCCCGTGATTCTCTGATGATGAATGTTCTCTTTTTCGTTGTTGTGGCAGTGTTCCTGCTTCCGCCGAAAGTTCAGGGACATAGCGGCGAAGTGTACGGACTGGATATCATCAGCGGTCTGCTTCTGCTCACCGGTGCATTTATCTATTCCTGGTGGCTCTTCCGGAATGGCGGTGAAACGGAAGAAATGGGAGATGCGGACGGTAAAAATCATTCCGTTCTCAAGAATTTTGCGTTGCTGTTTCTGGGATTGGTCATGATCGTTCTCGGCTCAAAAGGCATGGTCGATACCGTTCAGAAAGGCGCAGCCGATCTGGGGATCAGCACGATTATCATCTCTGCAACGATCGTGGCTTTCGGGACCAGTGTTCCCGAACTGGCTGTGACCATTGCCGGTGTTCTGAAGGGGAAAAACGATATGGCGATCGGCAATATTGTCGGCAGCTGTATCTACAATATTCTTCTGATCTTCGGCGCGTCCGCATTGTTCGCACCGCTGGGGATCAACAGCGGCGCGACCGGAGTGTGGAACCTTGCACTGATGATCCCCGCCGGTCTGATCCTGCTTGTCACCATGGCTCTCTGCAGCAAAAAACTGCTCATTCCGCGTTATGCCGGATTCCTGATGCTTGCCGCATATACCGCGTTCCTCGCCTTCAATGTCTGGAAAGGTTTTCAGGGCTGATTCCTTTTTTCAGCGGCGGAACGGATGAGCAGTTCCGCCGTTCAGATCCGATCTCCCCAAAGGAGCGTTGCCCCCTTACCACTCAAAAGAATACAAAAAAACGGGGCTGCTGCTTACCTTTTTCAAGTTTTTGCAACAGCCCCTGAATTTTGCCGTTTTCTTCCTTACAATACTTTAGAGAAGAAGTCACGGACACGGGGATTGGTGGACCGTTTCACCAGATCGTCCGGAGTACCGGTTTCCACGATCCTGCCGTGATCCATAAAGATCATGCGGTCTGCCACCTCGCAGGCGAAGCCGATTTCGTGAGTGACAACGACCATGGTCATACCTTCATTGGAAAGATCTTTCATCAGAGAAAGCACTTCCCCCACCATTTCGGGATCGAGAGCGGAAGTGGGTTCATCGAAGAGCATCACTTCCGGTTCCATTGCCAGTGCGCGGATAATGGCAACACGCTGTTTCTGTCCGCCGGAAAGCTGCATGGGATATGCGTCCGCCTTGCTGGCAAGACCGATCCGCTGAAGGAGAGTTTCTGCTTTTTTGGCAGCCTGTGCGCGGGTCATCTTCCCGTTTTTCACGGGAGCCAGCATGATATTTTCCTTGATGGTAAGGTGCGGAAAAAGATTGAACTGCTGGAACACCATACCCACTTTGGCACGGTATGCGTTCAGACTTTTTTCCTTCCCGATCACCGGTCTGCCATCAAAAATGATTTCACCGGAGGTGGGTTTTTCCAAGTAGTTAAGACAACGCAGGAATGTACTTTTTCCCGATCCGGAGGGACCGACGATGAATACGGATTCGCCGCGTTTGATCGTGGTGGAAACTTCGTCCACTGCACGGATCGCGGGAAATTCCTTGACAAGATTTCTGACTTCAAAAACAATATCACTCATTTTTCTTCAACCGTTTCTCCAAACCGCCCAGCAGTTTGGTAAAGAGGATCACAACAACAAGATAGATCACCGCAACGGCGATCAACGGCATAAAAGCATCGTAGGTCTGACTGCGGATGATCTCGCCGCCTTTGGTGAGATCCTGCAGTGCGATATACCCAGCCACAGATGTTTCTTTCAGCAGGACAATGAATTCATTACCCAATGCCGGCAGCACATTTTTGAATGCCTGCGGCAGGATCACAAACACCATCACTTTCGTATAGGAAAGACCGAGACTGCGTCCGGCTTCCATCTGACCGCGGTCGATGGACATGATCCCGGAACGGATGATCTCCGCCACATACGCACCGGAGTTGATCCCGAATGCCAGGATCGCCACCAGCACTTTACTCACATCCAGATCGCTGAAGATCACAAAGTAAATGATCAACAGCTGCACCACCACCGGCGTCCCGCGGATCACTGTCAGATACACCTTGCAGAGCCAGTTCAGGATCTTGAGTTTTCCGGTGAGATCGGCGGTACTGCGGATGACTGCGACAATGAAACCGAGGATGATCCCCAGCAGCACGGAGCAGAACGCCACGATCAGCGTCACACCGAAACCGTTGACAAGATACATATAGCGGCTGTCTTTCACAAAATTGGTATAAAATGCCGCTTTGAGTTTATTGATCAAGCCTTCCGGGCGAACTTCTTCTTCCGCCAGCGTTGCGATCTCGTCCTGTTTATCCTTGTATTCGGCAATGATCGCCGCCACGGAGCCGTCGTCCAACATCTTTTTCAGTTCGCGGTTGAAGCCCTGAAGCAGCTCTTTATTGTCTTTCGCAATGGCAAAAGCATACTGTTCTTCGGTCAGAGGTTCATCCAGAAGTTTGATTTCATTGGAATAGGAACTCACATGGACTTTGGCGGGGTCGCCATCCAGCACCACGGCATCCACTTTTTTGTTGCGGAGCGCGGCAACAGCCAATGCACCGTTGTCAAAACGGTCAATGGTGCTGTCTTTATAATTTTCGGCAACAAAACTGTCACCGGTCGTGCCCTGCTGAACGCCGATGGTCTTTCCGTGAAGATCGTTTTTGCCCTTCACATCGGAATCGTGGCGGACAATGATCAACTGATACGCCTGCACATAGGAGTGGGTGAAGTCGATCATTTTCTTGCGGTCTTCCGTGACCGTGATCCCGGACGCGGCAATGTCGGCTTTTTTCGTCTGGACTGCCGTGATCACGGCATCGAATTTCATATCGATCACTTCCAGATTGTAACCGAGGCGTGATGCCACGGTGCGGACGATATCCACATCGATCCCCTTGATTTCGCCGCCATCCATATATTCATAGGGCGGGAATGTGGCTTCCGTAGCCATTTTCAGCGTTTTACTGTTTTCCGCAGGAGCATTTTCGCTGTTACCGGTTTTATTTTTATGTTTTGCCATGATCCTGGAAATGGTGCCGTCCGCCTGCATTTCCTGCAGTGTTTTATTGCACATTTCCAGCAATTCTTTGCGGTCTTTGGAGATCGCAAGGGCATAGGATTCTTCCGTCAGCGGTTCATCCAGCAGACGCAATTCCGTCGGATAAAGCCCCACATGGACTTTGGCGGGATCGCCATCCAGCACCACGGCATCCACTTTTCCGTCACGGAGTGCGGCGACCGCCAGTGCGCCGTTGTCAAAACGGTTGATCACGCTCTTTTTGTAATTTCCGGTCACAAACTCATCACCGGTAGTACCCTGCTGGACACCGATCCGGAATTTATCCCGGGCAAGATCGTCTTTGCTCTTCACACCGGAAGATTTCAACAGGATGATAGACTGATAGGAACGGACATAGGGAATGGAGAAATCCACCATTTTCCTGCGGTCTTCCGTGACCGTGATCCCGGCGGCGGCAATATCCGCCTTCTTCGTCTGCACGGAAGTGATGACCGCATCGAATTTCATGTCGATCACTTCGGAAGTATATCCGTTGCGTTTTGCGATCTCGCGGACGATATCCACGTCGATTCCTTTGATTTCGCCGTTTTCCCGGTATTCATAAGGCGGGAATGTGGCTTCTGTCGCCATCTTCAGAACTTTCTTTTCTCCGCTTTTTTCGCCGCAGGCTGTTGCCAGCACAAGCGCGAACGCAAGAAGGAAAGCTCCGGAGATCAGATGAAAGATTTTCTTTTTCATACGATTCACACTTTTCTTATTTTATGTTAGCCTGACGGCGGAACCAATCCGCAGCAAGGCACGGCCAATCAGCAATGGGTTCTCCGGTGCGGAGGATCCCGTATCCATGCCCGCCTGTGGCATAACAATGCAGTTCGGCAGGGGCTCCGGCGCGTTTCATATCCCGGAACCATGTGAGGGAACATTCCACGGGGATACCGTCATTTTCCGCCTGGATCAGGAAAGTGGGCGGCGTGTTTGCGTCGATTTTGAACTCCGGATACAACGTCATCGTTTCCGGATCACACAGATATGCCGGGTAGATCAGCGCGGAAAAATCCGGACGGAAGGAAAGCTGATCCAGTTCATCTACCGGTTCATACGGCACATCGCTCGCCGGAGCGGTCACCGTTGCGGCAAGATGACCGCCTGCGGAAAATCCGAGGATCCCGATCCGGTCTGCACTCACATTGAACGCATCCGCATTGGCGCGGACGAAACGGATGGCGCGGGCGGCGTCCGCATGTGCGGCGGCGCGGCGGTCGGGGCAACGGTATTTCAGCAGAAATGCGCTGAAGCCGATAGAATTGAAATAAGAGCAGAGATCGATCCCTTCGTGGTTCCATGCCAGGATCCCGTATCCGCCGCCGGGACAGACGATCACAGCGGGATGGGGACCTTTTCCGCTGACGGGATAATAAGTCACGCTCGGCACGGTCACATCGGTCAGGCGGTCGATACCGTCGTCGCTCTCCAGAAAATGTTCTGTTTTTGTACTGTCATCCGGTTCGGCAAAGGGGACCACATCCCCCCAAAGCCGGTATTCGGCATAACGCTCGGCTTGAATCGTCATAATTTTTCACCTCTCAAGTTATTGATTCACAGAAGATTCCGCAGAATCTGCCGCATTTGTTTTTTCGATCAGATCATTGTGTTTGGCAATAATATAGTTACAGACATTGTCGCCGGTGACATTGCATGCGGTTTCAAACATATCCAGCAGCGGGTTGATCCCCAGAGCCAGTGCCGCAACCAATGCAGTCTGCCCTTCGTCCAATCCCATATTTGCCAGCACCATGAACAGCAGAAATACCGAGCCGCCGGGGATCCCGCCTGCCCCCACAGAGGCAAACACGATAGACACCACCAGCACAGCCAGCTGCACCGGACTCATTTCAATACCGAACATATTGGCGGCAAGAATGGCAAACACCGGCAGATGCAGACACACACCATCCATATTGATCGTCGCACCCAGCGGCAGAGCAAAACTGGAAAGTTCTTTTTTCACATGCAGTTCCTGTTCCGCCGCCTTGAAGGAAATGGGCAGAGTCGCCGCACTGGACCGGGTCAGAAACGCCGTGATGATCGGTTCTTTGATCCGGAAAAGCAGTTTATAGGGATTTTCCCGCGTGAAAACATAGATGATCAGCGGATAGATGACGAAGATCATCAGCAGCACACCGAAGATAACACAACCGGCGATCTGAAGATAAGGACCGAAAAGATCCACGCCGTGCTGCGCAAAATTCACCGCCGTCAACGCAAACACGCCGATGGGGAAATATTCCATGATCCAGTCGATGATCTTGAAACAGGCTTTCTGTGCCGCATCAAAAATATTCAGCATGGTATTCACGGAAGTCACAGTCTGACTGTCCGTTGCACGATCCAGCACCACCCGGGCGGCGATCCCGAAAAGCAGCGAGAAAATAATGATCGCCAGAAAGTTGCCGCTTGCCAATGCTTCAAAAGGATTGGTGAAAAGTCCGTTGATGAACTCTGCAAAACTGCCGTTCCCCGCACCTTCAGCGCGTTTTGCGGTGATCGCGGCAACATTTTCAACAGCCTGTTCCGCGCTGTCTTTCATGCTGGGATTCAACCCCAACGCCAGCGCGCAGCCGAAAATCGCAGCAAAGACCGATGTGCAGAAATACCACAGCAGCACTCCGGTTCCCAGTTTCCCGAATTTTTTCAGCGGCAGATTCGCCGCACCCATCACCAGCGAAAAGAAAATGATGGGGAATACGATCATTTTCAGCATGGATACCAGCACGGTACCGAAGGGAGAAAGCACTTTTACCGTGGTCCCGACCCAGGACGCGTCTTTGCAGAGGGAAAGCACCACACCCAGTACGATACCCAGCACAAAAGCGGCACCAACACGGTAGATCAGCGGGAGCTTGAAGTAGTTTTTCAGGGGATTCATTTTCTGTTTTGTTCCTTTGTGTTTTTTTATGTTATCATGTTGTTGTTATCTGATCTCAAAATCAAAATATGTGTCCGGATACGGTTCATCTTTCAAGACAAAATGCCACCATTCCGTATCGATCATCGTAAATCCGTGTTTCTGCATGATCTCCGCCAGCAGCCGACGGTTTTTCTGCTGTTCTTCCGTAATCAGGTCACTGTTCGCAGGATGGGATACGGCATCAAAAAGATCGAAATCACCACCCATATCCAATGCGTTCCCCGCACCATCCAGCAATGTCAGATCCACCGTACTGCCACGGGGATGTGCCGAACATTCCGCAAGATAACCGAGTTCAAAAAGTTTCATCCGGTCCACACGGGGATAAAATTCCTTCCGTCCACTTGCCGCCGGATCATCACACCAGCGTTTGAAGTGCCGGACCGCCCGGAGAGGACGGCAGGCATCGAACACCAGGATACGGTATCCCAGTTCCCGGAAATCATCCACCGCCGCTTTCAATGCCGCAGCAGCCTGAATGGTCAGTGAGGGTGCAGGAGCAGCATATCCGGGGACCGGCGCACCGGTAAAATTGGTATCGAAACAATAACGGATATCCAGTGCGGCATCTTCCACCACATCGGTGATATACACAAAATCGCCCGGCAGATTTCTGCCGGCACCGAATTCAGCGCAGAGGGCATCAAACCGCCGCAAAGAGTCTTCCCCGAATTTTGCCATGGAGCGGCGTACCCGGTCAAAACTTTTTTCCTGCCGATCTCCGGATTTGGAGAAAAATTTATCTGCAAGACAAATCAGTTTTTCTTCCATTGTTTCCGGCAGGAGATCCCGTTCCGGCAAAGGCAAAGCCTGTTTGCGGATCTCCTCCGCTGTGATCCCGGATCCGGTATGGCGTTCGCAGATCCGGGCATAGGGTTCCAATTCCGGATCCAGCGATCGGAGCATCGCCGCACCTTCCAGCCCGTGCCGGAGATAATGACTTTCCCCGTTACACAGGATATCCGGCGCATGACAGCGGCCGATCCCGATATCATGGAGCAATGCTCCCTTCAAAGCCAGATCCCGGTCGATACGCTTCCGGATCCCCGCACACAACGGATCGTCCAGCAGCGCACGCACTTTTCCGCAGACCTGTTCGCTGTGTTGCAGCAGCAGGCGGCGGAAGGGAGTGTCTTCCGGATAAAAATGATGAATGATCTCCATTGCGTCCATGGGGTCGATCCTCTGTGATCTCCGTTATATAGTTTAAAAATATCGTAATAAGATACAGCCGGAACGGAAAAAGTCAATCATCAAAAACATAAATATAACAGAAAAAAGTCTGCATCTTCCGGGAAACGGAACGTTTTTGATGGATACTCTGTTCCCAACACGGGGAGACAGGGCGGCGTTCCGGCGTTCTGTCGGAAAAAAGCAAATTTTTTTTTCCGACAGAACTTGCGTTCAGCGCAGGAAGCCGCTCCGCTTCCTGCGCTGAACGCGTCCCCCTTGCGAATTTTCGCAAGGGGGCGCCGGAACGCCGCGCGAAAAAACCATATTTTCTTTTTTTCATTGTTGCTTTTTCAGATTTATGCGTTTATATTTTCACAACAAAAGACAGAACACATTGAAACACATACGGAGAAAAATATCTATGAGCGGGATCTTTATCAATTCCGATGCCTGGAACTTCTGGCTGGACAATCAGGGAAACATGACTGCCGATGCAGTCCGCAAAGATGTGGAATTTTATGCTGCGCAGGGCGGTGTGGAAGGGATTTTCTACAACATGAATTTCCAGCGCAGTTTTTATCCCACCAAAGTCGGCACTCCCATCTGGAAAGATTGCGAAATACTGGAAGACGGTTCCGTGACGCTCCGCGGCGAAAAACTCCCCCCGGATGTGGCAGATGAATACCGAGCCATGATCGCCGGCGGAAAGGAACTCAACGAAAAAGTACCGGATTTCATGCAGATCCGCTACGACCATTGCAAAAAAATCGGCGTGGAAATGTGGCACAGTATGCGGATGAACGATGTCCATTGGACGCCGCTGGGACAGGAATTCCGACCCCAGCATTGCGATCTGTGGGTGGAACGCAAAGATCTGCTCCGCGCCTGGTACCGCCATACCCAGCGCAGTATCTGGCATGACAACGCATTCGATTACGGCAAACAGGAAGTGTACGATTACCACATCGCCATGGTGCGGGAATATCTGCTGGATTATGAATCCGACGGGATTGAGCTGGACTGGCTCCGTGCCTGCCCCGTATTCAAACCCGGATACGATGAGATCAATACGCCCATCTTCACGCAGTTCATGCGGGATGTCCGCAAAGCAGCAGATGAAGCGGCGGAAAAATGGGGACACCGCGTCCGCGTTGCCGCCCGCGTTCCCACTTATGTGGACGAAGCCATGGGCATGGGTATGGATGTTGCCGCCTGGTGCCGGGAAGGATTGATCGATATTCTCAGCCCGGGCCCCATCCATCATCAGACGGAACAGGATACCCAGGTGCAGCTCTGGCGGCTCATCGCACCGGAACCGGTCATCCTTGCCCCCTGCGTCAACTGTACCGCCATGTCCGCTCCCGGCTGGAGCATCGAAAGCGTGAATGAAAGCGATTTCGGGTTTGTTTCCAATTTTTATCAGCAGGGAGCCGATACGATCTATGTTTACAATCATTTTCAGGGACACGGCAGACGCTATCCGCAAATCCACGAGTTTTTCCGTCTGGCTGGCGACCGCGCGGCTGTTGCAAAGGAACACCGCCGTCATATCCTGACCAAACATCTGCCTGCCGGAGAGGGTGTTTTCGAGCGCAGCTGTTATCCCTGTGCAGTCTGGGCAAAATGCTGCAACGGCGGGATCAAGATCAACTGCGGTGAAGGCACGGAAGGTCGCTCCGCCCGGATCATCCTCGGCACCACACGCGAAGTCGATGTGGATGTGCTGCTGAACACTGTAAAATGTGAACTCCTCCCCGTAGATACACCCCTGCCCTCTGTCATGCCGAAAAAATCTGCATATTATGTTCAGGCAAAAGTGCCTGCCGGTATTTTACACGACGGCTGGAACGATGTGGAACTGTTCAACAACGGCGAAAAGGATATCAACGAAAACGAATTCGTCTGGCTGGAAGTGGAGATCTTCTGATCGATCCCCGCTACCGGCTCCGCGCGGCGTCCCGGCGTTCCGGCGAAAAATTTTTTTCGCCGGAACTTGCGTTCAGCGCAGGAAGCCGCTCCGGCTTCCTGCAGCTGAACGCAATCCCCCGTTTGTGCCGCAAAATGCGGTCACAAACGGGGGAGCCGGGACGCCGCGCCAATCGAAGCAAGAGCGATCCGGATCTTTTGAGGCGTTTTGAAATTACCTCTTGACATTTCCGGAAAACCGTGTAAGTTATACGGTATTTTTATCATTTATTACAGGTTTGCAATATGAAAAAGATCCTTGCCTTTCTGAATGGGATATACTCGTTCCCGTTACCATACACAAAATGGTGGAAGATCGTCACGATCTGTGTTTTCTCCATCATTTCCGCCGCGGCTCTTCTGGTGTATATTGTGGATCCGCACTACCGCTACCGACTGCCGAAATTTTACGATACGGTCTATTATGAGATCTACTACACGGCTCCGCGTTTGATCAAAGACAGCGATTTTGATCTTTTCATGCTGGGTTCCTCCATGTGCCGGAACTTTTATCTGGACGATATCGACCGGACTTTTCAGTGTAAATCCCTGAAATTTGCGGCGGCGGGAGCAACTACATTCGACCTGAAAAAATTTATTGATCTTGCATTGGAAGCGCAGGGAAAAAAACTAAACCGCATCGTTTATTCTCTGGATATTTACGCGCTGAACAAAACGGAACCGCACTACAAAAATGCCGGTTTCATGTACCGCACAGACCACAAGGAAGATTATAAATATCTCTTTGACCGCCAATCCTATTCCAGTATGCTGTATATCCTGAAACGCAAATTGCGTCCTTCCGGAAAACGGGGGATCCAGACCGACCGGAACAAAATGTTTTCCACGGAAAACGCAAAAACGCGTTACTGCCATGAAGAAGTGGTGATCAGTGCGAAACATTATGCCACACACGGTCATGCACAGCGGTCCTATATTCCTCAAAGCGAAAAAACTTTGAAGACCGAACTGCTGGATGTGATCGACGCGCATCCGGAAATCGAATTTACGGTGTATCTGCCGCCGTATCACATTTACAGTTTCTGCATCAGCGAATATCTTGGTGAAGCAGATGAATTGATCAAACAACGCACACGGGTCCTGAAAGAACTGCTGAAACGGAAAAATGTCAGACTCTTTGATTTTCAATATATTCCGGAGATCGCGGCAGACAGCTCCAGATATCACGATATCCAGCATTTCTCCGCCGACACCTCCCGTTTGCTCCTCCGTTATCTTGCCGACGGCACTTATCAGCTTCATTCTGAAGATGATATCCTCCGTACCGAACAGGCATTCCGCAAACTGCTTGCCGGTCACATGGCAAAATTCAATGCCGATCTCGGATTAAAATAAGGATCTGTGCAATATGCTTTTCCCCTCGTTCACTTTTATTCTGGCATTTCTTCCGGTCACGGCGATCCTGTATTTTCTGTTGGGGAAATACAGCCGGAACGCCGCACGGATCTGGCTGCTGGCAGCATCATTTGTCTTTTATTCCTGGTTCAATCATACCTATTTTCTGATTCTGCTCGGATCCATTCTGGGGAACTATCTTTTTGCATCGGTCCTGTGGAAACACCGTTCAAAGATCGCACTGATCATCGGGATCGTATTGAATATTCTCCTGCTGGGATATTTCAAATACTGCGATTTCTTTATCGAAAATATCAATGCCGCACTGGATCTTTCGATCCCCTTTCAGAAGATCATTCTGCCGCTGGGGATCAGTTTCTTCACATTCCAGCAGATATCGTTCCTCCATTCGGTGTATTCCCGCAGTCTGAAGGAACGCTATTCTTTCCTCACTTACGCCACATTTGTTTCCTTCTTTCCCCAGTTGATCGCAGGACCCATCGTTCTGCCGGATGAGATGATGCCCCAGTTTGACAAACCGGACAGCTTGAAAGTCAATGCGCAGAACATTTCCACCGGACTTTTTGTATTTGCGCTGGGGTTGAGCAAAAAGATCCTTCTTGCCGATTTCTTTGCCGAAACTGCCGATGCCGGATTTTCCGCAGGAGCCAATGGCGCACTGCTGGATTCCTGGCTGACCGCACTGGCATATACCTTCCAGATCTATTTTGATTTCAGCGGATACTGCGATATGGCGATCGGGATCGCGCTGATCTTCAATATCCGTCTGCCGGAAAACTTCAATTCTCCCTACCGGTCCGGAAATATTGCCGAATTCTGGAGAAGATGGCACATCACCCTCGGACGGTTCCTTATGACTTATATTTATTTCCCCATAGGCGGAAGCAAAGTGGGCAAATTCCGTACCTGCTGCAATCTGATGATCACATTCCTTATCAGCGGATTGTGGCACGGTGCAAGCTGGCTGTTTGTTCTGTGGGGTGCCGTACACGGAATCGCTCTTGTGATCCAGCGCGTATGGAGCAAAATGCTGAACCTGACGATGCCTGCTGTCTGCGGAAAAATATTGACTTTCCTGTTTGTCTGTCTTGCCTGGATCCTGTTCCGTGCTGAAAATATGACACAGGCAAAAGCTCTTTACAGGGCAATGTTCGCTCCGGAAAAATGGATCGCACAACTCCCCGATGGGAAAACGATCATTCTTTTTATTGCCGGGATCATTATTGTGGCGTTTTTCCCCACGGCATCATCCCGCGCAGATCACTTCAAACCCACACTGGTCAATGCCCTGATCGCAATCGCATTGATCGTGACATCCATGTTCTTCTTCGTCAAGACCTCCCCTTTCATCTATTTCAATTTTTAAGAGGTGCGAAATGGATAAAGTCTTCAGTCTTCAGTCGGCAGTCTTCAGCCGGCTTCACCACGGGCGGGATGGATGAGCGGCTCCGCCGGAGGAATACAGAGGGGTATGGATGAGTACGGAGAAAAAAACTTTTGACTACGCCTCATCCGTGTCCCATAAGTCCCCGATGTCCCCAATGTCCCATCGGTCCTCCCCAAAATAAAATCCCCCCTCCCTGCGCTGCTGCGCTACGCGTGCCGCCTGCGTATTGGCTTTAAGCGAGCGATAGCGGTGCGCAAAGCGCACTTTTCGCGGGCGGCTCCGTCGGAGGAATACGGAGAGGTACGGATGAGTACGGATGAGTACGGAAAAAAACTTTTGACTACGCCTCATCCGTGTCCCATAAGTCCCCGATGTCCCCAATGTCCCCTCCGTCCTCCCCAAAAAAAAAACCCCCCCCCCCCCCCCGCTGCCCCCC
>JAZNXT010000078.1:0-60235 GCA_045594005.1 Victivallales bacterium
TCGAACTATGCATAACCACGGGTGAAGATCCCGTAAGGGAGCTTTACCCGTGGAACAAGTACCCCTCCATACTTGCGCGGCGGCGCGCGCACCACGCCGGTCACATACAGCGTGCCACACCGCCGCAAAGATCATGCAAAATCATTTTATTTCACCAGAGCGGATGCCTCTTCGATCAGGCGAACTGCGGTATCGTGCGCAGGTGCGCCGCCATCCACGGGGAGGATCTCATATCCGCCGCGTTCAAAACATTCCGGCATGGGGATATAGCCGCACTCGCCCATAGCGAGGGATGCGATCATGGTCATGGGGAAGCGGGAGGCTTCTTTGATCGCCATTCCGATTTCCGTGAACGGTTCGCCGGGGAGCGTGGAAATGGCAATATCATTACCGAACTGCATGGATACCAGACGGAATTTCCGGGATTTTCCGGAACAATTTTTCTGATAATCCAGAAGCTGACCGGCAAAGAACCGTGCCACAGCACCTTCACCGCGTGCAAGACCGCGTGCAGTCATATCGCCATTTTCGCCATCGAACGGTTTATCCAGGATCGCCTGCGCCCGTGCGGCATCTTCATCTGTGATCTCGCAATAGGGGATCTCGATCACGGAAGACACAAATTTCACATCGTCTGCCGCGACAGCTTTCAGATCTTTCAGAACTGCTGTGACAGCATCCGCGTAACCGTTTCCGATCCGTGTGGCTTCGGCAAAAGAAGAAGTCTGTGCCGCATCCGCAGGATTGAAATGGTTGATATTTCCGGATGCCCCGATCAGGGTGATCACCGGTACATCAAAGCCGAGTTTGTTCTGAATGGCGCGGGTCATTCTGCCGGGCCAGTCTGCGGACACCACATCGCCATCCACCGTATCGGTATGGTTCACGATATTCACAAGAAGTGCAGCGATCTTTCCGTCCTGCATGAACGCAGCCACGGGAATATCATAATCCACCGGACCTTCCGGTTTGACGATCTCCGGATCCAGTTTCGGCGGATTGGTGATGACCGTGCCGTCTTTCATCCAGTAACGGCGGTTGAATGCCAGCGTATCGCAATAAGCATTTGCAGCGGCAAGGGTGCAACCGGCGAGTCCGGCATCGGCGCGTTTGATCGCCAAAGCACATTTCATGGCAAAATGAGCCAGATATGTTTCATCGGCGGGATCACCGAAAAATTCTGCCGGATAGGGAGCCGTATGGGTATGTGTTGCGCTGAAAATGATCTTTCCGTGATAATCAATGCCGATATTTTTGATAGCACAGCGGCAGCGGTCGATCAATTCCAGTGAAAGAAAACACAGATCGGCGGAAACGATGGCACAGCGTTCACCGTCGTTTCCTTCGATCACCAGTGCGCGGACATGGAGATCATCGTACGCGCCCGTATTCGGACGGGGCACGAAGTACCCGCAAAGGGGTACTCCCAATTCAGGTGTAATGATCTCCTGTGCAAAACCGATACGCAGTGCCATCAGTCTGCCACTCCCACGATCTTACCGCCATTCTGTGCGGATTCATGACTTGCCGCGCAGAGAGCCAGGTTGTGGACCGCATCTTCCGCGTTCAGGGGTTTGCCCGCCTGAATACTTGCGGCATGACCTTCAATCAGAGTCTGATAGATATTCCGGATCTTTGCAGGTGCCACTTCAGACACATTGCCGAGATCGTCCAGTTCCAGACGCATTTTCACCGGTTCGCCGTCGTGACCGGAAAGCTGGAACATACTGCCGTAGCTGCGGAGGACTTTTTTATCGCCGTAAAGTTCAAAACCGAGATTGGTGAGCGTGCCGCCCAGACCGCCGCGGAATTCGCTGAAGGATGCACGGACGCTGCCCTGTGTGCCATCTTCAAAGAAGAATTTGATGTAGGCACCGTCTTCCGCCTTGATATCCATGATCTTCGGATAGTAAACCGCCGCCACTTTGGCGATCTTTTTGCCGAAAACATATTCCGCCACATAGAAGCAATGGCTTGCCACGTCACCGATGGGACCGCCCATTTCTTCGATCTTGCTGCAGCGCCAGGTGGCGGCTTCCGCCGGATCGTAGCCGTATGCAAATTCCATGTGGAAACAGCTGTCATTCACCGTGCCGAGCGTACCTTCAGCCACGACTTCTTTCGCTTTCACGTTCCAGGCATTGTGGACCATCATGTGGTCAACGGTGAGGGAAAGACCTTTTTCTTTTGCCACACGCACCATTTCCTTGCCGTCCGCAACACTGGTGGCGGCAGGTTTTTCCACGATCACGTGTTTGCCCGCATTCATGGCGGCAATGGCGATCTGTGCGTGGGAAGCATTGTTGGTGGCGATATACACAGCATCAATGGCGGGATCCGCGAAGATCTCATCCATATTGGCATACCATTTCAGACCGAGAGCTTCCGCCGCTGCCTGACGGGCACTGTTCATATCGGTGGCACCCACAAGCTGTGCTTTTTCCAAACTTGCAAAGCGGGCAGTATCGCAGGCATAACCTTCTTTTGCAACGCGGTTTTCAGCGATGCCGCCGAATCCGATGATAGCATATTTGACTTTTTCCATGATCTTTTCTCTTTTCTTTCAGTTGGGAAAAAGAACGGCATCCGCAAATCTTACGGACGCCGTTCAGGATGATTGTTCAGTATGATGACTGAGGATCAGATCTTACTTCATGTAGGCGTCGGCAACCTTGTTGAAGGCGTCGATGTATGCCTGGATATGTTCTTCCGTGTAAGTCGGATGAGTGAAGAAGCTGATGGTACGGTCGGTCATCCAGTTCGCCTGTTTGCAGTTGAACTTGGTGTAATCGATGTTTCTGGATTTGGGATCGTTGAAGGGATAGCTTGCCACACCGAAGCCCTTGCGGTCGGTGTAAGCCTGTTCCTTATACATTTCCGGCCAGAGAACGCTGTAAACAGCCACGCCTTCCGCAGCCATTGCAGCGATGAACTGTTTGGTGTCGATCCCGTCTTTGAGTTTGGAGGGGTCGATCACGATGGGGCACCACCAGAATGCGTTCTGGCGTTCTTTGGTGTCAACCGGCACATGGAGGACCAGCGGGTGGTTCTTGAGAGCCTTGATGATCATTTTACCGTTGCGGATACGGTTCTTCAGGTTCCAGTTGTCGAAACGTTCCAGTTCGCACAGACCGATCTGGCTCTGGATTTCCGTCATACGGAAGTTGAAACCGACGCGGCGGTGGATATAGAGCTGTTTGCCTTCCATTTCCAGAAGGTTGAGTTTCGCTTTGACATCGTAGCCGTGGTCGCGGAAAGAACGGCATTCCCAGGCAAGATCTTCATCGTTGGTGACGACCATACCGCCTTCACCGCCGGTGGTGAAGTGTTTGCTCTGACAGAAGCTGAAGCAGCCGACGTGACCGATGGTACCGGCTTTTTTGCCTTTGTAGATACCGCCGAAGCACTGTGCGCAGTCTTCCACAACATAGAGATTGTGCTTTGCAGCGATTTCCATGATGGGATCCATATCGGCAACGATACCGTAGAGGTGGACCACCACGATCGCTTTGGTGCGTTCCGTGATGCATGCTTCGATGGCTTTCGGGTCGATGGTGTGATCGGTGGTAACGTCAGCAAACATAGGCATTGCACCAGCCTGCAGTGCGCAGAAGCTGGATGCGATGAAGCTGTAAGAGGTGCAGATCACTTCGTCGCCGGGGCCGATGCCGAGGCTGGCGAGAGCGGTATGCAGAGCGCAGGTGCCGTTGGCAACGCTGATCGCGTGGTTCACACCCAGCCATTTTGCCCACTGTTTTTCAAATTCCATACCGACTTTGCCGGTCCAGTAGTTGACTTTGCCGGACTTCAGGATGTCAACGACTTTGTCGTACACATTGTCGTTGAAAGTCGGCCATGCCGGCCATTTGCCGTTATAGACTTTTGCACCGCCGTCAATCGCCAGTTTCGCTTTTTTCGGAGCGGCAGCCTTCTTTGCGGGAGCGGCTTTCGCAGGTGCTTTTTTCGGGGCGGCGGCTTTCTTTGCCGGGGCAGCTTTCGCGGTCACTTTTTTCGTTGCCATAGTGTCAACTCCTTGGTTTTAGTTGTTTCTGAAAATTTCAGTAACTTTCTGATTTTTATTTATATTACAACTCTTTCCGTAAAATCGCAAGATTTTTCTTCTGTAAAAGACCACATTTCTGTTGTATTTTTTTACGATTTGCGTTTTTCCATCGTTTTTTCAATAATCCAGTTTGGAAAAAACGCACAATCCATTCACAAAAGTCGCAATGGTGCAACCTTTTGCCCTGTAACCGTGGAAGGGCGTGTTTCTGGATTTGGAATAAAACGAATTGACATCGATCGTATGTTCCAGATCGGGGTCGATCACTGTAATATCCGCCGCTCTGCCCGTTGTGATGCTGCCGATGGGAAGATTCAGCAGTTCCGCCGGACCTTTTGTGAATTTTTCGATCAGATGCGGCAATGTGAGATAGCCTTTATGCACCAGTTCGGTCATGGTCACGGGGATGGCTGTTTCCAGTCCCACGATCCCGAAGGGAGCGTAGTCGAATTCCACCTGTTTTGCAGTATGGGTGTGAGGCGCGTGATCTGTGGCAATGATCGTCAATGTATCATCCTGCAAGCCTTTGATGACAGCCATGCGGTCTTCTTCGGCACGCAGCGGCGGATTCATTTTGTAATTGGTGTCAAAACGCTTGATCTCCACATCGGTCAGCGCAATGTGGTGAGGCGTGGCTTCACCGGTCACCGGGATCCCGTTTTTCCGGGCGTTGCGGAGAAGTTCCACAGATTCTTTCGCGCTGACATGCTGCATGTGGATCTTGCAGCCGGTCATACGGGAAAGCATGATATTTCTGGAAATGATCAGTTCTTCCGCGGCAGAGGGGATCCCCCGCATACCCAGCAGAACGGACCAGTAGCCTTCGTGCATCACGCCGTCCGCCGCCATGACTTTGTCTTCGCAATGGTCCATGATGGGCAGACCGAAACTTCCGGCATATTCCACCACATGACGCATCAATTCATGGTTCTGGATACATTTTCCGTCGTCGGACAATGCCACAGCTCCGGCAGAATAAAGTCCGCCGATAGGAGCCATTTCCTTGCCTTCCAGACCGCGGCTCAACGCACCGCAGGGCAGCACATGGACGATCCCGTCCTTTTCCGCCAGTTCGCGGATATACTGCACCTGTGCCGCATTGTCCGTGGCAGGCGAAGTATTGGGCATGGCGACCACCGTGGTGAATCCGCCTGCCGCTGCCGCCATGGTTCCGGTACGGACTGTTTCCGCGTCCGTTTTTCCGGGTTGACGCAAATGCACATGCACATCGATCAGACCGGGCGTGACCACTTTTCCGGAAAGATCGATGGTTTCGGCGGTCACGCCTTCCATATCTGCCGCTTCGCAGAACACACCGTTTTTGATATACACATCCCGCACTTCGTCGATACCGTTGATGGGATCGATCACCCGTGCGCCGCTGAGGATCCAGGAATTTTTCATCATTGTCATTTCAAACACCCCGCCACAAGAAACAGTACCGCCATACGCACGGCGAGACCGTTGGTTACCTGTTCAAGGATCACGGATTGAGGTCCGTCAGCAATGGCGGAATCCAATTCCACACCACGGTTGATGGGACCCGGGTGCATGATCAGCGCATCGGGAGAGATGTACTTCATGCTGTCCGGATTGATCCCGTAAAATTTCGCATATTCGCCCACACTGGGGAAAAATTCCGTCCGCTGGCGTTCGTGCTGGATCCGCAGCAGATTCACCACATCGGCTCCTTCCACCGCACTTTTGAGATCGTGACAGACGCGCACACCGATCTTTTCAAATTCCCGGGGAACCAGTGTTGCAGGACCCGCAATGGTCACATTTGCCCCCAGTTTGAGCAGACCCCAGATATTGCTCCGCGCCACGCGGCTGTGGAGGATATCACCGAGAATGGTCACATTCAAACCTTCGATATGCCCCTTCTTTTCCCGGATGGTGAAAAGATCCAGCAACGCCTGTGTGGGATGACTGTGTGCGCCGTCTCCTGCATTGACGATGCTGCAATCCAGTTCCCGGGCCAGGAAATTGGGCGCACCGGTGGCAGAGTGGCGGATCACCACGATATCCACCTGAAGGGCGCGGATATTATGCACGGTATCCAGCAGCGATTCACCTTTGCGCAAACTGCTGGCATCCGCCTGAACATTGATCACGTCTGCACTCAAACGCTTTTCCGCCAGTTCAAACGATAATCTTGTGCGGGTACTGGGTTCCACAAAAAGATTGACGACCGTCTTTCCCCGGAGAGCGGGCACTTTCTTGACATTGCGCTGGGAAACTTTTTTGAATTCCTCCGCAGTATCAAGGATATGCACGATCTCTTCTCTGGAAAGATCATACAGACTCAACAGGTCTTTTTTTGTCCATTCCATATCTCTGATCCACCTTGATATTGATAGTGTTGCTTCTTCTTTTGCTTCTTCAGGAGTGCTGCGGCACCGAATATACAGCATCGTCTTCATTATATTCCGCCCACGCGGTCCTCAACCGTTCATCCGCCGGAGCTTCGATCACAGCTCCGGTGTAATCGGCACGGATGGGAAATTCACGCAGCCCGCGGTCCACCAGTACCGCCAGACGGATCAATGCCGGTCTGCCGTAATCGGTAATGGCATCCAGTGCGGCGCGGATCGTTCTGCCGGTCTGAAGCACATCATCCGTCAGGATCACGATCCCGTCATTGATATCGAAGGGAATGAGCGTTTCGCGGATGGGCGGCAGATTCTTTTTTGTGCCGATATCATCCCGGTACATGGAAATATCCAGTGTGCCGACGGGTGCATCGTAACCGCAGCGTTCGCGGATGCGTTTGGCGATCCTTCTGCTCAAAGGGATACCGCCGATCTGGATCCCGAGAAAAGCCACCGGTGTGACTTTGCCATTGCGGAAAAATTCTTCACATACAGCATCGGCGATCTTTTCCACAGCCGCCCGGACTTCTTCAGCGGACAAGACCCGCCGGGACCCAATGTTTGATTCCATCATACAACACACGCTCCGTAATTTGATATTACGGTACAATACTGCATAACAAGAAAAATAACAAATCGAAAACAGATTTTTTTACAAAAAAATTTTCAGGCTCCAGAGCGAAGGCGGCAAAGCATCTTTTAGGGATCGGGTGTGTGTGCCGCCTGCCGGCGAGCAGGAGTTTTGTTTAATGCTGCGCGTACTGCCATCTCTCCTTATCGGAAACAGAGTGAGCCGGAAAATTTCAGCTTTTTTTGTTTCCCGGCTTGTTTTTTTTGTATTATGGTGTATCTTTGTATAAACAATGTTATAACTCTTAAGGAGGTATCTGTGATCAAGACACTGGTAAAACACGGAAACAGCATGGCTCTGGTTATTGAACGCCCCGTGCTGGAATTGCTGGGGGCAACTGCAGAAACAGCATTTGAAGTTGTAACAGACGGTTATACCCTGATCCTCAGTCCGGTCAAAGATACTGCGCACTCTGCAAATGTGCGGAAATCGATGGACCGGATCGGCAAACGCTATGCAAAATCTTTTGAGGAACTTGCAAAGTGAAAGAAGTACAATTTCTGACCTTTTCCGATGTTATGGAAATCCATGATTATCAGATCAGAAATTTTGGCGGAAGCGGTGGCTTACGCGATATTGATCTGCTGAAGTCTGCGATCGGAATGCCGGAAAGTTCATTCGGCGGGATCTTATTACACCCGACGGTTTATGAAATGGCTGCAGCTTATTTATATCATCTCGTGGAAAATCATCCATTTATCGACGGCAATAAACGGGTCGGCGCAATGGAGGCACTGATTTTTCTGGATATCAATAATATCGAATTTGAAGCTCCGCCGGAACTGTTTACCCGAATGGTCATGGAAGTTGCCTGCGGTAAGATGCTGAAAGCTGATATCGCTGTTTTTCTGAAAAAATATTCCCGCTCCGCTGAATGATTACTTGAGGAGCGTGGACACGATCAGCCACACGGCACTGATCACCACCAGCACCTGAATGATCGTATCAAATTTTTTCTGCGGCACCACTTTCACGAACCAGATCCCGGCTGCCGCACCCAGCACCAGTACGGGGATCATAGGCAGATCCAGTTTCACCGATTCCCAGCTGATACGCCCTTCAAAGCAGAAGATCGGCAATTTGATCCAGTTCAGGATCATAAAATAAACTGCCGCCGTTCCCATGTATTCCTTTTTATCCAGACGCATGGCAAGCAGATACAATGCCATCACCGGTCCTGCGGCATTGGCGATCTGCGTGGTGATCCCTGCCACCACACCTGTTCCCGCAGTAAAGGACCAATGGGTCGGCACATTTTCCGATTTCAGACAGTAAGTGCGGTAGAAATGCAAGCCCGCCAGCAGAATGAGAATGATCCCGATGGCAAGGGAAAGCACGGTATTATCGGTCATATACGCCAGGATCCGGTCGCCGAGAGCGATCCCCGCCAGCGCGCAGGGCAGCAGTTTCACCAGCAGTTTCCAGTTGGCACCGCGCCGGTAATATGCCACTGCCATCAAATCGGCAAGGCACAGCATGATCAGCTGAAGCCCCGTGGAAAAATCCGCAGGGAAAAGAATGGAAAGGATCACCACAGGCAATGTGCCGATCCCGGGAATACCGGTTTTATTGACACCGATCAGAAAAGCACTGAGGATCAATCCCCCCAGCTGGATCGCGGAATAACTGTCAAACATTTTTTTCTCCCGACAGAGTTTGATAAGATTTCAAAAGTGTATCGGACATGACCTGCCACGGAAATTTCTCCCGCACCAGTTCCCTGCCGTTTTCCCCGTTTTTCTTCCGCAGCTCCTCATCGGCAAGCAATGCGGATATCCCTTCGATCATTGCAGTGTGATCCCCCACAGGACAGAGTATCCCCGTTGTGCCGTGGATCACCACTTCCGGTGTGCCGTCCAGCGGATAAGCCACCACCGGTTTTCCACCGGCGAGAGCCTGAACTGCCGCACGGGGCAAACCTTCCCGCAGCGAAAAATGCACCAGCAGATCCATTTGCGCGATGTAGCGGTAAACTTCCGCAGGCGGCACAAGTCCGGCAAAAATGATCCTGTCTCCGATTTTATGATCCTGCGCCCATTTCCGGATCTCCTCCATCATGGAACCATTGCCCACAAAAAGGAAATACAGATTTTTGTGCTGTTCCATCAGCCGGGGTGCGATCGCCATGAGTTCTTCATATCCTTTCAGGGGGAAAAGACGCGCCACGGTCCCCACCACATTGGCATCTGCGGGGATCTTCAGGGATTCACGCAAAGAGCTTTCCCGCTGTGCGGAAAGAAATACCTCCAGATCCATGCCGCTGTAAACCACACTGTATTGATCCCGTCTGCCGATCTTCTGTGCGAGAGATTGTTCGATCATAGCCTGAGCCACCGCATAAATATGATCGCATCTTTTCGCGGCAAAACGCTCCAGCATCACATACAAACGGTTTTTCCACCATTTTTCCCGGGGATGAAATGCCAATCCGTGAATGGTATGCACCACCAGCGGCACTTTTGCGGCACGGGCGGCAAGACGACCCAGAATACCTGCTTTGGAGCTGTGGGTATGCACCACATCAAATTGATTTTCCCGGAAATATTTTTTCAGGAAACGGTATGCTTTCCAATCGTTCAGGGGATCGATCTCCCGCACCAGATACGGGCAGGTCACCACTTTCAGTCCTTCGGGGATCCCGGTTTTGGCAAGCAGTTCGCCTTCGGGACCGGGGGAAGGTCCGGTCAGCAGTACACATTCGTGTCCCGCCTCTACGGCACCGCGTGCGGAAAAAAGTGTATTTTCCTGCGCACCGCCTACGATCATTCTGGTTATGATATGACAGATCTTCATTTTTTCTGCTGCTGAACTTTCTTTTTCTCTGTTTCCCGGAGTATGATGTATCCGGAGCAAAGACTCTGGCTGAATGTTTCATCCAGCGTGAATCTGCCGCAGGAACGCAACCTTGTCCCGCCGCCTGCCGGACGGGAAACAGTCAAAGTTGTCCCGCTTCTGCGGAAAACGGCAGAAAAGGTATCACCTGTTTGATATAAAGTCAAGTTCCTGTCTTCAAAAAACTTTCCTTTTTTTCTCCAATCGGGGAAATATTCCCGGAGTGCGATCCCTCCGGCATATCTGGTTTGACGGGGATGCAGATAGGCGTGTTCCACCGGAAGCGGCGCCAGATATTTCATTCCTCCGCCGGAAGATGTTCTGCCGTGCCGGGCAAGAAACACATTCACTTTTCCGATCCCCCGTTTCCGGAGAAATGCTTTGATCTCCATGGCGGAACGGAAATCAGGCAGATTCATCACATCTGCGCTTCTGCTTGCCGGATCGGTCAGCACCACCGAAAGTGCGATCCCGTCGCTGTCCGGTGCAACGGAAGACATCACCAGCATTTCCCGTTCCGCAAAAACTGTGGTGCAATACCAGTACACCGGCAGCAGGATCAAACCGCACAGGCAGAACATACGGATATTTTTTCGTATATCCGGCAAAAATAAAAAGAAAAAACAAGCGTAATAAAGGGCAATGCTCCATGGGGCAGGTTCAGCCAGATCCAATACGCCATCCCGGGCGGCAAGATCGCACAGATACAGGATCGATTCCAGCAGATCCTGCAGGATCATTTGAAATCCGCTCCAGATACAGGAAAGCAGAGCAAAAACAAAACAGAAAAAGACCAGCGGGATCAGAAGAATATTCACCCAAATGGAATTGAAGGTGATCTGCCCCTGATAACAGATCGTCAGCGGAACACTTGCCGCAAAAGCGATCAGCGATGATGCCGCCGCTCCGGCAAATGCGGAAAAGATCCTGTTCCGCCAGTAGAAAGACCGCTTGCGCCGTTCAGAAGGGACCCAGTTCCCTCTCCGGCAGAGAAAATGATAAATGTGGCTCATCCACCGGGATGTGAAAAGCAATGCCGCCACAATGATAAAAGAAAATTGAAATCCGGCAGAAGTCAGATTTTCCGGTTTGAAAATCAAAAGCAATGCCGCGATCAATGCCAATGTATTCATTGCGTTGGTCTTGCAACGAAACGAACCTGCCAGAAGAAATACCGCCAGCATGAAACAGGCACGCATGGCAGGTTCACGCATGCCGGTGACTGCCGCATAGAAAAAAGTCAGGATCAGAACAGGGATGATCCGGAATTTTCCCGGCAGGAAGAAAAAAATCAGAAACAGCAATGCCGCAAACAACCCCACATGAGTCCCGCTGACCGTGAGAATATGAATAGTCCCGCTGCGGAAAAAATCATTTTTGATCTCATTGCCGAGAGTTTGCGGAAAGCCGAAAAGGATCCCCGCCGCCAAACCTTTTGCCCCTTCAGATGTCATGCCGTCACAGATCCGGTGCAGGATCCTGTCACGCAGATCAAACATCATCCTGTGGAATCCGCCGCCCTGCTGCAGAAGCGTCACATCATCAAAACACAGATTGTTCAAATCAACAGGCGGATATTGACTGAAATCCCGTACTGCCGCGGCAGGTTCGTTGGGGAACAGCAATTCCGGTGTCCGGTCGTCATCATCCCAGCTGTCATCACTGGAAACACCGGATCTCAATGCTTCCAGTTGAAGAAAGATCCCTTCTTTCCGGAGATATTTTCCGTAGTCGAATGTTTCCGGAAGCGTAATGCCTTCCGGGACCGTAAGCAAACCGCGTATGCGCCAGAGATCACCGTATCCCGGACGGAAAGAATGGGAAGGATGGATCAGCAGTCCCACACCGATCCCCGGCTGAAGCGTGCGGCACTCATCCGTGCCGTAAGGAGTATAACGCACCAGACGCGCTTTCACCGGACGGGGATTCGCAGGAAAATCCCCCTGCGGCGAAACGGCACTGTCGGAAATGATCACATCGAAATCACCGTAGATCCCGGAAGAACTGAACATTTCCGGTTTCACTCCGGATGGGATCTCCGGCTGACTCACTGCCAGATATGAAGCAAGAAATCCGATAAAAAGCGGCAGCGAAAAATACCACAGGGCGTGGTGTACCGATCTGCAGAAAAAACAGGAGCAGATCATCAGCGCGGAGATAAAAAATGCCGCTCCGGAGAACGGCATTTCAGGAAAAAGAGCAAAAGGCAGGATGCCTGCAATCACGGAAACGAGTGCCGGCAGAGCCGGATATTTCCGGAATGATCGCTCCATACAGTCTTATCCCGGGATCAGTGTTGCCATGATCGCTTTCTGAACGTGCAGACGGTTTTCCGCTTCGTCAAACACAATGGAGTTGGGCGATTCCATCACATCATCCGTGATCTCTTCGCCGCGGTGGGCAGGCAGACAGTGCATGACCATGGCACCCTTCTTTGCCTTGTTCAGCAGATCCATATCCACACGGTAGGGTTCCAGGATCTTGATGCGGTCGGCAGATTCCTTTTCAAATCCCATGCTCACCCACACATCCGTGTAGATGAAATCCGCATCCTTCACCGCTTCCGCCGGATCTGTGGTCCAGCTGACCGTACCCGTGCCGCCGAGATCCAGTTTCATCACTTCGGCAGAGGGGCGGTATTCTTCCGGTGCGCCGATCTCAAAATGGATCCCGGCACAGCGGGATGCCATCATCAGAGAGTTTGCCATATTGCTGGCTCCGTCTCCGAGATATGCCATTTTGACACCTTCAAAACGACCGAGTTTTTCATAGATCGTGAACATATCGGTCAATGCCTGACAGGGATGATAATCATCCGTCAACGCATTGATGATGGGGCAGGACGCATACTGTGCCAGCCCTTCAATATCACTCTGTGCATAAGTACGGATCACGATCCCCTGAAGATAGCGGCTCAACACACGCGCCGTATCCGGAACCGTTTCACCGCGTCCCATCTGAGTTTTGCCCTGATCCAGATACAGTGCATGACCGCCAAGTTCGTGGATACCCACTTCAAAAGAAACTCTTGTGCGGGTGGAGGATTTTGCAAAAATCATGCCGATGCTTTTGCCGGCAAGGGGTTTGACTGCGTTCGGGGAAAACCGTTCCGCTTTCATCTTCGCGGAAAGATCCATGAGTTTTTCAAATTCCGCCTTGCGGAATTCTTCACCGGTAAGGAGATGTTTGATCATAGCAGCACCTCGATTATGTTGAAATAGTGGTTGATTATTTTTTCGTGTTTTCGTATTCCGTCATGGCTTCATCGATCAAAGCCAACGCTTTCGCACATTCCGATTCCGTCACCGTGAGCGGCGGCAGAAGACGCAGCACTGTTTCCCCTGCGGACAACGCCAGCATCCCCTTTTCCCGGAGGATCGCCAGCACTCCGCCAGCAGGTTCATCCAGCACGGCACCCAGCATCAGACCCAGCCCGCGCACCGCTTTGATGCAGCTGTGTTTTTCCGCCAGTTTTTTCAGCCCGTCCATCAGGAACGCACTCTGTTTCCGGCAGTTTTCCAGTACACCGCCCTGAAGCATGGTATCGATCACCGCAATGGCGGCGGCACTGGCAAAAGGTGTTCCGCCGAATGTACTTGCGTGAGTGCCGGGAGTCAATACATCAGCGTGTTTTCTCTGCGCGATCATGGCACCCATAGGGATGCCGTTTGCCAGTGCTTTTGCCATGGAAAGTGCATCCGGCTCCACGCCGAAGTTCTGCCAGGCAAACAATTTACCGGTTCTGCCCATACCGCACTGGACTTCATCAAAAAGAAGCAGGATATCTTTTTCATCGCAAAGCGCACGGAGTCCTTTCAGATATTCCACATCTGCCGGAATGATCCCGCCTTCCCCCTGCACAGGTTCCACCAGAATGGCTGCGGTCTTTTCATCCACTGCCGCGCGTGCCGCTTCCAGATCATTGAAATCCACAAATTTGAAACCGGGCATATCGGGCTGGAAGCCTTTGCGGTATTTGCTTCTGCCGGTGGCGGCAAGAGTGGCAAGAGTCCTGCCGTGGAAAGAATCGTTCATGGCAATGATCTCGAACTTACCTTTTTCGCTGCCGCGTTTCCGGGCAAGTTTGATCAATGCTTCATTGGCTTCCGCACCGCTGTTGCAGAAGAAACAGACACCGTCGAAACCGTTTTCGATCAGTTTCTGTGCGAGGCGCGGCTGATTTTCGTTCATATACAGATTGGAAACGTGGAGGAGTTTTTCCGCCTGTTCCTGAATCGCTTTTGTCACAGCAGGGTGATTATGCCCCAGACTGCAAACTGCGATCCCGGAAGCGAAATCAAGATATTCCTTCCCTTCGCCGTCCCACAATTTTGCACCCTGACCGCGCACAAACAGGATATCTGCACGGGGATAGGTGTGCATCACATATTTATCGTAAAGAGCCAATGTCGTTTCAGTTGCGGTCATACTCATTTTCCGGACCCTTCTGTTGTTTATCGTATCTCTTTCATGCTCATAGTGTCAGTAGCAAATGACTAATATATCATAAGCTGGAAAGAAAATCAAGCCCGTTTTTCTTTTTTTTGAAATATTTTTCCCTCCCTGCCGCCCCGGATAAAAAATTTTCAAATTTCTATTACTATAAGTAATAAGGATAAATGGGGGCGGGCAGACTCAAAAAATGCCTTGACTTTTTTCCGGAACCGGTTATCTTTAATATCGTGTGAAGAAGCGCAAACAGAATTTTTTTCGACAGATATAAGGAGCCTCTGTACTATGAGCAATGCAACAAAACTGGTGATCGTGGAGTCACCCACAAAAGTCAAAACCATCAGCAAGATCCTGGGTCCGCAGTTCGTGGTGAAAGCCTCCATGGGTCATGTCCGCGACCTGCCCGAACGCGCGTTCGGTGTGGATATTGAACACAATTTTCAGCCGCAGTACGAAGAAAATAAAGGACGCGGCAAAAATCTTTCCGATCTGAAATCCACTGCAAAAGCGGCAGATGAAATTTATCTGGCAAGCGACCCTGACCGCGAAGGAGAAGCCATTGCATGGCATTTGAAGGAAGTGCTGGGAAAGATCAATAAAAAAGCCCCGTTCCGCCGCGTGACATTCAACCAGATCACAAAATCCGCCATCGAAAAGGCATTTGATGCGCCCGGTGACATCAATATGGCACTGGTGGATTCCCAGCAGGCACGCCGCGTGCTGGACCGTATTGTGGGGTATCAGATCAGCCCGCTGCTGTGGACCCGTATCGAACGGGGTGTTTCCGCAGGCCGTGTGCAGAGCGTGGCTCTCCGTCTGGTTTGCGAACGGGAACGGGAGATCCAGGCATTCGTCCCGAAGGAATACTGGAATTTTGTGGCGGATTTCAACACCGCCGCCAAAGGAAACGATCCGGAAAGTGCATTCCGTGCGAAACTGGCAAAGATCAACGGCGATAAATTTGAGATCGGCAACAAAGCTGATGCCGATATCCTCCTGAAAGCTGTTCAGGCTGTCAACAACTGGAAAGTAACGGATATCGCCACAACTCCCCGCAGAAAATTTGCTTATCCCCCGTTCATCACCAGCACATTGCAGCAGGCGGCAAGTTCCTCGCTGGGTTTTTCCGCCAGTCAGACCATGCGGATCGCCCAGCAGTTGTACGAAGGTGTGGATGTGGGTTCCGGCTCCATCGGTCTCATCACCTATATGAGAACGGACTCTGTGGCTGTGGCTGCGGAAGCACAGGCACAGTGCCGCGCGTTCATCGGTGCAAATTACGGCAATGAATATGTACCGGCACAGCCTAATATCTACCGTTCCAAAGGCAATGCACAGGAAGCCCACGAAGCGATCCGTCCTACGGATATCAATCTCACTCCGGAAAGCCTGAAAAATTATCTGGATCCCCAGCAGCTGCGCCTTTATACGCTCATCTGGAGACGCTTCGTGGCAAGTCAGATGGCTCCCGCGCTGCAGGAACGCACCACGGTGGAAGTGGAAGGCAGCAGCAACGGCACTTATACATTCCGCTCCACTGCCACAGTCGTCAAATTCAATGGTTATCTCCGCGCCTACAATATTCAGGAGGAAGGTGTGGTGGAGGAAGACGACGACACCCGCAATGCCGATGTTCTTGCCGCTCTCAAACAGAATGAAGACTGTCTGCTCCTGCGTTCCATGAACGAACAGAAATTCACGGAACCGGCTCCCCGTTTCTCCGAAGCTGCGCTCATCAAGGAACTGGAAGTGAACGGGATCGGCAGACCTTCCACTTATGCCACCATCGTGAACACGATCCAGGTCCGCAAATATGTGCAGAAGGAAAAAGGAAAACTGATCCCCACGGAACTGGGATTCAATATCAATGATTATCTGGTGGCAAGTCTGCCGGAACTGTTCCAGGTGGGCTTTACCGCATCCATGGAAGAACAGCTGGACGATATCGGAAACGGAGAAGTCCAGTGGACCGAAATGATCGGGACTTTCTACGATAAATTCTCCAAGTGGCTGAAGACTGCCAAAGGTGCCGGCGCACCCGAAAATGCAAAGGCAGATGCCCTGATTGCGGAGATCCACAAGATCGTCAACTGGGAAATTCCGGAACGGTCCGCCGGAAAACGGGCATTCGATGACCGCAAATTCTTCGCCTCCATCGAAACGAAATATCAGAAAGACGGTATCATCTCCGGCCGCCAGTGGGAAGCTCTCCTTACTCTGGCCCTGAAGTATGAAAAAGATCTTCCCCAGCTGCGTCAGATCGCAGAAAAAACCGGTTTCTCCGGCGACCTGATCGACGCAGATGCCAAACGCCTCGCAGCTGAACAGGAACGCCAGGAACGCCGTGCCAAACGCCAGGAAGCGGAAGCCGCTGCTCCTTCGCAGGAAGGTCTGCCTCAGGTCTTTGCCGCAATGAACGAACTGAAATGGGCGGAACCGGAAAAACGCCGCAGCCGTCTTTACGACGATAAAAAATTCTTCGATTCCCTGAAAAAACAGAACGATGCCGGAAAAGCTCTCTCCGAAAAACAGATCGCCGCTCTTGGCAAAATGATCGAAAAATATCAGGATCAGCTGCCCGAAGCACAGACTTATCTGGCTGTGATCCGGGAAAAACTGCCTGTTGTGGCGGAAGATCCCGCTTCTGCGGAAAAAGCACAGCTGGCGGAAGAACTCATCAAGGGCTTTGACAAAGTCACAAAATGGGCGGAACCGGTGCAGAAAGGCAGACGCGTTTACAACGATCAGGAATTTGTCAAATCCATTGCCAACCATCTGAAAGCGGGCAAGACCCTCAGCGATAAACAGATGGAAGCACTCAAGAAAATGGCTGCAAAATATTCTGTGTAAGGGTACATTTATGGATAAATCTTTCCTGCGTGATAAAATCTTCGGCTGCTGGCTCGGAAAAAATATCGGCGGCACCATCGGCGCACCCGTGGAAGGCTGGAAAAGCGAACCCATGCTCCCTCTGGCATTCCCCGGAAAAAATGAACCCAACGACGATCTGGACCTGCAGCTGCTCTGGCTGGCAATGGTCCGGAAAAAGGGTCTGGATTTTCTCCACGACGATCTGGCGGAAGCCTGGAGCGGCACCACATTCCGTTTCGATGAATACGGGATCGCCATCGCCAATATCGAACGGGGGATGCGTCCGCCCCTCACCGGAAGATTCAATAATTATTTTTCCGAATGTATGGGTTGTCCCATCCGCAGTGAGATCTGGGCGGTGATCGCCGCAAATATGCCGGAAACTGCCGCTTATTATGCCATGCTGGATGCCACGGTGGATCACGATGGCGAAAGCGTTTATGCGGAAATATTCTATGCCGCATTGGAATCAATGGCATTTTCCGCCGCTGTGGAAGATCTGCACAGACTCATTTATGAAGCATTGGCGTTCATTCCCGCAGACTGTAAGATCGCGATCGCAGTCAATGAAGTGATGGACGCTTACAAAAACGGCGTTTCCGCTTCCGATCTGCGCAGGGAGCTGATCCGGAAATACGATTTCGGAAACTTCTCCCACTGTCTCATCAATATCGCTTTCACCATTGCCGCACTCGTCTATGCAGAAGGCGATTTCCTCAAAGCCATGGTGGGTGCCGCCAATTTTGCTTACGATGCCGACTGCACCGCCGCAACTGCCGGAGCCGTTATGGGGATCCTGATGGGTGCCGATGCCATCCGGAAAAAATATCAGGTGGAATTCGATGAACGGATCCTGACCTGCGGCGTTACGGAAGATATGATCCCCTTCATGCCGGAAAATATCAATGAACTTACCGACTGGACCATGGCTCTTCACGAGGAACTGGAGAAAAAGGAACATAAGAAAGTTCTGGAAAAACCCTTCCGCGTGAAAATGCACGCAGAAGGTCAGCTGGGGCTTCAGAGATCTTTTGCCGTGGGCAATTTCGCATCTTACGATGAAGCTGTCAATGCCGCAGAAGACTGCTGGCAGATCCATACGACCAACAGCGATCTGCTGACCATCCCCGTGGAAGCCGGGAAAAAAGTGTATATCCGCGCCACAGTACGGGTGCCGGGCGCAACGGAAAAACTGCGTCTTTCCCCCGATACGGGTGCGCCCGCAAAGGTGTGGATCGACGGAAAGGAAATGGGCGGATTTGAACAACGTTCCTTCATTACGCCGTCACCTCACAGAAGCTGGTGTGTGCGGGAATTTGTCACCGTTCCGGAATCCGGGTGTGTGGTCATGACGGAAGTCACGCCCGATGAAACAAAAGATCTGGAATACTGGCTGATCGTTGCCCGTGCCGATAAGTCCCACGAGATCCGCGCAGAGATCACTGCCCGGTGAGGATACGGCGAAAATAAAAAAATCCGGAAAAATTTGAAAAAATCTGAACGCACTCCACACCCGGAGTGCGTTTTTTTGTCTGTTGCAGAAAGAGGGGAACTCAATCAAAAAAGGAGGCAACTATGGGACAGAAAGCAAGAACTCTGGTTGGCGCAGACGTTGATCACATCATCACACTGCTGCGGAAAGCGTATGCCGATGAATGGCTGGCAATGATCCAATATGAAACAGCCGCTTTTCAGGCAAAAGGCATCATGCGTGCCGATGTGGTGCGCGATCTGAAGGAAAACGCCATGGAGGAATATGACCACGCCATGAAACTGGGTCGGCGGATCTGCGAACTGGGCGGAACCGTGCCGCTCACCCCGGAGGAAATGATCAAAGAATCCAACTGCGCTTACATCAAACCGGGTGAATCCTGTCTTGGCAGGATCATCGAACAGACCATCATCAGCGAACGGTGCGCCATCGGCGTTTATAAACAGCTGTTGAACGAAGTGCAGGGCAAAGACGAAATGACCATGAAACTGATCGTGACCATTCTGGCGGAAGAACTGGAACACGAAGACGAATTCCAGAATTTCAAGGAAGATATGGATTCCCTTCTGGCAAAAATCCGGGACTGCAAAGAAAAATGATCCTTGAAAATGTTTTCCTCTCACGGGCTGACGCCGGTACGGTTGTCAGCCTTCCTTGTTTTTTTGAATGACTTTTGAAATCACCTCTTGAAATATGCAAGTATCGGTGCTACATTAGGAAACGACCGGAGAAGCCGGTGCGATCATTTCTTTTTGGATCTCATCTCTATTAGAATCTCAAATATTTTGATTTTTTTACAAACAGCAACTTGACAATCTTTGATTCTGTGCTATATTTCATTTTTGAAAGATATTATATTTTTTTAACATAGGACCATCAGCCAAAGGAGGCAATCATGGCGGAAGATTTGCAGGGTCTGCTTGACCGGATCCAGAACGACGGACTTCAGAAAGCCGAAACCGAACGGGAAAAGATCATTGCGGATGCAAAAGCGCAGGCGGAAAAGATCGTGGCAGATGCGAACGCGCAGGCGGAAGCGATCATGAAGAAAGCGAAGGAAACTGCGGATGATGATATCAAACGCGGTGAGATCACCATCCGTCAGGCGGCGCGGGACATTATTATTGCGTTGAAAGGTGAACTTCTGGAACGCCTCCGCCGGATCGCGAAGGACAATGTGGCGGAAGCGATGACTCCGCAGCTGATGGCACAGCTGGTTGCCACGATGGCGGATGCGTATGCGAAAGAAAGCGCGGACGGCTTGGAATTGATCCTGTCCCGTCAGGAATTGGAAGCATTGGAATACGGCTTGAAGGCGAGTCTGCGTGCGGATCTGGCGGCGAAAACGGAACTTTCTCTTGGCAATGATTTTTCTGCAGGGTTGAAGATCGGTTTCAAGGACAGCGATGTATTTCTGGATTTCAGCGATGAAGCACTTGCAGATGTCATCTGCGAATTTGTCGGACCCAAGCTGGCAGCCGTCCTGAAAGGATAATCAATCATCAAAATCTGCTTTACGGTGAAGTAAGATGGCATATTTTTCACAACTTTACTCTCTGATCTCATCGCTGCCTGCGTTGAAGATGACAGAGGATCCGTCCATCAGTTCACAGGAATTTCTGGACAATGCCTCCACATTTATGACCGATGGTGAGCTGGCTGTTCTTTCCGCAGTTTCCATTCTGCCGCAGGAAGATAAAGTCTTCCCGGAAAATTCTTTTTCCGGAAAATATCAGGCATGGGAAAAAGCATTGCGCCACAGTATCCTGCGGCTTCGGACTGCGAAACGCAAAGATCTTTCTTCCGTTTCCTCCGTGAACCGTGAAACGGTATTTGACTGCGATGCCGATGCGGCGGCGGTCCGAGCCTATTCTGCGGCAGATCCGCTGGAACGGGAACGGCTGCTGGATGCGGCACGCTGGGAAAAAGCCTCTGAACTGACTCTGCTGCATCAATTTGATCTGGATGTGCTTTGTGCTTATTATCTGCAGCTTCAGCTTGCGGAAAAATGGGCGCGCCGTGCTGCCGGAAATGCGGCAGTGAATCTGGATAAAGCGGCGGATCTTTCCAAAAAATCACAGACGATAACAAAAGATTAACATATTAACCCCGGGAGTATTTCTGCAATGATCGACAGTAATCAGGGACGCATTACCGGCGTCAACGGGAACCTTGTGACGGTGGAATTTGATACCTATGTCACTCAGAACGAAGTCGCCTACGCAATGATCGGCGACAAACAACTGAAAGCGGAAGTCATCCGTGTCCGCGGACGCCGTGCCGACCTTCAGGTTTTTGAAAGCACCGTCGGTTTGAAGGTGGGCGATCCCATCCAATTCACCGACGACCTCTTGAGCGTGACCCTCGGACCCGGTCTTTTGAAACAGGTCTATGACGGACTTCAGAACCCTTTGAACAAACTTGCCGAAAAATCCGGCTTCTTTCTGGAACGCGGCATCTATCTGGACGCGCTGGACTATGATTCCCGGTGGGCGTTCACGCCCACTGCAGCAGTGGGCGATAAACTCCGTGCCGGGGATTCCATCGGCTGGGTCCCGGAAGGGATCTTCCAGCATCAGATCATGCTGCCCTTCGCGTTCCGCGGCGTCTGGACCCTTTCCTGGGTGGCGGATGCCGGAACATACGACCTGCGTACTGTGATCGCAAAAGCAGTCAATGAAAAAGGCGAAGAAAAAGAGATCACCATGACTCAGAAATGGCCGGTGAAGATCGCCATCGACTGCTACCGGGAAAAACTTCTTCCCGTGAAACCGCTTATCACCCAGCAGCGTATCATCGATACATTCTTCCCTGTGGCACAGGGCGGCACATTCTGTACGCCGGGTCCCTTCGGTGCGGGCAAAACCGTGCTTCAGCACTCTTTGAGTAAACATGCGGAAGCCGATATCGTGATCGTTGCCGCCTGCGGTGAACGCGCCGGTGAAGTGGTGGAGATCCTCCGGGAGTTCCCGGAACTGGAAGACCCCCGTACCGGCAGAACGCTCATCGACCGTTCCATCATCATCTGCAACACTTCCTCCATGCCGGTCGCCGCCCGTGAAGCCTCTGTCTATACGGCAGTGACGCTGGCGGAATATTACCGGCAGATGGGCTTGAATGTGCTGATGCTGGCAGACTCCACATCCCGCTGGGCACAGGCATTGCGCGAAATGTCCGGCCGTCTGGAAGAGATCCCCGGCGAAGAAGCCTTCCCTGCTTATCTGGAATCCCGTATTGCCGGATTCTACGAACGCGCGGGTCTTGTGAAACTGAACAACGGCAAACAGGGATCTGTAACGATTTGCGGTGCCGTTTCCCCTGCGGGCGGCAACTTTGAAGAACCGGTGACCCAGGCAACATTGAAAGTGGTGGGAGCGTTTCTCGGACTTTCCCGTGACCGCTCCTCTGCACGCCGTTTTCCCTCCATTCACCCGCTGGACAGCTGGAGCCACTACACCAGTATCGTGGACGGTGCGCAGGTGGATTTTGCCCGTGGCATCCTCCGTCGCGGACAGGAAGTCAACCAGATGATGAAAGTGGTTGGCGAAGAAGGAACAAATACGGACGACTTTGTGATCTATCTCAAGAGTGAATTTCTGGATTTTGTGTATTTGCAGCAGAATACTTTTGATGAAGTGGACGGAGCCTGCAGCGCGGAACGCCAGCAGTATTGCTTCAGCAAAGTCTGCGAAGTTTTGAATACGCAATTCCGTTTTGACGAAAAAGATGCCGCCCGCCGGTATTTTCAGGAATTGCAGCTGATCTTCACCGACTGGAACTATATGCCGTTCCAGTCCGATAAATTCAAACAACAGGAAGCGGTGATCGCCGCGAAACTTCAGGAGAATGTGTGCCATGCGTAAGATCTATCACAGAATCATCCAGATCGCGGGTAACGTGATCACGGTGGAAGCCGACAATGTGGCATACAACGATCTGGCGGAAGTGACCACATCCCGCGGAACATCTCTTGCGCAGGTGATCCGTCTTCAGGACGGCAAAGTTTCTCTTCAGGTGTTTGCCGGTTCCCGCGGTATCAGCACGGGCGATGAAGTGCGTTTTCTCGGTCACCCGATGATGGTCTCCAGTTCGGAAGACCTTATGGGCAGAATTTTTACCGGTGCAGGCAAAGCGCGTGACGGCAGACCCGATATTGAAGATCAGATGATCGAGATCGGCGGACCTTCCGTGAATCCTGCGAAGCGTATCATCCCCCGGAAAATGATCCGTACGGGGATCCCTATGATCGACCTTTTCAATACGCTGGTGGAATCGCAGAAACTGCCTATTTTCTCCTCGGCAGGTGAACCGTACAACCAGCTGCTGGCACGGATCGCCATGCAGGCTGAAGTGGATGTGATCATCCTCGGCGGTATGGGAATGAAATACGACGATTATCTCTTCTTCCGCAATACGCTGGACGAACACGGTGCGCTCTCCCGCTCCGTGATGTTTGTCCACACCGCAGCCGACCCCATTGTGGAATGTCTGCTGGTGCCGGATATGTGCCTTGCTGTGGCGGAAGCATACGCATTGCGCAACAAACGCGTGCTGGTGCTGCTCACCGATATGACCAACTTTGCCGACGCTATGAAAGAGATCGCCATCACCATGGAGCAGATCCCTTCCAACCGCGGTTATCCCGGAGACCTTTACAGTCAGCTGGCTTCCCGTTACGAAAAAGCAGTGGACTTCGACGGTGCCGGTTCCATTACCGTCCTTGCCGTCACCACCATGCCCGGTGACGATGTGACTCACCCGATCCCGGACAATACCGGTTACATCACGGAAGGTCAGTTCTATCTGAGCAAAGGCAGGATCGAACCTTTCGGTTCACTCAGCCGTCTGAAACAGAATGTGAACGGCAAGACCCGTGAAGACCACCGTACCATCATGGATACCATGATCCGTTTCTATTCCAACTACAAGGAAACGCTGGAAAAACAGTCTATGGGTTTCCAGATGAGCAACTGGGATAAAAAACTGTTGAAATTCGGCGGCAGATTTGAACGGGAAATGATGGATCTTTCCGTCAATATCCAGCTGGAAGAAGCACTTGATCTGGGTTGGAAGATCCTTGCCGACTGTTTCGACAGAATGGAAACCGGTATCAAAACGGAATTGATCGAAAAATTCTGGCCGGGCACGAAGTGAAAGGCTGCTGAATCATGGCAAAAGTGAAACTGACAAAAACCGCGTTGAAGCAGGAACGGGATGCGTTAAAGCAATTTGAACGCTTCCTGCCCACGCTGCAGCTGAAAAAACAGCAGCTGCAGATGGAAATGCGGCATTGTCTGGATCAGATCGAACAGAATGAAGCACGGGAGGAGGCATCCAAAAACGCATTGCGCGCATGGGTAAGCCTTTTCGGTGATGATACGGCACCTCAACGGGTCGCGGACCGCATACGCGTGAAAGCCATCCGGACCGAGTCTGCCAACATCGCCGGAGTCGCCGTGCCGAAATTTCACGGTGTGGATTTTGAAGATATCCCCTGTGATCTTTTTCTGGAAGAACCCTGGCTGGATGATGCCGTGGATGCCGTCAAGCAGATCCTGGAGATCCGGGAGGAACGGGAGATCATCCGGGAACAGTACCGGTTGATCGGACAGGAACTGCGGACCACGACACAGCGCGTCAATCTGTTTGAAAAAGTCAAGATCCCGGAAACAAAAGAAAATATCCGGATCATCCAGATCGCCATCGGAGATGCACAGACAAGTGCTGTGGTCCGCTCCAAGATCGCAAAGAAGAAATTGCAGGGAGAGGAGGGTGCCGCATGATCGTTAAAATGAAACAGGTGACTCTGCTCTGTCTGGAACAGGATAAGACTGCCGTTTTGGAAAAACTCCGGGATTTGGGTGTGATGCAGTTGCGTCATGCAAAAACACCTGATTCCAAAGATGTGGCGGCTCTCTCCGGAAAACTTTCCGCCGCACAGCGCGCGCTGCTGTTCCTGTCCACGGAAGAAGGAAAAGCCCGGGGTTTCTGCAGTCTTTCCGGCAGAGAAGCCGCACAGCGTGTTCTGGATCTTGTGGCGGAACGGGAAGAACTCCTGAAAGAAAAAGATTCCCTTCAGCGCGACCGGGAAGCATTGCTGCCGTGGGGCGAATTTGATCCTGCATCTCTTTCCGCATTGCGGGAAAAAGCTCTTTATCCCTATCTCTGCATCACAGGAAAAAACGGAATGGAAGCCGCTCTGCTGCCGGAAGATGCCGTTGTGGAGGAGATCTCCCGGACAAAAAACAACCGCTATGTGCTGGTGGTGGCGCGGCAGGAATTGGATGGCGATGCCATCGGTGCTGTGACGCTGCCGGATAATACGCTCTCTGCTGTTGATACGGAACTGCAAGTCATTTCCGACCGGCAGAACGCGATCTCTGCGGAAATGCTGACCCTCAAAACTCTGCTTCCGCAGGTGCAGGAATATGCACAGAGCGTGGATGGTTCTCTGGAATTCATTTCCGCGCGGGACGGCATGGATCTTGCAGACAACGGAAAGATCGCGTGGATCTTCGGTTATGTTCCCGTGACCGGAGTGGAAGCATTGGAAGCCATGGCGAAAGAAGCCGGAGCGGGACTGATGATCGATGATCCCGATCCGGACGACGAAATGGTGCCGACCTACATCGTAAAATCCAAATATCTGGATATCATGGACCCGCTGTTTGATTTCATCGGTGTCACGCCCGGATACCGTGAAAACGATGTGAATGTGTTTTTCCTGATCTTCTTCCCTCTCTTTTTCGGGATAATCATCGGGGATGCGGGATACGGCGCACTGTTCATTGCAGTCACTTTGATCTGCAAACGCAAATTTGCGGGAAAAGAAGCTGCACGGCTGCCGCTGAATTTGTTTATGCTTCTCAGTATTGTCACATTCATCTGGGGATGGCTGAACGGTTCGTGGTTCGGGATCCCGGCTGATAAACTGCCTGCGGTCCTGCGCGGTCTGCCCTTCCTTGCCGATCCGGAAAACAGTCCGGCGGCACACCGTTTTGCGGAACTTGTGGGGATCGGTGACAATATGGGAGATTTCAAAAACAAATTCATCCAGTTTCTGTGTTTTGCCATTGCGGCGGTCCATCTGCCGGGTGCGCGGATCTTCCGTTTCTTTACAGATCTGCGGCAGACATGGCGTTGTATCGGACATCTGGGATGGGCGATGGTATTGTTTGCCAATGCCATTCTTGCGGTGGTGCTGATCGTTTATACGGATCTGTTCACACTGTATCCCGTGCTGAAAACGGCGATGACCGCATTGTATATTGCCGGTGTGGTGCTGATCGTGGTATCCATTACGGCAGACGCGGTCATGACGCTGGCATCCAACCTCATCGGCAGTTTCGTGGATGTGTTGTCCTATATCCGGCTTTTTGCCGTGGCTCTCGCCGGAGCGTTGATCTCACAGAAATTTGATGAAATGGGCGCAAATCTCATGGGGAGTCTGCCGGATGCCCTTCAGATCGCAGGAGCAGTTCTGCTGATCCTGGTGGCGGCATTCGGAAATATCCTGAATATCGGATTGGGTTTCCTCAGCGTGCTGGTCCACGCTGTGCGTCTGAATACATTGGAATTTTCCAATCATGTGGAAATGCAGTGGGCGGGCTTCAAGTTCCGTCCGTTCAAGAAAAACAACAAAAAAGATTCTTAAAAATAACAACCTATAAGGAGAAAAGAAAATGAGTCTGACACTTACCCTTGCAGACGCTGCACCCGCCCTTCAGTCGTTGATCTTTACCGCCGCTTTTGCGTCCATCGGCATTGCCGCCCTCGGTTCCGCATACGGTTGCGGTGTTGCCGGTTGCGCCGCCGTCGGTGCCTGGAAAAAATGCTACGCGCAGAATCGCCCCGCTCCCTTCCAGCTGCTGATTTTCGCCGGTGCCCCCCTTTCTCAGACGATCTACGGCATGATCATCATGTTCATTATCAATGGTATGGCTGCCGCCGCTCCGGAAGGATCCGCCGTGCTGTTCCTGACCGTGGGTATCCTTTCCGGTATCGCAATGGGATTTTCCGCAGTCTGGCAGGGTCGTGCCGCCGCTGCCGCCGCCGACGCATTCGGTGACACCGGTAAAGGCTTTACCAACCAGCTGATGGTTCTCGGTATCGTGGAAACTGTCGCGATCTTCGTGATGGCTTTCTCCATCGTGCTGCTTTCCGGTTTCAAACCCGCTTGATGTGATGACAGAAGGGGGATTTTACGGGGAAAAACTTTTTTGAAAAAAGTTTTTCCCCGTACCCCTTTTCAAAAAACTTTTATTCGCGAAAGCGCATCTGCCGAAAACGGCAGATGCGCTTTCGGCTTGTTAAAATTGTTTTTTGGTGGGTGCAAAGCACCCTCTTCTTGGGCTTTTCAGCTTCGCTGCGCTCGCTTGGGTGCAAAGCACCTTTTTTGGATCGGGCGGCTCAGTTTCGCTGCGCTCACTTAAAGCCTGGGTGCTATGCGCTCTGTAGGAGCGCGGGATTTTAGCCTGTGGGCTTGCCCACAGGTTATGGATTTACGCTCAATTTTGCGCTCTGTAGGAGCGCGGGAACCGTTAGACAATTACAATGCTTCCCGCACGCCTACAGCGTGCATATAGTGTGATATATACCTTGAACCTATGGGCAAGCCCATAGGCTATGATCCTGCACGCCTTCAGCGTGCTTATCTCCCCATAAAGGGAACAGAGCTTTGAAAAAAGTTTTTCCCCGCACCCCTTTTCAAAAACTTTTATCCGCAAACGCCCCCCCCTGCGATAAATCGCAAAAGGGCGTTTGACTTTTTTTGGGTCGGGCGGCTCCCGCTAACGCGTGCCAGCACGGAAGTTTCGCGCATCAATCTTTCTTGCAGCGCACTGCCCTGAAAAAATCCTTCATGATCCTGCCGCATTCATCCGCAAGAACGCCTTTTCTGACTTCCACCTGATGAAGCATTCCGGGGAAACCGGTCACATCCAACGCACCGCCGGCGGCACCGCTCCGGGGATCGGAAAGTCCGAAAATCACCCGCCGGACACGGGAATTGACCATGGCTCCGGCGCACATGGCACAGGGTTCTTTGGTCACATAGATATCCACATCGTCCAGCCGCCAATCGTTGATGACGGAGGAAAGAGAGCTGATGAGGAGGACTTCGGCGTGAGCGGTGGCATCTTTGAGGAGTTCCACCTGATTCCAGGCTTTGGCAATGATCTCGCCATCTTTCACTGCCACGGCACCCACGGGGACTTCTCCGGCGGCGGCAGCAGTTTCCGCACAACGGAGCGCGGCACGCATAAAATGTTCATCATCAAAAAGAACGATCTTTTCATCTTCGATATATTTATTGAGATCCAATCCAAGATCCACACGCAGATCCATATCGCTTTTCATTTTTTCACTCCCAGTTCGCGGTTGCGGATCTCGTCAAGGATGGAATCGCCGTAGATCGCGCGCATCAGTTTCAGATTTTCGTCGTAGAAAACTTGCGGATCGGGACGGGGGATCACATCGTGCCGCGCGCTGTCCAGCATCCGTTTCCGCCGTTCTCCATCGGTGCGGTAACTTTCCAGATACCGGACAAGGGTGCGGGGGCTGAGTTCTTCAAAAAATTTCTGCCCGAACGATTCCACATAATCTGCCGCGATCACGGAAATCAGTTCCGGTGACGGCTGGTGCATCCCGCAGGAGATCAGGAAATCTTCGATCATTTCCTGACAGCGGATCTCATCGAAAATAGGGAAGAGGAATCCCCTGCCGCGGCTGGAAATATTGGCGGGGAACTGCTGATTTGCGGCAATGGTGAAGGAAATATTTTCCGGCAGAGTGAATGCACCGCCCACCTGGGTACGGAAATCATACCAATCCATTTGCGGGACATCGATATCATCGAAAAAGACCATGAATCTGTGCTGCGGGAACTGTTCCAGCGTACGGATGAGTTTTTCCAGTCCGTGGGAAAGATCCCGCGGAGATGCCAGGATCAGGATGATCTCCGGATAATGCAGACTGTGGGAAATGGTCATACGGGTTTTACCGAGTCCGGGCAGACTGCTGATAAGGAGCGGCAGATTGCTTTTTCCTGCGGCAAAAGCACCGAAATGATCCAGAAAAGTCTGCCGTGCGGAACGGTATCCGTAAAACGCATCCACACTGCGGACATCTTTCTGATCGATCCGGATGAAATTCCCGTTGTCATGCCGGAAAAATCTGCCACCGGAAAAAATATCGGCAGTGCGGTTGTATTGTTTCAGACACTCCATGAGGATCGCCGGAGTCTTGAGTTTCAGAAAGATGGAATCGCCGCAGGTGAGATATTTCCGGACGGATGGACGGATCAGCCCGGCAAGATCTGTATGCGCGGTGACAAAATCCGGGAAAAGAGTTTCAAGGCTTGCGGCGACTTTTTTTGCGTGATCCAGAAAAAACGATTCATCGGAATCCGGATCATTGAAATTCCGTGTCTGAAAGGGTACAGATACACGCAGCAGCGCATGGATCAATGCTTTATCCAGCATGGCACGGAATCTGGTTTTTTCCACGGTCGCGGCAAGATCATTGAGCGCAGTTGCGGCAGATACCGGATCCTCCGATGTCATTGCCCGGAGCGCGGTATCCAATGCGGAAAGAAAGGAATCTTCTGCCGCTGCCGGAAAAAGAACGCGCAGCGATCTCTGCACCTGAAGGATCCGTTCTTTCATCACAGTGGACATGGCGTGTGTCTTTCTCATTCTGCGGCGGTATCGGATGTGCCGCTGCCGGTATTGCTCCGGTTGTTGTGGTTTCTGCCGTTTCTGCGGCGGCGGTTGCTGCGTTTGCGTTTCGGCAGGAAATTGAGATTGGTCCTGCGTGGACACTGTTCTTCAAAATCGGGCATGTGCCACACCAGTTCATTCTGGATCGAAGCCAGTTCCCGGGCATTGGGATATGCTGAAGAATACAGCACCTTTGCCAGATTTTCCAGATTCCGCAGATCCATTTGCAGCAGCAGACTGCTGATGGCATGGGCACCATCCCGCCGGGTGATGGTATGAGGAGTCATCACCTGCAGGATCAGATCCCGCAAAGAATCGTAGGGATCTTCCACCGGACTCCATAGCTGACCGGGCAATCTGCCGGACTTTTTCTCCAGAAAAGGCAGGGTGAAAAGCGCGATCGCCAGAGAAAGACTGGACCGGTACCGTCCTGCACGGATCCGTTCATTGCGTTTGGAAAAGAGTTCCATCAGATATTTGCCCTGCGGCGTATCGAACATCCGGTCGATCTCCGGCAGAAAATATTGCAGGAATCCGTACTTGCGGAACGCCATGATAATGGCATCGCCGTACGGATTTTTCAGGATCTTTTCCAATTCCAGTGTCAGACGGGAAATGCTGGCGTGGAGGATCATCGGCATACACCGGAACAATGCTTTTTCCGTATTTTCCTCCAGCGTGAAGCCGTATTGCCCCACCAGTTTCAATGCACGCAGGATCCGGACGGGATCTTCCTCGAAACGCAATGCAGGATCACCGATACTGCGGACAAGTCCGGCGGAAAGGTCCGCCATGCCCATACCGGTGTGATCCACCACCTGATCGTCCACGGGATCATAAAAAAGCGCGTTCACAGTAAAATCCCGGCGGTGTGCGTCATCGTAAGAAGAACCGAACTCGTTGTCATTGAAGATCATGTGTTCCGGTTTCTGTGCATGGTTTCCGTGTATCAACACCTGATCTTCCTGATCGGGCATTTTCCGGAAAGTGCTGATCTCCACGATTTCATTTCCGGATACATACAAATGAACCAGCCGGAAGCGTCTGCCGATGATGATACAGCGTTTATCGCGGAAAACTTTTTTGACTTCTTCCGGCGTGGCGGATGTGGAAATATCGTAGTCTTTCGGTTCACGCTGAAGGAGAAAATCCCGGACAGCACCGCCCACGATATAGGTTTCATATCCGGCAGCTTTCAGTTTGGAAACGATCTCGATGATGTAGGGAGCGGTTTTCTTATGTAAATCTTTCATGGTGCAGTCAAAAAAACAATCCGGGAACAATTTTTATGGTTTGACAATGACAGTATCCACACCATCCAGAGCCGGATCGCGCTGCGGATAATCAGCATTGAAGTGAAGGCCGCGGCTTTCTTTGCGGCTCATGGCGGAATCAATGATCAGTTCTGCGACGGTCGCCATATTGCGCAGCTCGATCAGATCTTTGGTCAAATGAAAATCCCAATAATATTTTTCGATCTCACGCTGGATCATTTTGATGCGGGTCTTCGCCCGTTCCAGACGCTTGTTCGTGCGGTAGATCCCCACATAGTCCCACATAAAACGCCGGATCTCCTCCCAGTTGTGGGAAATGACCACCTGTTCATCGGAAATCGCGGCATCTCCGCTTGTCCAGAGAGGAACACGGACTTCATTTCTGCCCTGTTTGAGTTCGTCGATGTGGGCGGCAATATGTTCTGCGGCACCGTCGGACATGACCACTGCTTCCAGCAGACTGTTGCTTGCCAGACGGTTGGCTCCGTGCAATCCGGTGCAGGCTGTTTCCCCCACAGCATAAAGTCCTTTGATCCCGGTCCAGCCGTTGGTATCGGTTTTGATCCCGCCGCAGCTGAAATGGGCGGCAGGGACCACGGGAATGGGTGTTTTTGCCATATCCACACCGGCTTCCATACATTTTGCATAGATATTGGGAAAACGCTTTTTCAAAAATTCTTCCGTATGGTGGCGCATATCCAGATAAACACAAGCCTGACCGGACCGTTTCAATTCGTTGTCGATGGCGCGCGCGACCACATCCCGTGGAGCCAGACTTTTCATTTCGTGATAGTTCTGCATGAATTCCACCAGTTCTCCGGAGGCGTTCATGATCTTCAATACACCGCCTTCACCCCGCAATGCTTCACTGATGAGGAAGGATTTGACTTTCGGTGAAAAAAGGATGGTGGGGTGGAACTGATAGAATTCCATATTGGCAATGGGTGCGTATGCACGGTATCCCAATGCCACACCGGCACCGCAGGAGCCGTCCGGATTGCTGGTATAGAGGTACACTTTTCCGCATCCGCCGGTGGCAAGAGTGGTGGAAAGTCCTGTAAATGTTTCCACGCGTTTTGCGGCAGCATCAAAAACATACGCGCCGAGGCATCTGTTTTCCCCGGACAGCCCCAGCCGCCGCGTGGAGATCAGATCCACTGCCACATGATGTTCAAAAACTTTGATCCGGGGATTGCTGCGGCAGGCTTCCACCAGCGAGCGTTCCACTTCCGCACCGGTAATATCTCCGGCATGAAGGATCCGCCGTTTCTTATGACCGCCCTCTCTGCCGAGATCGAATTCTTTTTCCCCTTCTCCATCCCGGGATTCGTATCCCATTTCGCCGCGTGTGGTGAAATGCGTCCCCAGATCCACAAGCCACTGGATCCGTTCCGGACCTTTTTTCACGATATTCATAACGGATTCCGGATTGCACAAATGGGCACCGGCGGCAAGAGTATCTTCCAGATGTTCTTCAAAGGTATCGTTTTCGTGGGTCACGCAGGCAATACCGCCCTGTGCCATTTTGGTATTGCAATCATCGATCGCTCCTTTGGTGATGACTGCGACGGAACCGGTGGTCTTTTCTGCAAGCATCAATGCCGTGGAAAGTCCTGCCAGCCCGCTGCCGATCACCAGATGGTCATAATAAATTTCTTTGGTCGCGATCATATTTTTTCAACAACTTTCTGTTGCAATTTTCTCTGAACCGGTGTAAATTACCCGTTAAGGGCGGAAAATGCCGATACACTCTGTTTTTATAACATACCACAAAAAAGGTATTTTTCCAGTAAAAAGCATAAAAAAGGCAAAATAAAGATCGGAAAAACAAATATGATGAAGACTGATACGGAAAAATATCCGGAAAAAAAAGATGCGTTCCGGATCTCGCGGAAGCGGACATTGATCGAACTGCTGATCCTGACGGCAGGCGGGGCATGTATGGCACTTTCTTTTGCACCGGTGAATTTTTCCTTTTCCGCGTGGTTCAGCGTGATCCCGCTGATCTGGATCTGTGCAGGGCGCACCTGGAAAAGATCGTTTCTTTACGGTTTGATCTGGGGATATGTATGGCACTTCTGCGGCACATTTTTTTTGCGGGAGATCAATGGGTGCATCCCCTTTGTTTTTGCGCTGGTGCTGGGGCTTTTCAATGCCGTATGGGCGGCAATGATCCCGTTCCTTTTCAAAAATCTGCTTTATCCGGCAGAGATCCGCAGCAGTGATTTCCGCACCCGTGAAGCCTTCCGGGATTATCCGGTGATCGGGGAGATCTGTGCCACATTTGCTCTGGCATCCTTCTGGATCCTGCTGGAATGGCTGCGTTCCTGGATCTTTACCGGATTCCCGTGGAATCTGCTGGGTGTGTCCCAATGGCAGAATATCATGCTGATCCAGATCGGGGAATACACCGGGGTATTCGGTATCTCCTTTGTGGTGATCCTGATCAATGCGGCGGCGTTTTTTGCCATTCACGGATTCCGGTACAGTCTGCCGCAGGGAAAATACAAACGGCCTTATCCTTTGATCATCGCCATTATCGTTCTCATTGCATCTCATTCACTGGGAACAAGTCTTTACAACAATGCCATGCAGATGTATCAGAAAGATTATTCCGAAATTGCAGTGGGTGTGGTCCAGCCGCATCTTTCCCAGCGTCGGGAAGGGACATCCCGTCAGAGCGATGAAGCATTGAAAACCTGCAGGATCCTTACAGAAAAACTGCTGGATGCCGATCGGCAGCGGCGGGCTTTGCGGGCGAATCACGGACTCGGTCCGGAAGCGGCAGGATTGGAAAATATTGATTCCACTGAAGCAAAAAAAATGTTGAAGGAACTGGATCTGGTGGTGTGGCCGGAAAGCGCGGTACCCCGTTGTTATTATGAGATGTACGATTATGAAATGTATGTGAAAGAAGCAAAACGCAAGGGCGACCGTCACCGTGTTGCGGCATTGGAAGGTGGAAAACCTTTTGGTGCGATCTACCGGGAAACAGTACGCGGTCTGCTGAAAGATCTCAACGGCAAGCCGTTGATCCTGGGGACATTGACATTCAATGAAGAACCGGATGCAGGCATGTATAACTCCGCCCTGATGCTTAAAGACGGCAAACCGGAAAACAGCAAAGATCATTTTTACGATCAGGCAGATGTTTATTCCAAGGTCCATATCGTCCCCTTCGGTGAATTCATCCCCCTGGCATGGAAATTCCCCGTGCTGGATAAATGGCTGGGATTGGGCAGAAGTCTGGCTCCGGGCAAAACATTCCACCCTCTCACGGTGAAAAAAGACATCCGGGCAGGTGCGCTGATCTGTTACGAAGATGTTTTTCCGTACACGGCGCGGGGACAGGCGCAGAACGGTGCCAATTTCCTGCTGGTGATCACCAACGATGCGTGGTATCCGGAAAGTTCCGAACCGGAACAGCATTATATCAATTCCATTTTCCGTACAGTGGAAACGCGTCTGCCTATGGTCCGGTGCGGCAATTCCGATTATTCGGTGCTGATCTCCCATTGCGGGGAAACGGTGGATGCTGTGGTGAAACGGTATGATGCCGACGGCAATGTGATCCTGAATCCGGGGATCAAAAAGAGCGAGTCCGGTGTATTTCTTGTGCGGGTGAAAGATACTCCTGCGCAGACATTTTACACACGGTTCGGCAATGTTTTTGTACTGCTCTGCGGTTTCATTTTTCTGCTGTGCGGCGGAACAGCCGTTTTTCAGGCATATCTGACATGGCGTCGTGAAAACGATCCCCTCCGCAGTGAACTGGAACGGGTCCGCAGTGAATTTCTGAACAGCGAAGATACCGGGAAAAAATAAATTTTCCGGTCTTGAAAAGCGGCAATTTTATAGTATTGTAAAAAAGATGGATCTGCTGAATGGAAAATTCAGCATGGAAAGGATACGCAATGGCTGAAAAAAAATCTGCTGACTCCTCCTCTTTGCAGGATAACAGCAAAAAGAAAAAATTGAATCTCACCGGTTTACAGAAAGTCTGGATCGCCGGCGCATTGCTGTTCCTCGGCATCAATCTGGTGCTGATGTGTATTTTCGGTTTGAACACGCTGCTTTTTACCGGAAACGATCATTTTCTGCTCCGGGAGATCGTGATTGCGCCGCCGCAGGGATATATGTTCAGCTATTGGAATAATGAAAATTACCGGGACAAACGCATCGCAAAGATCTGTGAAGATCTGCAGCTGATCCCCGGAAAAACCAATCTTTTCAGTCTGGATCCCGGAGAATTGCGTAAGATCATGACCGGAAAAAATCCGGAGATCCGGAATATTGAGATCCGGAAAAACTATCCCGATCAACTGGTCTTTTCCATTCAGGAAAGTTCCCCGTATCTGAATATCGGCGGAGGAAAATGCCTGGACGATCAGTACAGAGTCGTCAGTATGGGCAGATTCAAAGATCTGTCTCTGCCTCTCTTTCTGGATCCTTCGGAACCCCGCTTGAAAAAAGTGCAGCCCGGTGATGAATACCGCACAAAAACAGCGGAATTCGCATTGGAACTCACCCGGCATCTTCAGGAAAATTTCCCCCGGATCCGACCGGTGCGGATCGAACATGTTGAAAAAGATCATACCATGAAATGCCTGATGGAATACGAGGATCATGTGTTCCGCGTGGAATTGCCTTATCCGGTCAAAATGGACGATCTTTACAAAAATAAACTGCCTCAGCTTCAGGACCGGCTCCGCACTCTGCACCGGAAACAGGAATATTCCGCAGTGATCCTGCTGATCTACAAAGATCCGGTCGTCAAATACAAACTCCCGGAAAAAACAACGCCGGACAAAAAAAAATAAACTGATGAAAGTATCCACCCCATGAGCTACATTGTAAAACGCGCCACCGCACCGGTCGCCCTCAACGGCGATTTTGACAACGATCCCCAGTGGAAAAATGCCAATACCATCACCCTTTCCAACCGCATGTACCGCAAGTACAATATTTTTATGAAACTCTGGCGGAAGATGACCGGTGCGGAAGAACGGGAAAAAAATGATCCCTATTGTCCGCAGACAGAACTCAAACTGCTCTACGATGATAAAAATATCTACGGCCTTTTCCGTGTGAAAGACCAGTATGTCCGCGCCACTGCGGCAAAATACGGCGATCAGGCGTGCGTGGATTCCTGTGTGGAATTTTTCATCCGCCCCGCAAACAATGTGCGCTATTATAATTTTGAATTCACCGCCGGCGGATTCATGCTCCTTTATAATGTGACCGATCTGCGGAAGAAAAAATATTCTGCCGTCAGCGAAGAAGATTGCAATACCGTGGAACGCTGGCACGATCTGCCCGCGATCATTGATCCGGAAATCACGGAACCGACCACTTGGCATCTGGGATTCACCGTTCCCATCGCGCTTTTTGTGAAACTCGGGGATGATGTGGACGGAAACCTTGCCGGTCAGACCTGGACAGCCAATGTTTACAAATGCGCGGAATTCACCAGCCATCCCCATTGGTTCACCTGGCAACCGATCCCGAAACTGGATTTCCATTTGCCCGCGTTCTTCGGCGATATCACCTTTGAGGCGTGATCCGGCACTATGACTGATATGGATTATACCGCCCATTGGGTACGGAATGTGGTGCTGCTGTGGGCATCACAACTGCTGATCCTGGCGGGGTTCGATGCCGCCATGCCTTTCGTGCCGCTGATGCTGCCCGATCAATTCGGGATCACCGGTGAAGAACAGAGAGGGATCTTCGTTTCCATCTTCACCTTTGCCGGAGTGATCGGATACGCCGTTTCTTCTCCCATCTGGGGAAAACTTGCAGATAAATACGGCGTCAAGATCATGCTGATCCGCGGCACATTCCTGCCCTGTTGGGCGTTCCCGCTGATGGGATATGTTTCCAATATCTGGCTCTTTATCTTCCTGCGGTTCTTCACTGCGTTTTTCGCCGGGACCACTGTGGCATCCCAAATGCTGCTGGTGAAAACCACTCCGGAAAATAAACAGGGTTTCGCTCTCGGTGTGTTGAGTACCGCCATCTGGGGCGGAGCCGCTCTCGGAAATGTGTGCGGCGGGATCATTGCAGACCAATTCAGTTATCAGGTGGCGTTTTCCAGCTGCGGGGTGCTGTATTTCATCGCAGGGCTGTTCATCCTCTTTACTGCCGATGCTCCGAAAAATATGATCAAACCGCTCCTCGCGGGAAATCAGATCCGGAAAAAAGAAACCGTTACCACGCTCCATAAATACCGCCATACGCTGGTGCCGGGATTCACCCTCGGCGTGTGGCTGTGTCTGACCGTTCTCTTCCTGCTGAACCTGGTGCGGCGTTTTGATGTACCATACGCTCCCATGATGATCGAAATGATCACCGGCCCGGAAAAAGCTGCATATTGGACCGGTATGGTCAATGCCGCTGTGGGGATCGGTGCATTGCTTTCCGGCGTGGTGACCGGTTATCTTGCCGACCACATCCGACCCCAGCTGATCATTGTGCCCGCATTGCTTTTAAGCACGATCCTGCTGCTGGTTCAAGCATTTACCGGAGATCTTTTCATCTTCGGCAGCGCAAGAACACTCACTTATTTTGCCGCAGGCGGTCTGGCGCCCGTATTTCAGAAGATCCTCGCCGGAGCAACTCCCATCCGGAAACGGGGAATGGTCTTCGGATGGGCTGCCACTGCCGGAAATCTGGGCGGGATGTGCGCCACATTCATCGCCGGAGCTGTGATCTATGCCGCCGGAACACGCGCCACATTCATCGCCGCCGCAATCCTGACTTTCCTGTTCCTCCCCGTATCATTGCTCATGATCCGCAGAACCATGCGCCAGCCTTATTATCTGGCTCATGCGCATAAAGTTAAAAGTCCAAAGTGACAGTATCGGGGGGGCTGTATCACACGCCCGCTCTTGACAAAAAAAGAAAAAAGGTGTATATTATCTGCCGTGATTTTCAAGAGATCAGCGAAAGGAAAAACGGACGATGAAAGTGATCAGCAAACAACGGAACAGCCGCATGTGCGCGATTTGCGGTCTGGATAATGATTATGGCGTTCAGGCACCGTTTTACAATATGGAAGACGGCAGCGTGATGACGCTTTTTCAATTCAAATTTCATCACCAGAGTTATCCCGGACGGGTCCACGGCGGATTGATCACCGCCATGCTGGACGAAGTGGGCTTGCGGGCTTTGTGGGCTGCTCATGGCGTGGAAGATGATTTCGGCGTGACCATGTCACTGGAATCCAAATTCCGTCAGCCGGTGCCTTATGAAACAAAACTCATTGCACAGGGAACGATCCTCACCGACAGCAGAAAATTCTTCACCATCGATACAAAACTCATGGATCTGCGGGGCAATCTTCTTGCCAACGGGATCGTGAAATATATCAAACTGCCGGTAAACCTGATCGCCGAAGGTGCCACGATCCACGAGGAGATGCCTTATCTGGTGGAAGACGGCGTGAAAGAGATCAATTTTGAAGATTGATCCCCTGTTTTCAGAAAAAAACAGACGGAAAAAGTGGAAAAAATCCATTTTTTCCGTTTTTTTTTGCGCAGAAAGTTTTTTTTATTGTTGATTTTCACTTTCTCCGTGTTATTGTACCCATAGAAGATGAACTTCACGGAACCATTAACCAATGAGAAGGAGACTTCAACATGGACCAGCAAAAGTTAATTGTCGCGTCGTTCAACGTCCGCGTCCCCTGTGACCCCGCCCCCTACGACTGGGAAGGAAGAAAGCCTCGCGTCAGATGGCTTTTCAAGAAAAACGCGTTTCATATCTGCGGGCTTCAGGAAGCCGTAAAACAGCAGATCGATGATATTGTGGAATGTTCCTCCTACGCTTATACCGGCGGCGGCAGAGATGATTTCAAAGACGGCGGCGAACACTCCTGTATCGTGTATGATACCGAAAGACTCGAATTGCTTGAAAGCGGCACTTTCGGTCTTTCTGAATTCCCCGATGTGCCGGGTGCCCGTTCATGGGGAAGCTGCTGCCCGCGTATCGCCTCCTGGGGAAAATTCAAAGATAAAGTCACCGGAAAAGAATTGATGGTCTATAATACCCATTTGGATCATGTGAGCGAACTCGCCCGCGTGAAAGGGATCGAAATGGTGGTGGACCACGCAAAGAAAAACGGTGCCGGTCTGCCGATGATCCTGATGGGCGATTTCAATGCCGGTCCCGACAGCGAAACTTACAAGGTCGCCGCGGATCTGTTGCGGGATTCCCGCGCCATTTCCGAAAGCGGTCATGTGGGACCCGATAAAACATTCCAGAAATACGGCATGGATGTGAAAGACAGACCCATCGACTTTATCTTCGTTTCTCAGGAGATCCGTGTGTTCTCCCATGTGACGGATGACCGTAAGCCCGGAGATGAATTTGCATCCGATCACTATCCTGTGATCGCCACCATCGGCTTCTGATCCGCCTCCCTTTTCACAAAGATACAACCGGGACTGTTGCAAAATAAGCAGCAGCCCCGGTTTTTTTTATCTGAAGAAGCTGTGAAAAAATTAGAGTCTGTTCTGCCGCTTTTCCGGATTTCTTCAAAGAGTTTGATCGTGCGGTGACCGGTGTCAGCGCAGGGCAGGGATTGTGCAGGAAATACCGAAGATCTCTTTGAGGATCTGTTCCATTTCCTTTTCGTCGGCGATGATCCGGTCTTCGTGGGTATGATCGAAAAACGCATGACGCGTGATCCAGTTGCCCGCTTCATCTTTATCAATGCGGATCTTGCCGCGATCCGTGGCAAGGCAGACCATCAGATTATCCCGGAAGGGTGAACCTTCCCCTTTGCAGCACCAGAAATGAGCATAATCAAAATCCTGCGGGAATGCCGGAACAGGATTGAAGGAATAAAAATGCGTAAATCCTTCCGCCGTGGAAGTCTGCACCACCACACCCAACTGTTCATCGAAAACGATCCGGTAGTCTCTGCCGTTCCGTTCCTGGATCAGATCCTCCTTGAATTCCAGCGGGACAAACGGGCAATCGCAACCCACTCCGATATCGGCAATGAAACTTTCTCCGGTGTCAGGCACAGTCACTTTCAATACGCGGTGACGGCGGCGCGGCACACTTTCTTTCTCTCCGAAATGCCAGCGGGCAAAAAATTCCTGCACCTGAAAACCGATCCCCCGCAGCAGTTCGGCAAAAAGTCCATTGAGTTCAAAACAATATCCGCCGCGATGATTGTTCACGATCTTTTCATAAACGCTTTCCGCATCCAGATCGGCAACTTTCCCATAGAGAAAAATATCCAGATTTTCGTACGGGACAGTTTTGAAATGTGCTTCATGCAGCTGAAACAATGTTTCCCGGTCAGCGCGCGCGGTTCCCTGAAAACCGATCCGTTCCAGATATTTTCTGATTTTTTCCTGATCCATAAAAAACAACCTTGTTCCTTTCGGAGAAATACCGTTTTTATTCAGTTGTCAGCGGGAATCACACCCTTAAAATTCCGCGTTGAAATCGTCCCACGCGTCTTCGATATCGCCGATACGCAGTTCCAGCTGTTCGTATTCGGCTTCATCGCCGATATGATTTTCGCTGTTGAGAATGGCGAGGGTATCGCAGATATCCCGGTGAATATTGGCAAGTGCAGACACCGTTTTTTTCGGCAGGGCATTTTCTTTGCCTTGATACCGTTCCAGAAGGCGCACGGAGTATTCGATCCTCATCTTGGTCAGATCCAGCAATCGCGTACGCAGAGGTGCGCGCATTGCATCTTCTGTGGGGCTGAAATATTCCTGTGCCATTTCCCAGTTTTCCTCTAAAAAGTTCAGGAAAGCAACTTCCTGTGCGTCGTCCACGAATTTGAGTTCCATGAAATCCATGATCCGGCTGCAGAAGCCATTGAAGGAATCTTCGCCGTTGGCGAGGGAATCGTAGATCATTGCACCCAGTTCCACGGAGTTGACAGGAGCATTGAGTTCGGAAAGAATGGCGTCGATGGATTCCAGAGTTCCGCCGGAGATGGTGAAATTATTGGGATCCAGATCGGGATCCAGCGTTCTGCCGTCATCGGTTTTGTTGGCTTTGTGATCGTGGCAATGACATTCGCCGTTTTTATGATCGTGGCAATGACATTCGCCGTCTTTATGGTCATGAGTGCAGGAGCAGGCTTCGTTCTGGAGTTTGGCGTCCTGTTCGGCTTTGGAACGGAGAAGGGATTGTTCAAACTGACCGGGAGTATCCAGATCATCGGCGGGGACAAGCAGCCATTCGGAGCCGTCGCGTTTGATGCCGATCTCGTTCATCCGCAAGCGGTATTCTTCCAGACTCAGCACGGGGCGTTTCCGCAGATCGTGATCGTCTTCAAATGCAAAAAGATAGGCTTCCGCGATCTGTTCCGGGATCTCCATGTAGTCCCGTTCGGTCTGACAGACCCGGATCAATGCGTGTTCAAAATCCCGCACGAAACGGCTTTTTTCTTCTTCCGGCGCACTCTGATCGTGGCGTTCGATGCGGACGATCCGGAATTTACCGCTGCTCCAATCTTCCACGCGGATAATGACGGCATCGCCGTTTTGAAAACTGTTGTCCCGGTAAAATGCGGCAAGATCAAATGCGGAAAGACGGAACGAAAGCCCGTCGGGTGTTTTTGCACCGCGGAGCAGCATCCGGTTTTCTTCCGATTCGGCGGAAAGATGATCCACGATTCCGGAGGGTCCCAGCATGAGGAAGGAGGGCAGCAGATCATTGTACGGGGATTGCACTTCCATCACAGGCAGAATATTTCCCTGCTGATCCTTCAATTCAAATTCATCGGAAAAAAGTTCGTTGCTGCAGAAGGGAATGAAGGCGGCTCCCGGAAAGAGGATCGCTTTTTCGATTTCGTGTCCGGTGGGGACGATCCGCAATTCCGTTCCGTTGAAAAAGGTATCTTTCGGATAGACTTTATCCCCGGAAACGAACAGGTCTTCGTGCGCGCGGAGGATCAGATCACATTCCTTGCGGATGCGTTTGATCTCATCCTGATCTTTCACGGAAAGTTCTGCAATGGCGGCATCGGCGAGTTCCGACGCGGGGAAAGAGATCTTTTGAGCAAAATTTTCAGCCAGCAGATCTTCAATGACTTCTTCGATACGGTTCAAATTCAGCATAACGGCAATCCCCCTTTTTTCAATGTCAGAATGTATTGAAACGGATCATTTTGGAAAGTTTGCTGTGGAGATAATCATCCATCTTTTCCGCTAAATCTTCCTGCGTCCATTCTTTGATCGTTTCAATATCGTAAGCATCTTTCAGTTCAAATTCACCGCTCTGGATCCGGTTCAGCCGGTAGAGTGCGGCTCCGCAGCCGAGAGATGCGCCCACATCGGCACAGAGCGTGCGGATATAGGTCCCTTTGGAACAGCGTACCACAAAATCGCAGTAAGGCGGCTGGAAATTGGCAAGATCCACGGAATGGATGGTGACCGGTTTGGCTTCCCGTTCCACTTCCACGCCCTGACGCGCCAGTTTGTAAAGGCGTTCCCCGTCTTTTTTGACAGCGGAAACCATAGGCGGAGTCTGCATGATCTCGCCGGTAAATTTTGCAAATGCGTTTTTCAGATCGTTTTCCGTGATCGCGGAATAATCGGCGGTACGCGTCACATTTCCATCCATGTCCTGAGAATCAGTTTCAGTGCCAAGGAGAATGGTCCCGCCGTAAATTTTGTCCTCACCGGAAAATTTCTGACTGAGTTTGGTGAATTTTCCGATCACGATCACCAACAGACCGGTCGCCGCCGGATCAAGTGTGCCGCAATGCCCCACTTTCACGATATTGAACCTGGAACGCATGAACGCCACCACATCGTGACTGGTCCATTCTGCCGGTTTGTTGACAAGGATGATGCCGTTTTTGTTGAAGGGCGGCAGGCGATGTTTCGCGGGATTGTTTCTCATTTTTTCAGTTCCATTCCTATATGTTTCAGCAAAATTTCTTCCGCATTTTCCGGTGATTTGGCAAAAATAGTACAGCCCGCGGCAAGTTCATGCCCGCCGCCGTTCAGCCGCCGTGCCACTTTTCCGACGGAAACATTGTCGTCTTTCGACCGCAGGGAAACTTTAAAGATCCCCGGGTTGGAGGTGGGTTTGATCAACGCCGCAACGGTCACACCTTCGATCTGACGCAGATTTTCAATCAGATTTTCCGTGTTGCGGATATTTACATTGAACCGCGCAAGCATTTCGTTGGTGATCATAAACCAGGCAACGCGTCCTTCTTCCGCTGTACGCAATGCACGGCAGAACAGTTCCGCCTCAAACCGCGCCATGTTGAAGGGCTTGGAAAAATAGGCACGGTCGATCACACGGTGACTGTCCGCAGAAAGTTCTTTCAGATCCGCAGCAGTCCGCAAAGCCCGGGGCGTGGTATTGTCAAAACGGAAACATCCCGTATCCGTTGTCACCCCGAGATAAAGACGCGTGGCGGCATCCGCACTGATGATCCAATTTGCCGTTTTTGCCAGTTCAAATACGATCTCCGCCGCAGAACTTGCAGTGGAATCGACAAATGTAAGTTTCGCAAAATCAATATGATCCGGATGATGATCCACTGCCGCAAAGGGGATCTGGACCGTGGCAGGATCGATCCCGTTCATACCGATCCGTTTCGGTGTGGAGGCATCCGCAGAAAGGATCATGGAAAAACTGTTGACCTGCAATACCCCGTTTTCATCCGGTGTGCAAAGCCCTTCTTCCGGGACAAAGGTGCGGTACGCGTCCGGCAGTTCATCCTGAAAATACAGTTTCGCGCGGAATCCGTTTTCCGTGAGAAGATACCACAACGCAGACGCCGACCCGACTGCATCGCCGTCGGGCCGTTCGTGAGTAACGATCAGAACAGGAGCGTCCTGCTCTTTCACGCTGTTCAGCAGCGCGATCACATCCTGAAGATCAGTTGTTCTCATCTTCTTCATCTTCCAAAGCGCGGAGGATCTCAAGAACACGGTCGCCTTCCGCCACATTGCGGTCAAGCACAAAATGCAACACAGGCGTATATTTCAGGATCACATGACGGGATACCCGCTGCTGGATCTCCCCTTTGCGGCGGTACAGCCGGTCCAGCACGGATTGTTCTCCTTCCTCTTTCACGCCGAACATGCTGATATACACATCCGCCTGCTTCAAGTTCACGGAACATTCCACGCGGGTGACAGAGATCAATCTGCCGCCCTCGTTGAAATTTTCCCGCTGGAGCAGATCCGCGATCTCCCGTTTCAGGATCTCGTTCACCCGGGTAATACGGTCTGTATTCTTTTCTGCCATATCAAAGCGTCGCTTTCTTCAATTCGATCTCGTAAAGCTGAATGGTATCGCCTTCCGTGAAATCACCGAAGTTGTCAAGACGGATCCCGCATTCCATACCTTCGCGGACTTCTTTCACATTGTCCTTGAAACGCTGGAGAGAACGCACTTCCCCGTTGAAGATCAATTCCTTGCCGCGATACACACGGGCTTTTGCACCCACTTTCGCCAGACCTTTTTCCACTTTGCAGCCGCAGATCTTCATACCGTTGGAAAGGTTGAAAATCTGAAGGATCTTCACCGTGGCAATGTCTTTTTCGCGTTTTTCCGGTTCCAGTTTACCGGCAAGAGCATCGGTGATATCTTCGATCAATTCGTAGATGATACTGTAAAGACGGATCTCCACATTTTCTTTTTTCGCAAGATCGTTCACGCCGGGATTCACACGCACATGGAAACCAACCACGATGGCATCGGAGGATGCCGCAAGAAGAACGTCGTTTTCCGTGATGGCACCCACTCCGGTGTGAAGCACATCCACACTGATTTTGTCGGAAGGCAGCTTCTTCAGAGATTCCACAATGGCTTCCGAGGAACCGCGTACATCCGATTTCACGATCACTTTCAGACTGTTGCGCTTGCTTTCGTCCATCTGGCTGAAAAGATCTTCCAGACTCGCACCGGAAGTTTTGCTGGAAAGACTTTCCAAACGGTTTTCCGCACTGCGCTGTTCCGCCAGTTCTTTGGCTTCATTGATATTTTTGCAGACCGCCATCTTCGTACCGGCGGCAGGCACACCGGAAAGACCCACCACTTTCACCGGCATACTGGGCGGTGCCATTGCCACACGGTGTCCGCGGAAGTCGATCAGCGTTTTGACTTTTCCGTAATGTTCGCCGCAGATCACAGGATCGCCCACACGGAGCGTACCGTTCTTGACCACCACGCTCGCCGTGGGACCGAAGCCCTGTTCCAGCTGGGATTCCAGCACATACGCCATGCCCGGCCGTTTGGGATTGGCATTGAGTTCCAGCATTTCCGCTTCCAGCAGGATGCGTTCCAGAAGATCGGTGATTCCGGTTCCGGTTTTTGCAGAAACAGGGATCGCAGCAACACTGCCGCCCCAATCTTCGCTCATCAGACCGTTCTGCTGCATGTGAAGCAGGATCTTCTGAGTATCGGCATCGGGCAGATCGCATTTGTTCATTGCCACGATAATAGGCACTTTTGCCGCAAGAGCGTGATTCATGGCTTCGATGGTCTGGGGCATGAACCCGTCATCCGCCGCCACCACCAGCACAACAACGTCGGTGACATTGGCACCGCGGGCGCGCATCTGCGTGAAGGCTTCGTGACCCGGAGTATCCACAAAGGTGATGTTCTTGCCGTCGATCGTCACAGAAGACGCACCGATATGCTGGGTGATCCCACCGGCTTCACCGGCAGCAATATGCGTTTTGCGGATGGCATCCTGCAGAGAGGTCTTGCCGTGGTCCACATGACCCATGAAGGTGACGATCGGGGGACGCAGTTTCAGATCTTTGGGATTGTCTTCATATTCCATGTCCTCGGGCGCGACAGTTTCCGTTTCTTCGTTCTTCTTCGCGTGATCTTCCTTGTCGCGACGGTCGATGATCAGCGTCACATTCAGTTTTTCCGCCACTTTCACCGCGATTTCCGGATCGATGGTCTGGTTGATGTTCGCCAGCACATTCATCATCATCAGCTGGGAGATGATCTCATTGGGCCGTTTGTTCATCGCTTCCGCCAGTGCTTTCACCACCACAGGCGGTTTGATATGCACTTCACCCGCAGGGGAGGAACTGTTGTTTTCCGCAGGACGGTCAGAAGAACGGTTATCCGCATTTTTCTTTTTGCCGAAATCATTTTTTCTCGCCGTATTCTGATTTTCTTCCTGGGGGCGTTTTTTGGTCTTGGCGTTTCCGGCATTGCGGTTTTCCATTTTGGATTCCACTTCTTCGATCAGCGCACTTTTGGGATTGCGCTGTTCCATGAGATCGTCAAAATACGCTTCGATCAGCGGAAGATCCTCCGCCGGAATGTTGTTGGATGCCGTTTTGATATTTTCGTAGCCCTGTGCCGCAAGCTCTTTGAGGACTTCTTTGGATGTCAGCCCGTACTTATCGGCAAATGCTTTTACTTTGATCGTTGTTCCTGCCATGGATGCACCTCCCGACTTACTCCGCAGCAAGTGCGGCACGGATGCTCTGGATCTCTGCATCACTCAAACCGCTGAAAATATCTTCGTTTCCCGCATCGGCACGGAGTCCGTCAACATTCAGATAGCCTTTGTTCACCAGGATCGCCGCACTGTCTTCGCTGATGGAAAGTTCCCCGGCAAGAGCCTGCACCGCTTCCGCTTTTCTCGCTTCAAAAATCGCGTTGGGATCTTCAATGACCAGACTGATGCGCCACTGGAGCAGTTTCTGCGCCAGACGCACATTCCGCGCTTCCTTACCGAATGCCAGACGGGAATTTTCCTGATCCACATACACCGTAAGCTGTTTGCGGTCTTCATCCACATCCACCCGCAGCAGTTTTGCAGGATGGAACACCTTATGCACATAGTCGATCAGATCATCGGTGTAGTGGATGATGTCCACGCGTTCACCGTTGAGTTCGTTGGTGATGTTTTTCACCCGCATGCCGCGCATACCCACGCAGGCACCCACGGGATCGACTCTGGGATCATTGGAGCGGACTGCGATCTTGGAACGGATCCCGGCATCGCGGGCAACACCCACGATCTCCACAACACCGTCGTGGATCTCGGTCACTTCCCGTTCAAAAAGTTTTCTCAAAAATGTTGCGTTGGCTCTGGTCAGGATCAGGCTGGGACCGGCAGCTTCAATGTCCACATTGGTCAGCAGCGCATTGATGCGGTCGCCGGGATTGTACTGTTCTGTGGGGATCTTGTCCTTCGCGCCCAGCACACCTTCCGCCTTGTTGAATTCCACGATCACATTGCCGCGGTCGATCCGGCGAACGGTGCCGTTGATGATCTCTCCGACCTGATCTTTGAATTCCACCATCACAGTTTCTTTTTCCGCTTTGCGGATCTGCTGACGGATCGCCTGAAGGGCGGTCTGTGCGGCGATTCTGCCGAAGTCACGGGGCGTCACTTCCCAATCAATAATATCGCCGATCTGTGCGGAAGGATCTTTTTTCGCCACTTCTTTCAGCGTGATCTCATCGTTGTTTGCGAAGGCTTCCACCACCTTGAGTTTTGCCCACGCGCGGATGTCGCCGGTCTTGCGGTCCACCTTGATGGAAAGATCGCTTGCCGGATGAATACTCTTGCGGGATGCTGTCAGCAATGCTTTTTCGATCGCTTCGATCAGCTGGTCTTTGCTGATGCCGCGTTCCTGCTCTATGTAATTCAATGTTGCCAATAATTCACTGTTCATGTCTTCTTCCTCCAGCGGTTCAGTTGTTTTTTTCGTAAAATTTTCTTCCAGTTATCCGGAGAATATGCCGCGGCAAAACGGCAAAACTCACTTGTCAACGGATACTCTACATCCGGCAAACGCTTTGTGCAAGCATTTTTTCCGGAAAAATGCCATAATATTCTTTAAAAAGGTCAAAAAAAACGGAAATTTCCGCTTTTCTGTCCTTAAAAAGAAAGACATACGCGGGAATTTTTCCCAGCGTATGTCAACAGAGAACAATACGGTTCCGAAAAAGGGAAACGGTAAGAGAACCGGTCTTACTTCGCCAGAACGGCGGCAAGACGGGATTTCTTGCGGTTCGCTTTGTTCTTGTGGATCGTGCCGACTTTCACGGCTTTATCCAAAGCACTGCACTGTGCTTTGTAGAGATCCAGAGCTGCTGCTTTATCTTCAGTAGCGGCTGCTGCGCGGAATTTCTTTTCTGTGGTTGCGAGCGCATTGCGGCGGGATTTGTTTTTCACGCGCGCTTCTTCGCTTTTGCGGTGCGTCTTCACCGCGGACTGTCTGACATCTGTTTTCGGCATCGAGTGCCTCCTTTCATATTGATCAAAATTTTATAATTGCTTGTCGAACGAATAATATAGCACACAGTACCCCTGTTTTTCAAGTCCAATTCTGAAAAAAATCCGATTTTTTCTCAAAATACCACCCAAAATATGCTCCAAACCAGCCCGATCAGCACTTCATCCAATGCCGCAACCCGGTCACTGAACAATGCTTTTTTGCCGTTTTTGCGCCGTAATACCATCCAGACCGTCAGCAGAAACATGAAAAATCCGGCAGCCGGAAGCCGCAGATAACACAGCGTTGCCGTCTCCAGTGAGATCGCTGTTTCCGGATGCAGTCTGTGATAACCGATCATCAGGAACGGTGCCGCCAATGCAATAAGCGGCAATACGAAGCGGAACAGGAACATGCACGCGGGCGCGAGCCACCGCTCCGCCGTTTTGCGTTCTGCAAAGCCGCGATCCAGCGCAAAAGCTGTCACTCCGGCGAGAAACGGCAGTACGGCTCCGAATCCGAAGATCACAAAAGAAAGCGCAAATGCCGCCACGATCCCTTTGGCAAGAGAAAGAGCCTGTTGATCCATCGTTCTGCCGCGCAGTGTGCTGAACGCGGGCAATGCCAGAAAATACAGCGGGGAAAGCAACGCCAGAAGTGCGATCCGCCAGTCTCCGGCAGGGCTGCTGCTGAATTCCAGCAGAAAAAGGGGCAGATCGTTCCAGGGTACTTTCAGCACATAAACCGGGAACAGCAATGCTGTCGCCGCCGCTGCAGAAAAACAAAGTCCGGGCAGGATCGCCGGATACGCTTTATCCCGGATGATCCAAATGCAGATCACCGGCAGAATGATCCCTCCGATCCCCGCACCGCTGATCGCCGATACCGCACACAGCAAACCGAGGAACAGCATATTCAACGCGTTCAATTTCTGTACCTTTACGGCAAAAAGGATCGCCAGTACCGCCATTGCCAGACCGCAGCTGCTCCGGTGAAAAAGTTCCGAGCCGTATGCGATGAAACCCGGACACGCCAGCAGCAGCCATCCAGCCAGATATTCCACCTGTTTTCCTGCGATCCGGTTCATGATATATGCAGTTTCCACCAGCAGCAGAAATGTTCCGGCGGAAGCCAGAGTACCCCAGCCGCTCCGGTTGTAAAAGATCAGGAGAAATGCGGTGATCCAGAAAACGACACGCCGTTTGTCACCGAGAAAATCCTGAAGAAAATTTGCGTTGCATTCGTGAAAACGCCAAATAGTAAAATCAGCCATAAGTCAATATCGATTCATTGGTTATAAGTGGGATCAATCTTCTGAAAAAACGATCGCTTCAAACACCGTAAAGGTCGCGCCGCTTTTATAATCGTCTGCCTGCAATCCGGCTTTCCGGCACAGATGGGATAGCGTTTCTTCCAATGTCCAGCCCTGTTCCGGTGCCACCTGCGGCAGAAAAACAGCACTCCTGCCGTGTTTCGTGACCGTCATACCGTGTTTGCCGATCACGATCTTGCGCCAATCATCAATACTTTTCGGCGGCGTCAATGCGGAGATCTCGATCCGGACCGCATCAAATTCCCCCTCCCGCAACGGGAAGAACCGGGGATCCCGGAACGCGGCATCGCAGGCACGCGCCGTCACCGCTTCGTACAGCGGACGGTACGGTTCGATTTCGCCGATACATCCCCGCAGATTGCCGTCCGGGCTGTTCAGCGTGACAAATGCGCCCATTTTCATGCGCATACCTTCGCTTGTTTCCTCCCGGTAGGTCTGGGGAGCGGGACTCTTTCCCGTATCAAATTTTGCGCGGATGGCGCGGCGTGCAAAGGAAAGGAGTTTCTGCTTATCCGCCGCGCTCAACACATCGTCTTCAAACACCGCTTTGATCCCGCAGGAAAGATAACATACGAATCTGCGGTCACCGGATCCGTCATCGGCAGATGTGCAATACCGGAAAAGGGTGCTTTCAAAGGAATCCGGCTTCATGGAAAGCATGGCGCGGATGGGTTCCGCACCGCAGATGGTGCAATGATTTTCCTCTGTATATTTGTGGAATCCTTCCGGATCGTGATCCTGAATATAACGGTATGCGGCAAGATCCACTTTCCGTACATTGGCGATCCGGTCACCGGAGAAGGGGGTATATTGGAAATCGCTGCCGTAGTGGGTGAAATCGGAACTTACGATCAGCACGGTTTCGGCAGTGAGATGTTTCCGCAGGAATTCACCCAACCCCTGTGCAGTTTCATCCGTCAACTTTCCCACGATCACGGGAAAAATGGTAAATCCTTCCTCCAGAACATATTGCAGGAACGGATACTGGATCTGGGTACTGTGTTCATCCCGGTGAACGCGGTCTGATTCCTGTGTGAATTTCAACTTGCGGAATGCCCGTTTCAACGAGTCATCAACGGCAATTTCTCCCAATGGCGTGGATACCGCATCTGCTTCCGGAGCAACACATTGATTGTTCAGCCACACACGGTGACTGGGAGCAAGCAACATTACCCGTTTGAAGGGGCGTTTCTGCAAATGCCGGTATGCGTATGCCGCGCAGAGACCGCTGTATTGATATCCTGCATGAGGGATGATGAATACATTGCAATCGTTCCCCGCAGTGCTTGCGGATGTTTCCGCCTCCGCCTGCGCAAGATACATCCCGATCTCATGGCGCAATGCTTTGGGATCACCCGGATACCAGCTGCCGGCAATGACAGAGGAAAGGACTTTGTGCGGCTGTTGTTTTTCAGTTTTTCCGTCACTGGAATTGAGGGAAAAACTGAAAAGAGCCGGATTCCACTTCAGGTCCATGATTATTCGTTGTCTTCGCCGGAAGACTCTTCTTCCGGATCTTCACCCTTGACCCAGAAAGACAGAGCTTTGATGAATTTTTCTTTTTCCTTGATCTGGTTTTCCAGATCGGCAACTTTCTTTTCGTTAGGAGTTTCTTTGGCTTTTTCTTTATCCAGAGCGGCACTGAGTTTTTCCAGCTCTTTTTCCGTCTTTTCCTGGAGTTTGACTTTTTTCTTGCTCAATTTTTCTTTGGCATCTTTCAGTTTTTCACTCAGTTTTTTCTGTTTTTCAGTGGATTCACCTTTCTCATCGGCTTTTTCAATATCTTTTTCGATTTTTTCGATCTTTCTCAAATCACCTTTGAAAGGGTTGGAATTTTTCTTTTTCTTCGGTGCAGCGTCCACTGCAAGAACAACACCGGCGATCACGGTAAATGCGAGCAAGGCTTTCAGAAAATTTTTCATTTTTTTTCTCCTGAAATTATTTATTCTGTTATGTTTTTTTCTTTTCAGACCTATTTACAAAACACCGGCTTTCATCAAAATTCAAGTGCGGATTCTGTAAAAAAGATTACTTTTTTGTTATCCCAGTCTTTCCACGAGTTCATCCAACGGCAGACCATCTTCCGGAATAAACTTGCGCCAGTAGTTCACGGAATCGGAGATCTTGTTGACAATATCGCAGGTGAGATCTGCGGTACCGGCAAAGACTTCCAATGTGAGTGCGATATTTTTGCAGGGGGCAGGCATATCAGCCGCCGCCGCTTTATCGTAGGCGGATTTGATTGCCTTGAGGACCCGTTCGCCGCGGATGACACCGGCGGCATTGCATTTTTCATTGAAAGGCTGATGCGCGGAACTTTTTCCATCGGTCTGCTGAAGATGGATGATGGGGGAGTAAGTACCCAGTTCCTCCAGCCAGCGGTAAGTATCGCCGTCGGAATCCACGGAATAGAGCCACGGATATGCGGCACGGTCGGCTTTCACGATCTCCAGCAGAGCCGCATTGCTTTCGCCCTTGAGTGCGCCGGAAACGATCGCTTTTTCCGCTTCCGCACTGCCGAGATAGATGCCTTCCGCTCTGCCATTGGCGCGGATGGAATCAAACGCGGCAAAGAGAGTGGCATCATCTTTCGCGGCAAATTTGCGTTGTCCGGACTGATGCCCCGTGTCGATGGTCAGATAGAAATCTTTCCCATTCAATGCATAGCAGTCTTTCAGAAGCTGTCCGGCATTTGCCACGGTCCACGGCACCTGATGGGGTGTATACATCTGTTCCACGCCGATGGAATCCAGATTTTTTTCTGCGGCGTATGCGGCGAGATCGGCAAGGCGTTTCACCAGATCACCGTATGCAAACTGATATTTTTCCGCAGAATTCAATGTACTCTGATCGAAAGCGTGACAGAAAAAACCGAGGCCTGCGTTCATTTTTGCGGCAAGATCCACCATCCGGTCCAGCCAGTCGTGATGGATCCGTTCGCGGATGCGTCTGTCGGGATGCGCCAGCCCGAGGGTGGCGTATGTGCCGTGTCCGGAATAGAGATTCATCACCTTGACGCCGGTTTTATCTGCATCGGCAAGGACGGCATCCGCCCAATCGGAAAGATAGCTTTTTTCGGTGTAGAGCGGGTCGATCTCATTATCGGCACTTGCCTCCACATAATATACGCCGCAATCGGCAAAAAGTTTCATCCAGTGAGCCGGTTCGCACCAGCGTTTTGATGCCACACAGTTATCAATGGCAAGATAGATCTTCGGGTACATCTGCTGTTTCCTTTCGTAAGTGTAAGATATTGTTATACTATATCATGATTTTTCTGTTTTTTCAACCGTTTTCCGCCTTCGCAGACATCATCCCAGCCCGGGAATCGCCAGAAAAAGGGAAAGTCACGGCACTGTTTGGGTTTCACCGGCTGGATCAGACAGCCTCCTCCGCCCGCTTCCGTGTAGAATATGCAGTCGCCGTTTTCGTGTTCCGCGATGGTCAGCCCTGTTCTGTCCGGCAGAAGTGCGGTGTATTGCTCTGTAAACTGATATACATCCAATTCCAGAAAAGCGGCGATCTGAACGATCTCCACATTGGAAAGACGCACAGTTCCGTGTTTACGGCAGCAGTTTCCGCACCGCATACAGCGGAATTCCTTCTGCAGAAAATCCAGAGTATATTCATCGCCGCACTTCATTATTTCACCTTTTCCTTTTTCGGACGCAGGATCAGAGTTACGGCAACTTCCTCCACACCGTCTTTTCCCGGTTTCACGATCCGGTCTGTAACGGCGATAAATTCGGATTTGAGTTCCTCCTGCGGCAGCTTCATGCAGAGAATGGAATTTTCGTCATTGCTGTTGATGTCGATAAGGTTCCCTTCTTTGGATGCCATACATTCCCCGTTGAGAAAATTGGAGCCGATGAAGATGAGCCCGCCGCTTTTCACATCCTTTTTTGCAGTGGCATTGTAAAGCCAGCGTTCCGCATTTTCCTCCTGACCGTTCTTCAGTTTCACAATCAGGTCAAACGCATCTCCCGCACGGAGTTGTTTTGTGCTTTCCACGGGACCGTTCCGGTATCCGGCAAGGATCAGAGAAAGCTGCAGCAGAAAGGGATCGATCTGCGTGATGAACAAACTTTCATGAGTACGCCCGATCTCCGTGGTGATAATGACTTCAATGGTGCCTTCCCGGATATTGGTCACTGCGGGAAATGCGATCTCTTTCGTGCGGCGGTCAATGGTGATCCCCCGCAGGAAAATATTGCCGTTTTTATCCAGCTTCCCCCCCAACCGCTGAAGCGTCATTTTTTCCCGGTCGGATAACGCCAGCAGATCCTGCTGTCCGCTGACATTTCCGCAGAAAAATATCAACAGAAAAAGAAGGATGATCGAACTGTAAATCTTTTTCCGCATCAATCGTCTTCCGGTTTCGCTTTTCTTGTCATCAATCCATGAAGCACATCCGCCGGAGCCATATTTTCATACAGGACGCGGTAAACTCCTTCCAGCAGAGGCATTTCCACATCTGCTTTCTGTGCCAGTGCGTATGCCGCTTCACAAGTTTTCACTCCTTCTGCAACCACCATGTTCATGGAACGGATGATCTCATCCAGTTTTCTGCCTTTTCCGAGTTCCTCACCCACATAACGGTTGCGGCTGTGACGGCTCATACAGGTCACGATCAGATCTCCGATCCCGGAAAGTCCGCTGAAAGTCCGCTTTTTCCCGCCGAGTTTTTCTCCGAGCCGCGCCATTTCCGTGATCCCCCGGGTCATCAACGCAGCTTTGGTATTATCTCCCAATCCGGCACCATCTATGATCCCTGCGGCAATGGCAAACACATTTTTCAATGCTCCGCCCAGTTCCACACCCACAACATCCCGTGCCGTATAGATCCGCAGAAAATCGTTCATAAATGCTTTCTGAACGATTTTTGCCGCCGCAGTGCTTGCAGACGCCGCCACAATGGCTGTGGGGACTTCCCGTGCAACTTCTTCCGCGTGGCTTGGTCCGGAAAATGCCACATAGCGCGTTTTTCCGAGGATCTTATCGCAAAGTTCGCTCATCCGCAGCAATGTTCCGCTTTCCACGCCCTTGGATATATCCATAATGATCTGTTTTTTCCGGTCAAGATGCGGGGCAAGTTTTTCCAGTGTGCCGCGCAGATATTGAGACGGCGATGCCAGCATCACAATGGAGGCTCCCTTCACGGTCCGCGCCATATCGGTGGTGAACGGCAGATCCGCAGGAAGTGTCACGCCCGGAAGAAAACGGTTCGTATGATCCGTATTGACCGCATCCACATTTTCCTGAAACGCTCCCCAGACGATTACATCATGTCCGTTCCGGTATGCGGTCAGAGCAAGAGCTGTTCCCCAGCCTCCATCACCCAGAACTGCAATTTTCATTTTTCCGCCTCATGTTCTGTTTTCGGCTTTTTGTCAAAACGGTTTTCTGTTCCGTTCAGCAGCCGTTTGATATTGGAAGAATGTTTCACAATGGAAAGCACCGCCAGAAGCGTGAGCAGCCCCAGTTCCACAGAAGATGCCGCAAGACCAAGCCCCAATCTGTTCCAGATCCACGCATAGACCGGCAGCAGTGCCGCCGCCAGGATACTTGCCAGTGAGACATAACGGCTGAGCAGAAAAACGATCACCCAGGTGAGCAATGCCGTCAGCAGAGGTACCGGACATAATGCCAGGATCGCGCCGGCAGCGGTGGAAACGCCTTTGCCGCCTTTGAAGCCGATCCAGACCGGAAACATGTGACCCGCCACTGCAAAAAGTGCGGCAACGGACGGCAGCAGACCGTAATCATCGCAGAAAAACATTTTGACCAGCAGCACCGGCAGCGCACCTTTGATCAGATCCAATGCAAAACACACTTTTCCCCAGCCTTTACCCACCACGCGGGTCACATTGGTGGCTCCGATATTGCCGCTCCCGTGTTCGCGGATGTCGATCCCTTTCAGCTTCCCGATCAAAAGCCCGAAGGGGATCGAGCCTGCAAGATAGGCACCGAAGACTGCAACGATCACATTCACTGTCATAGTCATAATAAATCTTTCTTTCCCGTTTGCATTTCACTGGTGTTTGTTGTATATTCCAACCAATGTAAATTTACTGTAAAAATCGCATTTTACAAGTCAGGAGCGCGTGTTTTATGGAAAAAAATAATGTGGGCAGACTCATTGCCGCAGACGGCAGAGACAGCAATATCCTTTACGGCGGCGGCTTCAAAGCCTCCGATGAATTCATCTATTTTGAAGACCCGGAAGGCAAACGCCATCTGGTGGTCTCCGCATTGGAACTCTCCCGGGCAAAAACCGAAGCCAACAGCGATGTCACCGTCATCGATTACGGCGATTTTATGAAAAAATATCCCCGGGATGCACGCCCGCCTGTGCTTGCCGCATTGACGGAATTTGCAATGGTGGAGGGCTGGATCGTGCCGCCCTCTTTTCCGGTCGGGTATGCCGATATGCTCCGGGAAAAAGGTTATACCGTAACTGTGGCGGAAGGTGATTTTTTCCCGCAGCGGACCGTGAAACGGAGTGACGAACTGGAGAAGATCCGCGAAATGGAACGCATCACGCAGGATGCCATGATGATGGTGCGGGATATGATCATTTCCGCATCGGTAAACTGTCATAATATGCTCGTCCGGAAAGATGGTGAGATCCTGACCAGTGAGTATCTGCGCTGCGAAGTGGAAGCGGAATTCAAACGCAAATTCTGTTCTGCGGAACATACTATCATTGCAGGTGGTTGTGACGGCGCAGCACCCCATTGTACCGGCAGCGGTCCCATCTATGCTCATACCCCGGTGGTCTGTGATATTTTTCCGCGCAGTGACATCCATGGATATTGGGGAGATATGACCCGGACTTTCTGCAAGGGATCTGCTGCACCCGTGGTGAAACGCGCTTTCGATTCCGTTCTCAAAGCCTCGGAAAAAGCACTTGCCATGCTCCGGGCGGGTGTGACCGGTGAAGCCGTCCACAACTGTGCCGCCCGATCCATGGAATCCGATGGTTTCATGACATACAAAAATGCCAATGGTGATCCCTGCGGATTTTTCCACGGTCTCGGACACGGCGTGGGGCTGGATATTCACGAGCAGCCACGCCTTTCTCCCGCCAATAAATCACCCCTGCCGGTCAATGCCGTTGTCAGTGTGGAACCCGGTCTTTACGATCCGGAATGGGGCGGGATCCGGCTGGAGGATCTGGTGGCAGTTACGGAAGACGGATACGAAAATTTCTGCACCATGGAAAAGGAATTGGAGCTGCCGTAAGCAGTACAGCAGAAAAAATTTGATATTTTCCATCTCATCTGTTAGTAAAATCGCGGAAGTATGCTATATTATAAAAATAATTGCATACTGAAACAACTAACAAAACATGGATGAGAAAAATGTTCAAACCTGTATCCGGGGAAACTGAATTCCCCAAAATCGAAGAAGCCACCCTGCGTTTCTGGCAGGAAAACAACACCTTTGAACAGTCTTTGCAGAACCGCAAAGGCTGTCCTGAATACGTTTTTTATGACGGACCTCCCTTCGCTACCGGATTGCCTCATTACGGCCATCTCCTCGCCGGGACCATCAAAGACGTGATTCCCCGGTATCAGACCATGCTGGGCAAATACTGCCGCCGTACTTTCGGCTGGGACTGCCACGGTCTGCCGGTGGAAAACGAAATGGAAAAACAGCTTGCCAAAGAAATGGATCTGGAAAAATTCGGCAAGAAGGAAATCGAAAAGTACGGGATCGGCAACTTCAATGAAGCCTGCCGCGGTATCGTGCTGCGTTATACCGAAGAATGGAAATCCATCGTCACCCGTATGGGCAGATGGGTGGATTTCGATAACGGATACCGCACGATGGATACCCCCTATATGGAGTCCATCTGGTGGGTGTTCAAGCAGCTTTGGGATCAGGGATTGATCTACGAAGGATTCCGCGTCCAGCCCTATTGCCCCCGTTGTTCCACACCGCTGGCACAGCACGAAGCAAGTCAGGGGTATCAGGAAGTTTCCGATCCCACTGTGACTGTCCGTTTCAAACTCAAAAATGCGGAAAACACCTACATCATCGCCTGGACCACCACCCCGTGGACACTCCCCAGCAATATGGCTCTGGCTGTCGGTCCGGAACTGGATTATGTGAAGGTGGAAGACAATGGCGAATTCTACATCATGGCAGAAGCGCGTATGAGTGCCTACTACAAAAAAGATGCCATGCCCGCCATTGTGGAACGCTATAAAGGAAAAGATCTTGCCGGACTTCAGTACGAACCGCTGTTCCCCTTCTTCCTCGGCGAAAAAGCACAGGGCGGCTATCTGGTGGTCGGCTCCGAATACAAGCAGATCAAAGAAGGATTCGACTTCGTGGAAAACGGTGCATACCGTGTGGTGACAGCCGATTATGTCAGCACGGAAGATGGTACCGGTATCGTTCACATCGCTCCGCTTTTCGGGGAAGACGATAATCAGGTGGGCAAGGCGAACGGTATCCCCGCAGTCTGTCCGGTGGACGATGAATGCTGCTTCAATGAACTGGTTCCGGATTATCAGGGTCAGTTTGTGAAATCTGCGGACAAAGCCATTATCGAATGGCTGAAAGCCGAAGGCAAACTGGTGGTGAAAAGCACCGTCAAACACAGCTATCCCCACTGCTGGCGTTGCGATTCTGCTCTTATCTACAAGGCGATCCCCACCTGGTTTATGAATATTGACAAGGTCAAAGCAAAAATGCTTGCCGCCAATGCGCAGATGACCTGGATCCCCGGTCACATCAAAGAAGGCAGATTCGGCAAATGGCTGGAAAATGCCCGCGACTGGAACTTGAGCAGAAACCGTTACTGGGGCTGTCCGATCCCCATCTGGCGCAATGTGGAAACCGGCGAAACGGTCTGCGTCGGATCTGTGGCGGAACTGGAAGAACTCACCGGCAAAAAGATCACGGATATCCACAAACATTTTGTAGATGATCTGGAGATCGTTACCGCCAACGGCACTGTGCTGCGCCGTATCCCGGAAGTCTTCGACTGCTGGTTTGAAAGCGGATCCATGCCCTATGCACAGAATCACTATCCCTTTGAAAATAAAGAGTTCTTCGACAAACATTTCCCTGCCGACTTTATCGGGGAAGGTCAGGATCAGACGCGCGGCTGGTTCTACACGCTCACCGTGCTTGCCGCCGCACTCTTTGACAAACCCGCCGCACTCAATGTGATCGTCAACGGTATGATCCTGGCGGAAAACGGGCTGAAAATGAGTAAACGCCTGAAAAATTATCCCGATCCCATGTATGTGGTGGAACGCTACGGCGCAGACGCGCTCCGTCTGTTCCTGCTGGAATCTCAAGTGGTCCGCGCAGAAGATCTGAAGTTCTCCGAAGACGGTATCAAAGAAGTCCTCCGTTCGGTCCTCCTGCCCATCTGGAACAGTTTCCAGTTCTTCATCACCTATGCGAATCTGGATAACTGGACTCCCCCGGCAGGCGATGCGGTGGCTCCGGAAAATCCTGCCAACCCGCTGGATAAATGGATCCTTTCCGCATTGGCGGATATGGTGGACGAGATCCGTTCCGCTATGGATGCTTATCAGCTGCAGAAAGCGGCAAACCGTTTTGAAGCCTTTGCCGACAGCCTGACCAACTGGTATATCCGCCGCAGCCGCCGCCGTTTCTGGAAAAGCCAGAACGATACGGATAAAGCCGATGCCTATGCAACATTGTACTATGTGCTAATCACATTTGTCAAGACAGCCGCTCCCTTCATTCCGTGTCTGACGGAAGAGATCTATCGTTCTCTCCGCACGGAATCCATGCCGGAATCAGTGCATTTGTGCGATTTCCCGGTGGCGGAAACCTGGCGCAGAGATGAATATCTGGAAAAACAGATGGATCTCACCATGCGTACTGTTTCTCTCGGTCGTTTCCTCCGTACCCAGCGGTCTTTGAAGGTGCGTCAGCCGCTTGCCCGTGCCATTGTGGTTTCTCTGGATGGTGAAGTCCGCAAAATGCTGGAAGAAAACGCATCTATCGTGGCGGAAGAATTGAATGTGAAGAAACTGGATGTTCTTGCCGATGAAGAAGAACTGGTCCATCTTTCTGCGAAAGCCAACTTCAAAGCACTGGGATCGCGTCTTGGCGGAAAAATGAAAGAAGCCGCCGCATTGATCCAGAAACTGGAAAGTTCAGCCATTGCCTCCGTACTGCGGGGCGAAGAAGTTTCCGTGACGCTTGCCGATGGTACTGTTGTGCCGCTGACCGCCGGAGATTTGAGCGTGATCCGTCAGGAAAAACCGGGTGTTTGTGTGGCAACAGACAACGCGATCACCATTGCATTGGAAACGGAATTGACCGATGAACTGATCCGGGAAGGCTATGCCCGCGAAATCGTCAGCAAGATCCAGAATCTCCGTAAGGAAACCGGTCTGGATGTGTCTGACCGCATCAGCATCACATTGACTTCTGCCGATCCCGCATTGATCGCGGCGGCGCAGGAATATTCCTCTGTGATCTGCGGTGAAACACTGGGCGATGAATTGAATACCGTGGCTGCCGAGGCTGCGGAAACCGATGTGAACGGCGTGGCATGTGCTGTCGCCATCGCCAAAAAATAACGGAAGCAATAAAAATATCAAATATCAACACTTTTGAGGAGTCTGTATCATGGCGTATATCATGAAGTGCGAAAATTGTGGTGTGTCCGGCGAATTGGATCAACCTGTGGCTGAATTCCCCTGTCCGCAGTGCGGAGGAACCATGTATCCGGCTGATGCCGCCCCTGCCGCACCTGCCGCAAAACCCGCAGGCGGCAAAAAATTGACTTTCGGGAAACCGTCCGGCGGTGCCGGCGGAAAGAAATTGGTCTTCGGCAAAGCCAAAGCTCCGGCAAAACCCACTGCAACTCAAACGATGACAAAAACGCAGATCGCCGCTGCCGCACAGCATGCCCCTGCCGCTGCCGCACCGACCCTGCCAAACGAAATGAATGAGACCCGTCAGGTCGTTGCTCCTGCTGCTCCTGCTGCTCCTGCTG
>JAZNXT010000079.1:0-23326 GCA_045594005.1 Victivallales bacterium
TGAGTGGTGAAAGGTAATTTGAGTGTGACTACTCGTAGAGTAATCACCGAAAATGCTCCTTTTGCCAATCGAAGCGAAAGCGATTCAGAGTTTTTGAGGACTTTTGATGTTGCCCGGAGGTGATTTCAAAAGTCATTCAAAAAAAAGATGAAGATGCTGTTCGCAATGAGTGGTGAAAGGTAATTTGAGTGTGACTACTCGTAGAGTAATCACCGAAAATGCTCCTTTTGCCAATCGAAGCGAAAGCGATTCAGAGTTTTTGAGGGATTTTGAAATTACCTCAACAAAAAAGCGGAGGGAGTTTTTTCTTCTCCGCTCCGCTGCAATCGCAATTCGATCTCTGAAAAATTATCAGAACCGGCGGCGATCTCCGCCACCGAAACCGCCGCGACGGTCTCCACGGGGAGGACGGGGGCGATCTTCCCGGGGACGGGCTTCATTCACGACCAAAGCTCTGCCGCCGACTTGAGAGCCGTTGATGGCAGCGATAGCCGCATTTGCTTCATCAGCATTGTTCATTTCCACAAAGGCAAAACCTTTGGGTCTTCCGGAATCACGGTCCATCACGATACGGACAGCATCCACAGTCCCGTGCGCACCAAAAAGTTCCTTTACTTCGGCATCCGTCATAGAATACGGCATGTTTCCAACATAAATATTCATGCTGGCTTTCCTTTCGCGGCTCCCGCCGCCATGTTTAGAATCCGGTAATCACTCCGTCAAAAAATAATAACAGATCAGCAGTAAGACAGATTTTTCTGAACAAAGCAGAATTTGAAGGGAACGATAGTGTTACGACCACAGCAAAAGATCGACCCGATCCGGGAAAGCGTCCGCTACAAAGTAACCGTTTTTTTTGATCTGTTTTTTTATTGTTTACACAGAGGATGATCACCTGTTTTTCCGGACTACAGTTTACCGCAGAGATCCTCGTGATCCCGGCGTCGTATCACCCGGTTCATTGACTACAATAATGCGCTTTATGAAAATTGCAAGGGCTTGCAGGAAAAAAAATTAAGAAAATTTCAATATCAAAGATAATTTCCGGAAAAAATGTTTCAGACATCCCGTTTTTTCCGTCCGTAATCCGCCGGAACGATCCCTTTCACCCGGGCAGTGACAAGGAATCCGGGAATGGTGCAGATCAGCACCCACAGGAAAAACAGCTGATATTCCGTCCAGCCGAAAAATGCCTGCTCCGCCAATTTTTCCGCGATCCAGCCGGAAGGCATCCCCGGCAGACGGATCCCGATGATCATGAAAACTGTCATCAAAGCAAAATGTCCGGTCTTGAAATGATCGCTACCCGTGGAAGCAAACCACACCATGAACAGCATGAATCCGGTAAAACCGAAACCGTATCCGAATTGCTCCACCGCGACACAGGATCCGGTGAACCATACCGGCGGTGCAGAAAGAAATGCCAGCAGCAGATATAATACATCCGGTGCATTAATGGCAAAAGCCATAGGCAGCAGCATTTTTTTCAAACCGTACCGTGCCGCCAGAAATCCGGCAAGCACTCCCCCGGCAAGCATCATCAGCACGCCTGCCACACCCACCATCATACCATATTGATCTTTCGGAAGATGAAGACCATCTTCCCCCAGCAGAAAAAGTTTGGACATCACCAGGAGCTGTGCCTCTCCCAGCCGGTACAACAGCAGGAACAGCAGCACTTCCAACACATGTTCCTTCCTGAAAAATGTGAGAAACGATTGCACAAAGTCTGCAAACAACTGTTTCCCCGCCATCTCTTTTCCGGGGATATCGCCCGCGGCACATGGCAGCATGATCCGGCAGTAAAAAGCGATCCCGCCCAGCATGAGAGCCGCAGTGAACATGGAAATGATCCAGGCATACCGTTCCGGAACGATATCGTATTTCACCAATAATCCGGCAAAGACCACAAAAACACCGCTGCCCACCACCATTGCCACACGGAAAAACACACTGCGCAATCCGGAATAAAGAGCCTGTTCATGATCGTTCAAAGCAATGATATAAAAACCATCGGCGGCAATATCGTGGATCCCGGAAACAAGGGATGCACAGAAAAACAATGTGATCAGCAGCGGGATCGGCGTTGCCGTAAAACAGACAAGCGATACTGCAAAAAACAAACATGCAAGAATGAATTGCCCGTTGATGATCCACCGGCGACGGGTGGAAAGCATATCCACCAGCGGCGCACAGAAGATCTTGACAAAAATCAGCGGGACAAGTCCGAGAAAATTGGTCCAGAACGCGATGGCACTGTTGCTCATCCCGAAAAACTGAAAAAGCAGCAGCGAGACTTCAGTGATGACGGCAGCAGGCAGTCCCTCCGCAAAATAAAGCGGCGGCAGCCAGAATTTCGGATCGTGTATGTGATTATTTTTCGTTTCCATGGCAAAAATATACCATCTGCGTGACTTCTTTGCAAGTATTTTGTATTTTTTACTTGAAAAATTTTTTTTCCGGAGTATCTTTTCAGGTGTTATTTAATATAGTAATGTAAATATTCTTTCCGGCATGCCGGAAAATGGATGGGAATGGAGAACCGATGAATATCAAAAAAATGTTTACTGCCGCATTGATCTTCTGCTGTGCATCAGGTTGGATGTACGGACAGAATTTCGATACGGAAAAAATCACAGAAATGCTGCGGCAGCAGAAAGTCCGCAACTTTACAGAAGTCATGGATATCGATGTGGCCCGGCTCGCTCCCCACGATCAGAAGGGCAAACAGATCGTGCTGGTGGGGATCTACCTCGGCGCAAAAGATGTCACAGGAAACATTCAGGAAAAATACCGTCCGGACCGTTTCCGGGTGTTGACGGTCAAAAGCAGTGCAAGCGGATTTTCGGTGTATGCGCCCACAAAAGGCAAACCGGAACTGGTGAAAAAAATCGCATTGCTCAATGAAGAAGATATTGTGGCGATCTGCGGAAGAGTCCGGGAAATCAAATACAAAGTTGCCCGTGGCGGAAAAGGAAAACAGGTCACAGAACGCGTATTCGCTTTTGAAGTGGACGATATTTTTGTGGTTCCGGAAAAAATCGCTTATCTGAAAGAAAATGATGAAGAAAGCGAAGAATCCGCAGATACCGGAAAGAAAAAGAAAAAGAAAGTCGATGCGGCTCCGGAAAAAACACAGGATGCCGATGAAGAAGCAGAAGAGGAAGAGGACGGCGACAGCAAGCCGGAAGCGGAACCCGTTGCAAAGCCGGAAGTGAAACAGGAAGTAAAACCTGCGGCGAAACCGGAGGTAAAACCGGAAGTGAAACCTGCGGCGAAACCGGAGGTGAAACAGGAAGTGAAACCTGCGGCGAAACCGGAGGTAAAAACAGAAGATCCCGGGAAATCGGCACCTGCCGAAAATGAAACGACTGAAGATGAATGGTCCTGATCAGAAAAAATAAAAGATGGAGATATAAAAAATGAATTTTTCAAAATGTTTTTGCCGCTGCAGTGCGGTACTTGCGGCGGGATTGGTATTCTTCAATGCACAGGCTGATATCGCGGCACAGGAACAGGGTAATTCCATTGTGATCGAACGGGAAGGCAGACGCGCCAATCCCACGATCCGTTTTCAGGGGATCAACGGCGATCCCGCATTGAGTGAACAGATCGATTCCGACCTCCGGCACTGCGGCTGGTTCGATGTCCGCAAAGGCGGAAATGAAACAACGGATTATGTGCTTTCCGGCAGCGATAACGGCAATACCCTCACGCTTTCCCTTTCCAACGGTGCAGGCAGAAAGATCGCAGATCTCCGGATCACGGAGCCGGACAAACGCAAACGCTCCGCCAAAGGGGTGGATGCCGTATTGAAAAAAGAATTTTCCGTTCCGGGCATTTGCAGTTCCAAAGTCATTTTTTCTGCGGAAACAGGTCCGAAAAAACGGGAAATTTATATGTGTGATTTCGATGGCGGGAACATTACGCGCCTGACCCGGAACAACTCCCTTTCCGTGGAACCGGTATGGACCCGCGACGGCAGAAGTTTTGTTTACTGTTACTACGGGAACGCCTACACAAATCTGATCCAATACCGTTTTGATATTGCCAAGAGCCGCCCCCTCACCCGTTACAACGGGCTGAACGCAGGCGGTACACTTTCCTACGATGGAAAATATGTGGCATTGGTCCTCAGCCGGAACAATCAGGTGGATCTTTATGTCAGACCCACGGAAGGCGGGGATCTGGTGCGGCTGACCTACGATAAAGCAGCAGAATCCAGTCCGGTATGGACGCCGGACAACCGGATCATTTATGTTTCCGGATCGACCGGGGTCCCCAATCTTTACAGTATTTCCCCCTTCGGCGACAAAACATCTGTCCGCCTCCGCAATCTCCGGGGAAGTGAACGGGTGAAACCGGACGTGGAAGGCAACAATCTTGTCTATGCTGCACGGGTGGGCGGCTCTTATCTGATCACTGTGGCGGAAATGCAGAACAATTCGTTTCAGATGAAAAAAATCGGATTCGGCGATTCTCCGGAGATCGTGGGGGAAAGTCCCTCCTGGGCTCCCGATGGCCGCCATGTGGTCTATTGTAATGGAGGAACGCTCTACGTTGTGGATACCTGGCTGGGGAAAACCCGCCGTCTCGTGGGCGGCAGATCCAAAGTATTCCAGCCTGACTGGTCCCCGGTCCTCCATTGATAAATCTGCCGGTGGCTGACTGTTTATGACAAATCAGGAAATACAGGATCCGCTGGCGTTTCTGGCGTCACTGGAATTTTTCGGGATCAAACTGGGGTTGGATCAGACGCGGGAAGTGTTCCGCCGTCTGGGGAATCCGGAAAAGGATCTGACTTTTATCCATGTTGCGGGCAGCAACGGAAAAGGTTCCACCTGTGCGCTGCTGGAATCCGCCTTGCGGAACGCCGGCTTGAAGACCGGTTTTTATTCTTCTCCCCATCTGGTGAATGTGGGGGAACGCTTCAAGATCAATGGCAGAGATGCTTCAGATGAAGATGTGGCACAGTGTATCGCGCCCCTGCGCAAAGTGATCGCAGAAATGGAACAGGAGGGAATGAAGGTCACCTATTTTGAGGCAACCACTGCCATTGCAGCCATGTTGTTTGCAAAAAACAAAGTGGATGTGGTGCTTTGGGAAACCGGGATGGGGGGCAGATTGGATTCCACCAATATCGTTACTCCGGCGGCAAGCGTGATCACAGGCATCTCGCTGGAACACTCGGAACGGCTGGGTGATACACTGGGAAAGATCGCTTTTGAAAAAGCGGGAATCATCAAAGAAAATGTCCCCGTTTTCGTGGCGGAAATGACTCCGCCGGAAGCGAAAAATGTAATCTTCGACCGCGCGAAAGAATGTCATGCTCCTTACATTCCCTCTGCCGCGATCCCGGAGGACCAGCAGATCGACATCGCGCTTTCTGAAGATAAGACTGCGGCATTGCAGACATTCAAGTTGTACGACGGAACGGTACTGCAAACGCCGTTGATGGGGCCTCATCAGCGGGAAAATGCGGCGTTGGTCTATGCTGTTTTGAAATATCTGCACGGAAAAAATATACTTTCTTTCGATCTGCAAAAAGCGTTGGCAGGATTCGCGCTGACCCGTTGGGATGCCCGTTTTCAAATCTTCCCGGAACGGAAACTGATCGTGGATGCCGCACACAATCCGGAAGGTGCAGTTGTGCTTGCACAAACTTTACGGGAAGTCATGCCGGGCGAAAAGTTCCATTTTCTTTTCGGTGCATTTGCAGATAAGGATACTGCGGGCGGGATGCGTGCATTGATCCCCCTGGCGTTGTCCTTCCGTTTCATTCACATGGATACCATGCGGACCAGCCGCAGTGAAGCGGAACTCATCGACCAGCTGCACAAAGATCTTTCCTGTGATCTGCCTGCTGACGGCATGGCATTGGCGGATGCACTGAAGGAAGGATATCCGGATGGTGCGTGGCGTGTACTGTGCGGTTCACTGCATCTCTGCGGAGAGGCATTGCCCCATCTGACGGAAAAATGATCATCTGTTATATTTGCGAGGATAAATAAAGTATGAGAAAACCCGATCTTTTCGATGAAATCATTGTCTGCCTGAAAGAAATGTCTGCGGCGGAAGTTTCTGCGGAAACGCTGGATGCGCTGTTCGGTGAAGCTCCGGCAAAGAAACAAGTGCCTGCTCCGATACAGACTCCGCCGCAGCAAGCGGTCATTGTTCCGGCGGAACGCCCTGCTCCGGCGGCGGTAATGCCTGCAGCCCGTCCTGTGCCTGTTTCTGCGTCCGGCACGGTAAATACGCTGGATTGGGAAAGTCTGCATCAGGCAACGATGTGCTGTGAAAAATGCAGACTGTGTCAAACCCGTACCAATGTGGTGTTCGGGGACGGCAATCCCGATGCGCGGATCATGTTTATCGGCGAAGGACCCGGCAGGGATGAAGATCTTCAGGGTCTTCCCTTTGTCGGACGGGCTGGTGAACTGCTTACGCGGATGATCGGAGCCATGGGGCTTGACCGGAAAAAAGATGTATATATTGCCAATATCGTGAAATGCCGTCCGCCGGAAAACCGGAATCCGGAACCGGATGAAGCAAAGATGTGTCTGCCGTATCTGGAACGGCAGATCGAGCTGGTAAAACCGCAGGTGATCGTGCTGCTTGGCGCGGTGCCGCTGCTGTATCTGTTGAATCAGCGGGGGATCTCCCGCGTTCACGGGACCTGGTTTGATTATCACGGGATCAGGATGCTGCCAACTTTCCACCCGGCATTTCTCCTGCGGGATCCCCGGAAGAAAGCGGATGCGTGGCATGATCTTCAGATCGTGATGCGTGAATTGGGACTGCCGATCCCGGAGAAACATAAAAACACTTAATCCGGTTTGCGAAAACACGAAACCGGTGCTATATTAATAAGATAAACGGATCACACCGGAAAGAATCAGAAAAGACAATGACGCGCGACGAGATCATAAAACTCCATGAAAGCACTGCCAACCGGAAAATATCCGGCGGGCAGACTGTGTTCATGTATCTGCTTTTTGCAGTTCTCGCGGCAGGCTTGATCTGTTTTTTCCTGTTCGTTGATTTTATTCCCTCGAAGGCATTTTACGATTATCCGCTGTATCTCTTTCTTTATGCGGGATTTGTGCTGATGGTGGTGAATGTGGTCTTTTTCGCATGGCAGATCCTGCTGGTGATGCAATACAAGACTTATCCGGTTCCGGATGATGATTCCAAACTGCCAACGCTCGGAGTGATCGTACCGGCATTCAATGAAGGACAGCAGGTTTCTGAAACATTGAAAAGCCTGCTTGCCAGCAATTATCCAAAAGACAAACTGGAGATCATCACGGTAAATGACGGCAGTAAAGACGACACCTGGGAATGGATGCACACCGCCGTCAGCGAAGGCGGCGGACGGTTGATCGCCATGGATCTGCCGAAAAATGCAGGAAAACGGAACGCGCTTTACAAAGGCTTGCTGGTGTCCTCTGCGGAAGTGATCGTGACCATCGACAGTGATTCCATTGTGCTGCCGGATACGATCCGGGAGATCGCGGCTCCCTTTGCGGCAGATCCCTCCATCGGCGGTGTTGCCGGAAATATCCGCGTGCTGAACACCGATGGCGGCATGATCCCGAAAATGCTGGATGTGAGTTTTGTTTTCGGCTTTGAATTTCTGCGGTCTGCTCAAAGTATGGTGCGGGCAGTTCTCTGCACACCGGGTGCATTGAGTGCCTACCGGCGGGAAGCGATCCTGCCCCACATGAATGAATGGGTGAACGAAAAGTTTTTCGGGAAACCTGCCAATATCGGGGAAGACCGTGCCATCACCAATATTCTGATCCGGGAAGGCTGGGGGATCGTATTTCAGCGGACAGCCACGATCTATACGGAAATGCCCACCACTTACAAAGGGCTTTGCAAAATGATGATCCGCTGGAGCCGCAGCAATGTCCGGGAAAATTATTCCATGAGCAAATTTGCCTACAGGCGTTTTGATTTGAACAATGGGGAACTGACCGGGATGCAGGCAAATCTGCTGGTACAGATCTTCTGGATGATCGCACCCATCCTTTTTGCCTATTACACGGTCCAGTGTATGCTGATCCATGCGTATTCCTTCTGGCTCGGATTGACGGTATCCATCTGTTTCTGGTCAACGCTGCCGGCATTTGTTTTTGCACAGCGGTATGACAGAAAGAAATCCCTGTGGTCCTATGTGTATGGATTTTATTCGTTCCTCACTCTTTTCTGGATCTCGCCGTACAGTCTTTTTACGGTGACGGAATCCGGCTGGCTCACCCGTCAGGCACCGAAGCCGGCGGCAGCTCCGCCGCAAAACAACCAGCCCACGACGGATCAATGATGCTGTTCGATACCCATGTTCACCTTACAGACGAAGACCCGGATCCCGTTTCCTATCTGGAAAGAGCGGGATCTGCGGGCGTGAATGAGCTGCTGTTCTGTTCATCCGGAATGGAAAACTCCCGGCGCAGCGGAGCCTTTGCGGCGGCATCGGAACAGATCTATTTTGCGGCGGGCGTGCATCCCCATGAATCGCAGGAAATGAAAGAGGATGTTTCCGCGTACCGGGAATTTACCGCCATGCCCCGTCTGATCGCCATCGGTGAACTGGGATTGGATTATTATTACGATATTTCGCCGCGGGACACACAGATCAGGGTATTCCGGGATTTTCTCGGATTGGCAAAAGAGCTGGATCTGCCCGCAATCGTCCATTGCCGCGACAAAGACGACAGTGACCGGGCGTATGCCGACTGCTTTGACATTCTTTCCGATTTTGCCGCGGACGGCGGACGGTTTGAACTTCATTCTTTTGCGGGGACCGTTCAATGGATGGAACGGTTTGCCGCATTGGGTGCCATGTTCGGTGTGGGGGGGATGCTGACATTCCGCAGAGCGGATAACATCCGGGAAGTGGTCAGTGCCATGCCCCGGGAACGGATCATGCTGGAAACGGATTCACCCTATCTTGCGCCGGTACCGCACCGGGGAAAGGTGAATCACCCGGCATTTCTGATCCATACAGCCGATGCCATGGCGGATCTTTTCCGGATGACGACGGAGGATGTTGCAAAAATGACCACGGAAAACGCCCACCGTTTTTTCCGGATCGGTGGAGGAGAGAGCGCATGAAAAAAACATTGACCGGCTGGCTGCGTCTGGTGCGTGTGCCAAATCTTTTCAGTGTCCCGGGTGATCCGGCGGCGGGTTTTCTGCTAACAACGGGGGTGTGGCTGCCGGGTTGTGCGTGGCGGATCGTGCCATTGATGCTGGCAAGTCTGTGTGCGTATATTGCGGGGTTGATCTCCAATGACCTGGCGGATCTGAAAGAGGATTGCGAAAAACGCCCGTTCCGCCCGATCCCGTCTCACGCGGTTTCCATCCGTGCGGCAGTTGCCGCCTGTATTGCGGCGGCGGTGCTGACCCTGGTGTTTGCGTCGGTGGGAGTGGCATCTTTTCTGACAGCGGCGGTATTGCTGGTTTGCATTTTCCGGTACAATTTCTGTAAAAATGAGGCAGGTGAACGGGGAACGGCGGGTTTGATCCGTATGGGTGCGTGCCGTTTTTTGAGTGTTCTGCTGGGAGCGGCGGGTGCGTACGATATATATGCGGATTCCATCAGTATTTTCCGTTATGCTGTCCCTCTGATCTTTGCGACAGGAGTTTTTCTGTATATCTACGGACTTTCCCGGTCGGCACAGAGCGAAACGGAACTGCTGCCGGAACGCCCCGGCTACCGTATTTTTCTTTCCGGCGCGATCATTTCCTACGCGACACTTTTTGCGCTGGTGATCCAAAAGCCCACTGACAACTGGTATGAACTGGTTTGCGGCGGGATCTCTGCACTTTCCGCAGCAGTTTTTCTGGTGCTGGCATACTGGTGTTTCCGTTTGTTTCATTATCCGATCCTGCCGCGTCAGGTGCAGAAAAGTATCGGCTTGCTGATTTTCGGTTTGATTTTTCTTCAGGCGGCGGCGATCGCGGCGGCAAGTGTGTTGTGGATGGCACTGGCATTTCTTGCGGCGGCAGTTCTTTCCCGTTTTGCGGCGAAAGCATTTTACGGCAGTTGAGGAGAACAGATACGATGGAAGACTGGATCGACATTCCGCCGCAGGATGCAAAAAAAGTGGCAAAGGAACGGGCAAAAGCACGGGAATTGCGTGCGTCCTCCTGGTGGAAAAATGAACTTGCCAAAGGGATCTGTCATTATTGCGGGAAAAAATTTCCGCCCGGAGAACTGACTATGGATCATATCGTGCCGGTGGCACGGGGCGGACGCAGTGTCCGCGGGAATGTGGTCCCCTGCTGTAAGGACTGCAACAACAAGAAGAAATATCTCACACCTGCGGAAATGATCCTTGCCGAATTGGAAGCGGAACAGAAAAAATCTGCTCCGGTGGAGGTCCTGCCGGATGAAGAATAAGATCCATCCCTTTTTTTTGTGGCTGATGATCGCGCTGATGATCCTGACGGTATTTCTCGGATTTGCGGCGTGTACGGCATTGGATCAACTGGAAACAGCCCGGCAGAAAACGGAACAGGAACAGATCAATCTGCTGGAACAGATGGAATTTCATCTGACGCCTGATGCGGCGATCACCGATCCTTCCCCGGAGAAAAATACGGAAAAGAAATTGAAAAAGATTAAGGAGAAAATACAGCAATGAATAGATCTTCCTATATTTTGAGTTTTGCGATCGTGGTGCTTCTGGCGGCGATGGCGGTATTCTTTTTTCACATGATCCGTACAGCGGATGCCATGCGTTTTTCTCTGGATGAAATGCGAAATGAATTCAAAGCGATGCAGGAAAAGATCAGTCTTCACGGTTTTTCATCCGCTCCGGGAGCAGTTGCGGCGGCGCAGAGAGTGCCGGGAGCCAATGCGGAATTTTTCGATCCGGCGGCAGAAAACGGGGGCAGGATCGTCCGCGCGCTGTCCTCTGATGTGGAGAATCTGAATCCGCTCACCAACAATGAAGCGACTGTTTCCGCGCTGTGGGGGATCGCCAACAGTTCCCTGACGGAGCGCAATTATGAGGATCTGGATAAGTTCGAGCCGCTTCTTGCGGAATCCTGGAGTCTTTCCGATGACAAGCTGACCTGGCATATCAAATTGCGGAACAATATCCTCTGGCATGATTTCACGGATCCGGTCACGGGGAAAGAATGGAAAAATGTGCGTGTCACGGCACATGATTTCAAGTTCTATATCGACGCGGTGAAGAATCCGGATGTGGATGCTGCGCCCTTGCGCGGCTACCTTTCCGGGATCAAAGAGGTGCGGGTGCTGAACGATCTGGAATTTGAAGTGGTCTGGTCGCAGAAGTATTTTCTATCCAAGGAGATCACGCTTGGTCTTACTCCCCTTCCCCGGCATCTGTATCACGCTTACGACGGACCTTTCGACGGCAAAAAATTCAATGATGATACGGAACGCAACCGCATGATCGTGGGATGCGGACCGTACCGTCTGGTCAGCTGGGAAAAAGGGAAACGCTTTATTTTCCAGCGTTATCCGAAATATTTTGGCAGCCGTTGCGGGATCATGCCGCCTATCCGTGACTATGTTTTTGAGGTGGTGCAGCACCCCGGAACACGATTCCAGAAATTGAGATCCGGCGATCTGGACATCAATAACATCACCACGGAACAATGGTTGAACAATACCGACACGCCGGAATTTGCCGAAGGCGGAACACTGCGCAAGATCAAATATCCGGCACGGGTTTATACTTATATCGGCTTGAATCTGAATCTGGATAAGTTCAAGGACCGCCGGGTGCGTGTGGCATTGAGTCATCTGGTGAACCGGGAAAAATTGCTGCGGGATGTTTACCGGGGGTTGGCGCGACCGGTTTCCGGCGGAAACTTTATTGATTCGCCATCCTACGATAAATCCATCCAGCCCTATCCTTTTGATGTGGAAAAAGCCAAATCCCTTCTGGCTGAAGCAGGCTGGAAAGATACCGATGGCGACGGGATCCTGGATAAAGACGGCAAGCCTTTCACCTTTACATTGATGTTCCCCAATGCCAATCCCTATTATCCCAAGATCGCACCGGTGCTGAAGGAGGATTTTGCCAAGGCAGGAGTCCGGCTGGAACTGCTTTCATTGGAATGGTCCGTGGTGATCCAGCGGATCGAACAGCGTAAATTTGAAGCGACGATGATGGGTTGGACCACGCCGCTCATGCCGGATCCCTTCCAGCTCTGGCATTCCAGTAATGCCCATACGCCGGGTTCCAGCAATTTTATTTCCTTTGCCAATCCGGAAGCGGATAAACTTATTGAAACAATCCGCAGTTCCTTTGATGAAGGTCCGCGCAATGAAGCGTATCACAAATTTCACAAACTGCTCCACGAGGAACAGCCCTATCTTTACCTTTTCACGCCCTACAATCTGGAAGTGATGAGTGCCCGTTACCGGAATGTGAAAATCTTTTCTCACGGGGTGCCGGACACGATTTTGTGGGTCCCCGGCAAAGAACAGAAAGCGGTTCCGGGGCTTTGACCGGCATTTTTATACTGATTTTTTCACTTTTTTTTCAGATCTTTCTTGAGAAAGAATACAATACAGATTATAGTATGCCTGTCAGGAAGAAAAATCCGGAGAAATGAGGAATGGAAGGATCGCGGAAAAATAAAAGAAAATTGTGGATCACGATTGCACTTCTGATCTTTTTTGCAGTGCCTGGAGCCGCAATTTTTTATTTGATCCGGCAGTCCGGACTTGCCGAAAAATACAGTATCAGAGATTCTTCCGATGACATGATCGCACAGGAGGCACTGCCCTTTGTTCCGCCGCAGATCAATACGGCGGAAGATAAAGTCCGCGCTGAAAAAGCGCAGGCACACAAACGGATCCCGCTGCGTTTGATGTCATTGCCGGATCCGAAGCGGACCGATCCCCAAAGCAAAGCGGATCTGGCGGTGTTCCGCGCATTTCAGAAGAAATATCCTTATATCGATATGACGGCGTTCAGCGGGATCACCATTGCAGGGATCCAGGATGAATCCAAGATCATGCTTGCCATTGCGGGGGGAAACGCGCCGGATGTGTTCAGCTATGTGAATTTCCGGATGTCCGATTCCTATATCCAGCAGAGTTTTCTTTATCCGCTGGATGGCTTCATCCGCCGGGACAGGATCGCGGGAGACAGCACTCTTACCGATCCCGTGGAAGCCTATATGGCGCAGATCGAAGAACCGATCCGCCCTGTGATCCGCCGGAAGGGTCCGGCTATCGGGGGGAACGAAGCGGGGGAATACATTTGGGGATTGCCCGGCAATCTGGCGGTACGCGTACTGATGTGGCGCAAAGACCTTTTTCTGGAGGCGGGACTGGATCCGGAAAAAGGTCCCCGGGACTGGAATGAACTGCTGTATTATGCGCGAAGTCTTTCCGATCCGGCAAAAGGCAGATACGGGATCCACATGACCAGCGGTCAGCAGATGGCATGGGATTATATGGCATTTTTGTGGTCAGCCGGCGGCGAAGCCGTGGTGAAAGATGAAAACGGGGACTGGATCGCGGATTACGGTTCGGCGGAAGCGGCGCAGGCATTGGATTTCTATGTCCGTCTTGCCACAGAACCCTGGACGGATCTTGACGGAAAAACACAGCGCGGCTATACGGTTCTCTCTTCCGGCGACAATGCGGCGCAGACACGGAATCTGTGGGCGGAAGGCAGGATCGGGATGAAAGTGGAATATCTGGACAGTCAGCGTATGGCGGGGACGGCAGATCTTTCCCTTATCGGGATCGGACCATTTCCGCCGCTGAAACAGGGCATGACCTCGGGGACGGAACTCAATGCCATTATGATCGGGATCTTTGCGGGGATCGAAGGCAGAAAAAATCAGGATGGAGAATGGTGCAGCGCGCAGGAGATCCGTGAGGCGGCATGGGCGTATATCCGATTTATCAATTCCGATGAAGCCAAACAGATCCGCGCGGATGTACTGGTTGCCAACGGTATGGGCAGAACACTCAGTCCCCAATGGCTCAAAAAATACGGATACAATGAATATCTGAAATATTTTCCGGAAGGTCTTCAGGAAATCTTCGATCATGCGGTGCAGAACGGAAAACCGGAACCCTACGGCAGGAACTGTCAGATGGTCTATACTTTTATGACGGAACCGCTGAACGAAGCACTCCAGCTGGCACGGGATGAAGAATTGCCGGAAAATGATACGGAGCGTCTGGAGCTGCTGCGATCCATTCTGAAACGCTCCTCCGACAAGACCACGGAGCAGATGATCGGCAAACTCAGCGATGACGAACGCGCCCGCCGCAACTCGTGGGCGGTGATCGCGGGGATCGTGATCTGTGCCGTATTCTGTTTTGCCCTTTACCGGATCTGGATCATTTTTTCGCCGAAAGACAGTTATTCCGGGAAGAACAAAGGCTGGCAGTTCCGGAAAAATGCGGTGGGATATCTCATCATGCTGCCTGCGCTGATCAGTATTCTTCTGTGGATCTATTATCCCATGATCTCCGGATCCGCCCTGCTTTTTCAGGATTACAGGGTCACGGGATCTTCGGAATGGACGGGGATGAACAATCTTGCGGATGTGCTGTTCAGTGCCGACTGGTGGAAAAGTGTCTGGAATACTTTGCGTTATATGCTGTTGATCCTGGGGCTTGGTTTTGTCGCGCCCATCATTCTTGCCATTATGCTGCAGGAAGTTTCCCATTGCAAGATCCTTTACCGGACGCTGTATTATCTTCCTGCGGTCATGAGCGGTCTTGTGGTGATCTATATGTGGAAACTCTTTTATCAATCCGGTCCGGCGGGAATCATGAATCAGATCCTGCAATCCTTTACCGACGGCTTGAATTATGTTCTTGTGCCGGTAGTCCATCTTTGGGATCCCGCGTATCCGGGATTGATTTTTGAGCCGGTGGCGTGGCTGGAGGATTCCAAATGGGCAATGCTTTCCTGTGTGATCCCGGCGATCTGGGCAAGTGCGGGTCCGGGGTGTCTGATCTATCTTGCAGCTTTGAAAGGGGTTCCGGAAGAAACCTACGAAGCGGCAGAGATCGACGGAGCCAACTTTTTCCAGAAGGTGCGTCATGTGACATTACCCACGCTGAAATCCCTGATCATCATCAATTTTGTGGGAGCCTTCATCGGAGCGGCGCAGAGCGGCGGCATGATCCTGATCATGACCTTCGGCAATGCGGATACCAATGTGGCGGAACTTCAGATCTTCAAAGAAGCCTATACCAATCTCCGTTTCGGGACAGCCATTGCCATGGCGTGGATCCTGGGGATCACCACGCTCTTCTTTACGATCTATCAGCTGAAACGCCTTTCCAATATGGAATTCAAAACCACAGGGAAATAAATCATGCCGATCATAGGAAAAGTCGAACGGAAAAATTGGAAAGTCAGGCTCCTGAATGTGATACTTCATGTGATCCTGCTGATCGGTGCCGCCACCATGGTCTATCCTCTGCTGCTCATGCTTTCCGGGTCGGTGAAAAGCGATGTGGATTTCAAAGAATTCACCATTCTGCCGGAATATCTTTCGGACAGTTCAGAGGGGAAAACGCTGCTGTTCCGGAAATATCTTTTCTCCAAATACAACGGCAGTGTTGCCCGTCTCACAGCCGATTTCAAAGATCCTGCCGTCACGTTCGATACGGTGGAGGCTCCGCAGCGGAAAAATTCCGGCAGTCTGATCCCGGATTACGAGGAATTTCTCCAGCTTTTGAAAGATGACCGCCAGAATGTACCGCATTATTTTTTCCATATCGGGATGACCAATGAACAGGGAGTGGATGCGCTTTCATTGCGGAATTACCGGACATTCATGCAGGAACAGTATTCTCTGCGGGAACTGAATCAGAAATTCAACACGCAGTATGAAACATGGGACGAATTGAATCTGCCGTCGGAAAATTTTCTCACCCGGCGCAGCAATACCGATTACAGCGAAGGGATCCTGAAAACGATCCTTGACTTCAAATACAGTGTCTATGCGGATAAAATGACCGAAGTCTGGCCGGATCTGGAAGGAGATTTTGCCATGATGCTCCACCGTCCCGAATACGGCGGGACTTTGCAGAAAGTCAATCAGAAACTCGGAACAAATTATAATTCCTGGTCTGCGATCACGCTTCCAGCCACGGTTCCGGCAGAGAATCCGGCACTGGCGGAAGTGTGGATCGATTTTGTAAAAAGCGGGATCAATCTGGATTTTGTCCGGCTGGATCCCGCCAAAGCACAGCCGTACTGGCAGCGTTATCTGAAGCGGAAATATAAAACGGTGGATGCGTTCAATCTGACATACGCCTTGAAAAAAGAAAACCGTATCTGGGATTTCAGTGAAGTTGCCCTTTCACCGGTAAAACCCGCAGACGGTGTGATCCGGACGGATTGGCAGGAATTCATCAGTGCCAATACCACAGTTGCCAACAGCTGGCAGGATTTTCTGAAGAAAAAATACGGTTCCATCCGGAAGTACAACGAAATACAAAAAACTGCGGAACCGTATTCCGCGTTCAGCGAGATCGTTTACGATCCCAAATCCCCGGACGGCAGTGAATTTGCACGGCTCATGGCATACAACCGTCTTGCGGAACTTCCTGCCGATGCCGTCACGCTGGATACATTGGCGATCCGTTACCGGGAATGGCTCAAAAAACGGTTCAGCGGCAATATCCATGCTTTGTGGAATGCCTATGCCACCGGATATGAAACATTTGATGTGATCGATCTGCCGGACGCACCGCCGGGAGAAAAAAATCTTGCCGCCAGCCGCGACTGGATCGGATTTGTCAATACCCTGCCTCCGGAGGAGATCCATCTGGCGAGACAATCTGCCGCCATGTACCGGAATTTCCTCATCGGCATTTATTCCGTCGACGGCAAATGCGATTATGAAAAAATGAGTGAAGATTACGGCTTTACAATAAAAGATATGAGCAATGTTCCTGCTTATACGGCATATCCGGCAAACGCCCCGGAAAAAGCGAAACTGGATTATGTGAAGGCGGTGAAAAGTCCGGAAATGGCAGGGATGCTCCGGCTGAATGAAACACAGGATCATCACGCGGCATGGATCCGATTCCTGAAAGATAAATACGGCGGGATCGCTGTTCTCAATCACGAATGGCAGAAAAATCCGCGCTCTTTCGATGAAGTCACGCTGCCGACTTACGAACGGGAATGGAATCAGATGAAACAGAATACAGACCGGCTGAATACGGAATATCTCACGCGGAATTACACTATGGTGTTCAACACATTGTTCACCAATGGGGATGCGGCGGTCAATACTTTGATCTACTGTCTGCTCTCCGTCCTTGCCGCATTGCTGATCAATCCATTGTGTGCCTACGGACTTTCCCGGTACAAACCGGCATCCTCCTACAAGATCCTTCTCTTTCTCATGCTGCCGATGGCATTCCCCGGCATGGTGCTGGGGATCCCTCAATTTCTGCTGGTAAAAGATCTGGGGCTGCTCAATACTTTTGCCGCACTCATTCTTCCGGGGATTGCAAACGGGTACTCCATCTTCCTTCTGAAAGGATTTTTCGACAGTCTGCCGAAAGAACTTTTTGAATCCGCCGCCATTGACGGAGCAAGCGAATGGACTGTATTCTGGCAGATCGCCATGCGTCTTTCCACGCCCATTCTTTCGGTGATCGCGCTGGGATCCTTCACTGCCGCATACGGCAACTTCATGCTGGCGTTTCTGCTCTGTCAGGATAAAAGTATGTGGACCATGATGGTCTATCTGTATCAATTACAGCAGCGTACATCTCCTGCTGTGGGATTTGCCGCGCTGGTGGTGGCAGCCATCCCCACACTGATCGTGTTCATATTCTGTCAGAACATCATCATCAAAGGGATCGTTGTCCCCACAGAAAAATGATATCTTCTTCCGAATAGTCGATCCTGCCGCAGATACTGCTTGCAGGTTTTATCTTTACCGGTCCGGCATATCCGGAAATTTGAAGAACTGCATAAAAGATAAGGAGCCAATACCATGAGTCAACTGCGAATGATCTATCTTGTGAACGATTCCGTACCGATCCCTGAACCCGTTGTGCCGGAAGGATTCCGGCTCCGGAACATGGGAAAGGAGGAACTTGCCCCGTACAGTGATCTGCGTGTTTCCGCCTCTTTCAATCAATGGCAGGAGAGTGATTACGACGACCTTGCCGCACGGTTGGTCGATGGCAGAAACGGTCATTTTGTTATTGAGGAGATCGCCACCGGCAATCTGGTTGCCGCCGCCGATGGAGAATATTTAGAAACGGAACTGATTCACGGAATGGGAACGCTCGGCTGGGTCATGAGTTCCCCCCTTTACCGCGGCAAAAAACTTGGTTACAGCGTTTGCGCCGCCGTGATGCAGCATCTGGCAAAACACGGATTCCGCACTTTCCAGCTCTCAACCGATGATTTCCGTGTTCCGGCGATCAAAACCTATTTGAATCTGGGATGGCGTCCGTGGCTTTATGAAGCGGATATGGAAAGCCGCTGGCGTGCGCTGGCAGAAATTTTCGGACGCAGTTTTGAATCTCTCAATGCCCTGCCGCTGCATTTCGATTATATTCCGAAAAACTGCCGGTGAAAAGTCTTCAGCCGGCAGCCGTTTTTTATAAGCCCGGCAAGTCCTATAAGTCCTATAAGTCTTATAAGTCCGAATCTTTAAGAGGGGGGATTTACCCCCCTGCAACTGTTGTTCCCGCCCTGCCCCGTCCCTGTCTGCCACCTGCTCTTTATAACACGGAAAAATCGGCAAAGACGGCATAGATGGCGATCACGATCAAAACAAGAGCCACGGCTGCGCCTTTGGTATATTTCCACGGTGTCATATCCAGGACTTTGGCGTCATAATCTTTGTATGCGTGAGAGCGCGGGAACAGGAATTCGGCAAAAAGCATCCATGCCACAAGCAGCACGAAAACTGCGCCCACAAAATGATATTGTCCCATTGCCTGCGTCAGGGTGGTGAAAGGATGCACGAAATATCCCAGTGCGATCAGGATCACGCCGCCGATAAGTGCGGTATTTGCGGCGAATCCCGGCACATATTTTGTCAGCATCCCCACCAGAACTACGGCAAGGATGGGAATAAAATAAATGGCATTCATGCTCTGGAGATAATTGAATATACTCCCTGTTTGAGCAAGCAGCGGTGCAATGAGAATGGATCCGATCGTCAACACCGCGCCGAAGATCCTGCCTGCGTTCACCACTTCCCGGTCACTTGCATCCGGACGGAAATAGGGTTTATAGATCCCCAGACTGAACAATGTGCAAGTGCTGTTCAAAGCGGAATTGAAACTGGAAAGGATCGCACCCAGCAGCACAGCGGCAAAAAATCCTGTCAGCGCGGGCGGCAGAACAGCATTGACCAGTGCGCCGTATGCTTTATCGGACATTCCGCCGTCGATCAACAGTTCACCCCGGGCGAACAGAATGGCGGCAATGATCCCGGGAATAACCAGAAACAGCGGTCCGAAAAGTTTTAATGCACCGGTCAGCAGAACCCCTTTCTGTCCTTCCGCAAGCGATTTTGCCCCCAGAGTCCGCTGAATGATCTGCTGATTGGTACACCAGTAAAAGATATTGATGAACAGCACTCCGGTAAAGAGAGTCCCGAAAGGCACTTCCGAATCTTCGCCGCCGATGGAGTTCATTTTTCCTTCTTCCTGCAATAATTCCACCAGACCTCTGCCGAACTCCCCGTCGCCGAGCTTGATCAGGGCAAAATATGTGATGATGAACCCGCCGATCAACAGACCGATCCCGTTCAATGTATCGGATACCGCACAGGAATTCAATCCACCCCAAATGGCATAAATGGATCCGATCAGAGCCACGGCAAAAACAATGATATAGAGTTCTGCCATTTCCGAACCGCCGATCCGGATATTCAGCACGCCCATCATCCCGCGGGCACCGGTATAAAGAATGATCGGAAGCAGGATCACCATGTAGGCAATGAGAAAAATAATATTGCAGCACAATTCCGTGCCGCGGTCAAATCGCCGCGCAAGATATTCCGGCACCGTGGTCACGCCCGCCTTGAGAAATTTCGGCAGAAACAGCAAAGCCATCAGAACCAGTGCGATCACCGCCATCACTTCCCACGCCATCACACTCAAACCTTCATTGAACGCAGATCCGTTCAAGCCCACAAGCTGCTCCGTGGAAAGATTGGTAAGCAGAAGCGATCCGGCAATAAAAGGGAAAGTCAGACTGCGTCCCGCAAGAAAAAAACCATCCTGACTCATGTGTTCCCGTTTCCGCACGATCAGATAAGTCCCCACTGCAACAAACGCGGTAAAAAGCACAAAGGAAGTGATTGCGACAATACTCATATTTACCCTCCCGTATCGTTGGTGAATGTCAAAATTGCGACAATCCTGTTAGACCGGATCCGCAAAAAAAATGTTCCCGGACAACCCATCGGTCATCCGGGAAACAGTAATTTCAGAGCTTTTGAGGACTTTTGATGTTGCCCGGAGGTTATCCGGGAAAAATCAAGTTTCAAAAAGATCCCGCTTATTCCTGTTCGGCAGCAGGCACCTTTTTATCCACCATTGCGCAAACGCAGGAATCGGACCACACATTCACGCCTGTTTCGATCATATCAATGATCGTATAAATAGGCAGGATGATCCCCAGGATCCCGATAGGAGCCCCCACGCCGGACATCAGCGAAAGGGTCAGGAAGTAACATCCCATCGGCACACCGGCATTACCGATGGCAGAGATCACCGCGATCAGGATCCACAACAGCACGGTACTGAATGTCAGCTCCGCTCCGCCGTTCTGCATCACAAAAAGCGAAGTCACCAGAATAAATGCGGCACATCCGTTCATGTTGATGGTGCAGCAGATCGGCAGCACAAACCGTGCCACTTCCGGCTTTGCCTTCATGTTGTTTTCGGCAGAAGACACCGTCACCGGCAGCGTAGCCGTGGAACTCTTGGTGAAGAATGCCATCATCACCGCAGGCAGCATATTCTTGAAGACCTTGAAGGGATTGATCCGGCACACCACCAGGAACAACGGCAGAATAATGAAGAATTGCAGCAGGTTCCCACCGAGAACCACAGCCACATATTTACCAATGGAATCCACCGCCACACCGGCGGAAAGCTGGGCGGAAAGCTGGGCGGCAAATGCCACGATCCCCAACGGGAGAGCCCACACCAGACCGCGGATCAGCGCAAAAAGCAGTTCCTGCAAACCGAGGATCCCTTTCAGAAGGGTCTGGATATTTTCAGACTGCTTCATCATGGCAAGAGCAAGCCCCACAGCGGCAGAAACCAGCAGGATGCTCAAAACATTGCCGCTGCTCACGGGGTTCAACACATTATCCGGCACCACGGCAAGGATATGATCGTACACAGACTGCGCTTTCAGTCCGGCAGGCACATCCGCCTGACCTGCGGCGATGGCGGCTTCAGGCAGGTTTCCCGGCGCGATCACCTTATACAACAGCGCACCCACTGCGGCTGCGGCAATAGTGGTCAGAAGCGTAAAAATGATGGTATGAAGAAAGATTTTTCCGGTATTTTTCTTTGCACCGAGGAGAGCCAGAGTCGTGGTCACAGCCAATGCGATGGTAGGTACAGCCACGAATTTGAAAAGTTTGGTGTAGATCGTGGCGATAAAATCGCAAAATCCGTTCACCTGACTGTTTCCGATCATCCCCAATCCGCACCCGATGACCAATGCTGCCATCCAGATAACAAATTGCTTCCAGTTGAAACTGACATTCTTTTTTGCCGCTTCTTCCATTGTTTTTTCCTTTGTTTGTATTATTAGGTTAAGCATTTTTTCTTAAACCTATAAAATAGCACACCTGCCGGAAAAGTCAACTTGTATTTCAAAGAGACAGACGATATATTAACAGACAATTACGGAGTTCTTGCCATGCAAAACAGAAAAAATCTTATCATCCGGGTCTTTATCCTCGCCGCGCTGCTGTCCGCAACGATCCTGTTTTCCAGCGGGTGTCTGACAATCGTCGCGATTGCTCTCGTCCATCACAATCTGAAACAAGCCGATATGCTGGAGAATTGGCAAAAAGGAGATGGCTCATTACACAAAAATGTTGAGTACGATCATGAGAAGAAATTTTCATACGACATCTATCTGCCAACAGATATTCAGCAAAACAAGAGCCGTAATGTGATGCTCTTTATTCATGGCGGCGGTTGGAACAGCGGAAGAAAAGAAGATATCGCCTATGCCTGCCGGAGATACGCCAAAGAAGGGTATATCACCGTTACACTGCAGTATTCCCTCGCAAGCAAAAATGGTCCGCCGGTCACCTTTTTCACCATGCTGGACGACATCACGCGCTGTCTGGCTCATGTAAAAACATATACCGGCGAACGGGGTATCACCGTGAAAAAAGTCGCGCTTTCCGGCTATTCCGCAGGCGGACACCTGGCAATGCTGTACGCATTCTCCCGAAAAAATGAAAGCCCCATCCCCATTGCCTTTGTGTTTACACAGGTGGGACCAAGCATCTTCACCTATGATGCCTGGGGACCCAAAAAAGAAAAATTCGCTCTGGCTCTTGCGTCTGCCGGATCCGGTCAAACGATTAACAAAGAAAATTATCATTCTGCACAGACGCGTAACGCGATTAAAAGCATCTCCCCTGCCCTGCTGATCAATAAAGATACCGTCCCTGGGATCTACGCATTCGGAAAAAAAGATAAACTCGTCATCCCTCTGCATGCCCAGGCGCTGGAAGCAATGTTGAAAAAACATCACGTGCCACATCATGTTCTGATTTATCCGGATTCCGGACATTTCCTGAACGATGAAAAATACGCGCGCAGATACAGAGAGTTGATCAAAGAATACTGCCAAAAATATTTCCAGTAAGCAAGATCACCAAGTGCGCGGAAATGAAGCGCGGCGTTCCGGCACCCCCCAGTGCTGCAGCACTGGGGGGATTGCTTTTTTTGCAGGAAGCCTGCCCGGCTTCCTGCAAAAAAAGCAAGTTCCCGCGGGGAAAAATTTTCCCCGCCGGAACGCCGGAACGCCGCGCGTGCCCGTTATATACGGATGAAAAAAACAAGCGAAGTCTGATGGCTTCTTGTTTTTTTTATCGGATAAACCCAACTCTCATTTTTCATTTTCCAATCATACGGAGCGTAAGCGGAATGCTTCACCGTCAGTAAGTTTATGAAGCGGCACTGTGTGCCATGAAGCGAAGCCTGACGGCTCAGTGAAGTGAAGACTTGCGGCTTCGTTATTTTTTTGCCCGATTTAAGTCGGATCGTAGCCATGTCGTTCTGTGAGCCAAGGAGTTGCAACCTAGAGTTGTCTTCCTAAGAACGCTT
>JAZNXT010000080.1:0-5054 GCA_045594005.1 Victivallales bacterium
CCGTTTGAGTGTTTCTGCCGGTGTGCTTGCCGATAGGCGGCAAACAAGCGTCAGCGCAGTTGGGTCGTCCGAGAAACGGGTGCTTTGCACCCCGCCTTTTCTGGATCGGGCTTTTCAGCTTCGCTCTCGCTCGCTTAAAGCCAATATACAGGCGGCACGCGTTAGCGAGAGCCGCCCAAGAAACGGGTGCTTTGCACCCTCCTATAAGTCCCGGAAATGCGCCTGCGGCACCGTCTGACCGTTCCAGCCGGTGTGCTTGCCGGTAGGCGGCAAACAAGCGTCAGCGCAGTTGAGTCGCCCGAGAAACGGGTGCTTTGCACCCCTCAACTCAAGGCTTCCAGCAGGGATTTGCGTGCTTTACGGATCTCTGCGGGATCGGCGTTGTAGTCATTGAACGCGCGGAACACTTTTTTGATGATGGCATGTGCTTTTTTGAGATCTTTTTTCTTGAGCATTTCCAGCAGTTCCCAATCTTCCATACCTTCCCGCTGTGATTCCAGACGCATACTGGAGAGGACAGATCCATCTTCACCGGGATAGACGATATGGGTATCTCCGGCAGGGACGGTATGTTCTGTTTTGCCGTTCCATTCCAGTGGAGCTGTTTCTTCGTACGGATTCTGACGATCCGTGGCGGAAACTTTATACGGCATATACTGATTCCAGCCCCAATGGAGGAATCCTTCAATATCATAAAACGCATTTCCCCAGCCGAGGAGCAGCGGTCTGGTCAATTCTCCATCCAGCAGACGGTTGAGGTAGGCACCGCCGGGCAGACAGCAGGTATAGCTCCAGATGCGGTCGCCCTGTTCGCGTACGGCATCAAAGAGTTCTTTTTTCTGTTCAAAAACCTGGATCTGGGGACACCATATATCGGGTGCGCCGGCGATTTCCGGATCGCTCATGGCATCCATCAGCGGCAATCCGGGCATATATTTGCGGACAAGTCCGACAAAGATGCGGTAGGAATCAGCATTGCAGAGGATGGGTTCATCGGTCACATGCTGGATCCAGCGGTCGGCATAACCGTTTTTCTGAATGAACGCATAAAGCTGTCTGCCGATCTGTGCAATGTCCCGATTGCCTTCAATGCTTTTGATGGAATTTTGGGACATCATCACCGCGAAATCCTCCGCATTCCACTGATCGTCCACTCTGCCGCCGAAATGACCGCCTTCGATCCAATACAAACCTGCATCAGTGAAAGTCCGGATATAGCGTTTCAGCCGTGCGGAATTCAATGTAAAAACGCCGTTTTCATATTCAAAGAAATCGCGGAGACATACAAGAAAAGTATTCTGGCGGGCATGATACATCATCGCCGCCTGTTCCGCAAGACGATCCCAATATTGCTTGGACCATTTTTTGACGGGTTTGCCGTATTCTGCAAAATTTTTCGTACTCATCCAGTTGGTGAGATAACGGGATTTTGCACCCGCGGCGGGCAGAGTCACAGCATGGACTTTATATTTGAAGGATACTTCCTTGACGGTCTTGCCGTCGGATACGCTCAATGTGACGGTATATGTACCGGGTTTGGCGTTCCGTGCCACGGGGATCTGAAGATAGAGCGCGGCTGCTGTCTTCCGGGGAGTGAAACCGCCGTCGATCACTTTCAGAGCATCAAAGACGCGGTACGGAGCATCCCGGGTGATATATTTTGATTTCGGACTCCAGTTGCACACTGTGAATCCCTGTTCGCCGGTATTGAATTGGACCGCCACATCGATCATTTCGGAAAAAACGGTTTTCGGTTCGCCGGATGCCAGCGTGATCTCTTTTCCTTTCTTGAGACCGGTCAGCACCATAGCGATGGAAACGATCCCGCCGCGCGCCACATCGATGGTGGTCTTCATGGGATTTTTGAGTGAAGTGAGGCGATCGGGATACAGCCATTCCAACGGATCCTGCAGCAAAACATTCATCATCGGGAATACTCCTTAAATTTTTGTAAAAATGATGTTTTCAAGGCACTTTTCCACAATGTAGCGCGTCACAGAGATGATGTCAAGGCATGCAAACAGAAAAAAACTGCAAAAAAATCATCTTTTTTCTGCAAAAATATTTTGAAAAGATGATGCGTCGATTGTATATTACAGCGAAGTCATATAGTGTATAAAAAAATAACCTGACGGAAAAAATCCGTCTTGAGGAACTGTGCTTATGGAAAAAGTATATCCCAAGTATGTACGGCCTGACCGGATCCCGCTGGATCATCGCGATTGGATCGACCGCGATGTGGAAAAGGCTCCCGTATGGTGTTCTGTTGATTTGCGGGACGGGAATCAGGCGTTGCCGATGCCCATGAATCCGGAAAAGAAACTGGAATATTTCAAATTGCTCTGCGATGTGGGTTTCAAAGAAATCGAAGTGGCATTTCCCGCTGCGTCGCAGGACGATTTCAACTTTGTCCGCCGTTTGATCGAAGGAAAACTCATTCCGGCGGATGTGCGTATTTCCGTGCTGACTCAGGCGCGGGAAAATCTGATCAAACGCACTGTGGAATCGTTGAAGGGGCATAACAACAGTCTGCTCCATCTTTATGTGGCGACCAGCGATCTGCACAGCCGGATCGTCTTCGGCAAAAGCCATGATGAAGTCATCAAAATGGCTGTGGACGGCACAAAACTGGTGATCAAATATCTGAAGGAAGCCGGATTGTGGGGAAAAGTCGCTTATGAATTTTCGCCGGAAGAATTTACGGACAGCGATCTGGATTTTGTGGTGGAACTCTGCAAACAGGTCAAGGAAGCCTGGGGTCCCTCCAAAAAGAGCGATTTCATTTTGAATCTGCCGCAGACTGTGGAACGCCGTGCGCCTTTCCATTATGCGGATATGATCGAATATTTCATCAAACATTATCCGTATATGGATGAAACCACCATCAGCATCCACACGCACAACGATCAGGGCTGTGCTGTTGCCTCCAGCGAAATGACGCTTCAGGCAGGTGCGGAACGCGTGGAAGGAACTCTGCTCGGTCACGGGGAACGGACCGGAAATCTGGATATTATGATCCTGGCATTGAACCTGAAGAGCCGGGGTATCGATCCGGAATTGAACCTGACGGATATTTCCCGGATCGTCCGCGTGATCGAAAAGGCGACAGGGATCGAAGTCCACGAACGCCATCCCTATGCGGGTGCGCTGGCATTTACGGCGTTTTCCGGATCTCATCAGGATGCGATCCGCAAAGGATTGGAAAGCCATGAACAGGCACAGGAAATGTTCCACATGGGTTGGAAGATCCCGTATCTGCACATCGACCCGGCAGATATCGGCAGAAAATATGAACGGTTGATCCGCATCAACAGTCAGTCCGGCAAAGGCGGCGTGACTTATGTGCTGGAACATGAATTCGGGATCTATCCGCCGAAGAGCATGCAGCCGCTGATCGGTGCTGCCGTTCAGAAATATGCCGATGCTCACGAAGGGGAATTGAACGAAGAAGAACTGCTGGATATTTTCAATAAGGAATTTGTGAATATCACCGGCGTGTTTGCGCTCAAGAGTTTCTCCCGTATCGTGCCGCCCGCCAACGCAGTGAACGACGGCAGCATCTATGTGCATCTGGAATTCAATTATGATTGCGAACCGGTGGAACTGGAAGGACGCGGCAATGGTCCCATTTCCGCGTGCGTGGATGCGTTGCGCAATTCCAGCCGCTGGGATTTCATTCTGGAAGATTTCTCTGAACGGACACTTGGCACCAATGCCGATGCGGAAGCACTGGCGTTTGTGGGGATCCGCAGAAAGAGCGATAATACGATCTTCTACGGTGCCGGCAGACACTCCAATATCGACCAGGCGGCGATCCTCGCCCTGTTCAGTGCGCTGAACAAGGCAACGCCGGAATGATGATGACGGCAAGGGGGGTGGACTGAATGGATCGCCGTGCAATCTTTATCGCAGCATCTGTGATCGTGGCTGTCCATGTCCTGCTGGTCATACTTCTGGTGTTGCCCGGCTGCAATGCGGACGGCTCGAAAAAGCCGTCTGCTCCGCAGAACAGTTCCTGGAACATACCTGAACCGGAGCAGGAACAGGAGGAAACGGAAGCGGATGGACCGGCAGAACAAAATATTTCTGCGGTCAGACCGTCTCCGGCTGTTGTCAGACAGGTCCGGCAGGAGAAACTGTATCATCCGCAGCAGTACCGTGCATTGCGTACCGCCGGAGCGAAACAGGGCTTGAAGTCGATCCCGGGCAGTCCGGCACTTTCCAAACAATCTGCAAAAAATGTGACGGGGATCCTCATTGATCTGGATTCCCGCCGCGTGCTGTGGCAGCATCAGGCAGATAAAGTTGTGCCGGTGGCTTCGCTCACGAAACTGATGACGCTGCTGCTGGCTTATGAAAACACCCTCGATCCCCGAAGCGGATTTACACTGGAGACTCCTGTCCGGATCACCCGTGAAGCACGGGTCGTCCCGCCCAGCGGTGTGGCATTCAAACCGGCAGAAACCAGTTTCCCGCTGGAAAAACTGATGATCGCCTCGGCGGTCCGCAGTGCCAACGATGCCGCATACCTCATTGCGCAATCAATGGGTGGCGGTTCTGCGGAAAATTTTGTGCGTCAGATGAACCGTAAAGCAAAAGAACTGGGGATGCACGATACCACATTTTATAATCCTCACGGCTTGCCGGGCAAACCGGACAGGAAACCGGATAACAGCAGTACGGTAAAAGATATTGCCCGGCTCTGCGAAGCCTATATCCATTATCCGCAGCTGCGGGAATGGAGCGGCTCCGTGACCGGCTCTTTCCGAACGAAAAACGATCTTTCCAGCCACAATCATCTTCTGCCCGGGAAACGGACACCCTGTAAAGGTGTTTGCGGACTGAAGACCGGATTCACCAATAATGCGGGATTCTGCGTGGCTGCCCTGTGCAAACGGAACGGACGCACGCTCCTCGCCGTAGTGACCGGATTCGGTGCCAGAAAAGAACGGGATGAATATGTCCGCAATCTCCTGAACTGGGGATATACCCGCTGACCTGAAATGCAGCAAGGTCAGAAATGATACGGGGAGATAAGCACGCTGAAGGCGTGC
>JAZNXT010000081.1:0-3021 GCA_045594005.1 Victivallales bacterium
ACAAGCCAATGTCCGGGCATAATCTCATGCAGGCCATAGCTCGTGTGAACCGAGTATTTAAAGACAAAGAAGGCGGCTTGATTGTAGACTATGTGGGGATAGCCGCAGCCCTGAAGAAGGCGATGAGTGATTACTCTGCGCGAGACCGCAAGAATTATGGCGATACAGATGTGGCACGTGTAGCATATCCGAAGTTCTTGGAAAAGTTGCAGGGGTGCCGCGATTTATTCCATGGCTACAATTACTCCGTTTTCCGAAACGGTACGGATTTACAGAAAGGTAAGTGCATCACCGGAGCAGTCAATTTTCTGCTCGCAAGGGACAAAGAGGAGTCTCGCGCTTCATTTATGAAAGAAGCTCTGATGCTTCATCAGGCTCTTTCCTTGTGCTCTTCCATAGCGGAGGAACATGAACGCATTGAGGCTGCTTTTATGGAGGCTGTGCGCGTGTTGTTGGTGCGTTTGGAAAACACCGGAGGCAAGCGTAAGATTTCTCTGCAGGAAATTAATCAGCGTATCAATGAGCTGCTGAAGCAGAGTATTAAAAGCGACGGAGTTATCAACCTTTTTGCAGACGTAAAAGAAGGTTTTTCGCTTTTTGATCCAAAATTTTTGGAAGAAATTTCCAAAATGAAGGAAAAGAATGTTGCTATTGAAATCCTGAAAAAGTTGATTGCAGAACAGGTTTCGGTCTATCGTCGCACCAATGTTGTCAAATCTGAGCTTTTTTCCGAAAAACTCCAGCGGGCGATGAACGCTTATCTCAACGGCATGCTGACCAACGAAGAAGTGATCGAAGAACTGAAAAAGATGGCAGCCGAAATCGCCGCAGCAGTTGACAGCAGCAATCAGTTAGGCTTATCCGTTGAAGAGATCGCTTTCTATGACGCCTTGACCAAACCGCAGGCAGTCAAAGATTTTTACGACAATGACCAGTTGGTGGCAATTACCAAAGAACTGACCGAAATGCTCCGTTCAAATCGAACCGTTGACTGGCAGAAAAAAGAAACCGCCAGAGCAAAAATGCGCTCAATGGTAAAACGCCTGTTAAAAAAATACAAATATCCACCGGAAGGTCAGGAAGAAGCTCTGGAAACCGTAATTAGCCAGTGTGAAATGTGGACGGATAATCCCAGGATGATTTCCTGAGCAATCAAGTTGGTGTTTTGAACATTCGCATCTTGTTATGGAAGTGTGCTTTGGATATTTTGTTTGTATGTTTGCAGGTGCAAGCAATACTAAAAAACGAACCCAAAATAGAGAATTGTTGAATTTCAAGAGTTTACAAGAGAAGGAGTGCTCCTTCTGCAAGAAATTGAGAGAAAATTACGGATGAAAAAGCTTTTCTCTGCTTAATGTAACTTATTGGTATTTTACGTATTACAGAAGGATGGTGGTTTTATTGCATTGATTGGACTTGCAGTCAGGAAACGAACCTTATGTCTGATTGTATGGTAATAATATAAGTGCTTAATTTGTAATATATTACATTGATGATTCAGAGGTTCTCAACTCTCTGTTGTCCCCCATCAAACAGAGATTCAGAGAGGATTTTTATTAAATTTCGGGGATTTTTTCTCTTCCGGAGAGAGTTTTCTATTCTTTTTGTGCAGTTATAAGTATTTACTAATACAGTATTTACGCAACAAAAAAGCCCGTCATTTCTGGCGGGCGTAAAAATCGTTGGTAGCGGGGGCTGGAATTGAACCAACGGCCTTCAGGTTATGAGGGATTATTTTTAAGCTCAAAATGCGGATTTTGCACACAACGCGGCATAATTCACGCTGAAAAAGCATGAAAAACTATATCGGCAGCGTGGTCAAAAGAAGCAACTATTTTCATTGGCGGTATCGGGATGTTGACGGCAAAAGTACATCCAAAGTTATCAAAAACTCCAATGGCGTAAAAGTAACTGATCTGGCTGAAGCGGAAGCTGTGGCAGCCAAATGGTCGGAGGAACTTTTCGCTCTTCACCAACTCAAAACCAAAGAACAGGTAATCCAACAGATCGCCGAAACCAGAGATTTACTGCACCTCTGCAAAGAACCGATTGAGCGTATCGAGCAGGCATTCTTTGATCATCCGTCAGCTCCGGAAATTTCGCCCCATCACCGGGGCAATTATCACAGCACCTTAAACCGATTGATTGCGTTTACATCCGGCTACGGTGTAAAAACCGTAGCGGATGTGACAGAGCATATTGCTCAAGACTTTCTGACTTACAACCGGAAACGTGGAATTTCGGCGAAAACCTACAACAGCAATCTGGATGTCCTTAAGAGAGTATTCCGACTGTTGTGCAAAGAACAGAATCCCTTTGCGGAGTTCAAGAAGAAGCCGGGCTGCGCGGAAATACGGCAAGCCTTTACGACCGAACAGCTGCAGAAGATCTGGGAAACGCTTCAATCTCCGGATTACCACATCCTTTACAAAGAAGAAATGATGGTGCTGTATAAACTGGCATTGTACACCGGGGCACGGTGCGGAGATTTGTGTTTGCTGAAATGGCGGGCGGTTGATCTGGAACACCGGTTGATCCGTTTTATGCCGCATAAGACCGCCACGACCAGCCGCAAACGGGTGGAAATTCCGATGAGCGATGTGCTTTTTGAAGCATTGAAAACGTTTCCGCAGGAAAGTGAATATGTATTGCCGCAAGTGGCAGAACGTTATAAACACAATCCGGGAGGCATTTCAAGGGATACGAAAAAGTTGATTGAAGCAGCAGGATTTCAAGCGGTCGATGAAGGCGAAACAAGGCGACTGCGTAACGTTTCCCGGCTGGGCTTTCATGCGTTCCGGCATTCGTATGTGAGTATGCTGATCAACAGCGGCGTAAACCCTCTGGTGGTTCGGGATTTGGTCGGTCACACCACTGTTGACATGACAGCCCGTTATACCCATGTCGCTCTGGACACCAAAGTCAATGCCGTCAAATCACTGCCGGTATTGGGAGAAATACCATCGCAAGGTACTCCCTTTGAGACGGTGATTTCTAACCTTTCTGCATCTCAAATTCCCC
>JAZNXT010000082.1:0-6908 GCA_045594005.1 Victivallales bacterium
CGATTCTTGGGCTTTTCTGTTTTTCCGGATTCGGCATCTCTCCTCATTGGGAATAACGCATTTTCAAACGGTTTGCTCCCAATAAAGGAGAGATGGGCTGATAAAATGTAATAAAAAAAAAACCGGAGGGGCGTATGTCTGTACCATAGCAACGAATATATGCTCATCTACCCGTGATGGGAACAGAGCATTTTCAAAAAATGCAAAAAAAGTTGTCAGTTTCCGGTGGTCAGTTGTCAGAAAATCATTCTGCGTCTTTGACGGTCGAACCGATACCGTTGACCTGATGCCAGGCTTTGATATATTCGCAGGCTTCGTCGGCATTTTCTGCAAGGTGGAACAGATCCATATCGTCCGGAGAAATCAACCCCTGTTCCAGCATGGTATTTTTGAACCAGTCGATCAGGGGTTCCCAGAATTTTTTCCGCACCAGCACCACGGGGATCCGGTTGACTTTATCGGTCTGGACCAGTGTCAATGCTTCGGAAAGTTCATCCAGTGTGCCGAAGCCGCCGGGATATGCCACCACGGCAACGGAATACTTCATAAAACACACTTTCCGGATGAAAAAGTAACGGAAATCCAGCGAATCGGTCTGATAAAGATTGCTGCTCTGTTCCATGGGCAATTTGATATTCAGCCCCACCGATTCCCCGTGCCGTGACCACGCACCGCGGTTGCCTGCCTCCATAATGCCCGGTCCGCCGCCGGTCAGGACGCCGTATCCGGCATCGGCAAGAAGTTCCCCCAGCCGGACACAATCCTGATAATCTTCGTTTTCCGGTCTCAATCTCGCAGACCCGAAAATGGAAACCAGTTTTTTGTGGCGGCTCATCGCTTCAAAAGAATCCACAAATTCAGCCATGATCCGGAAAATACGCCACGGATCCGCCTGGGTGAAATCTTCACCGCGAATGGGGTCAACGGGTGTGTTCTGCACGCTTTTCTCCTGACGGAGATCCGGTAAGTTCAGGGGGGATGCTGTCATGGCTGTTTTCCTCTTTTTTGTGCCTGATCCTGTTACAGTGTCTTGAGATATTCCTGATACTCGTCTTCTTCCATCAGGTCTTCCAACTCGGTGTCGTCAATGTTGTCCATTTTATACAGCCAGCCGTGTTTTTCCGCAGAGCGGCTGACGATCCCCGGGTCATCGTCCAGATGGCGGTTGATGGCGCAGACGGTTCCGCTGACAGGTGAAAAGACATCTGATGACGCAGTAACGGATTCCACCGTGGCGATCTCATCACCCACGATCACATCCGTACCTTCCGAAGGCAATTCCACATAGGTGACATCCCCCAGCGTTTTCGCCGCATAATCGGTGATCCCGACTACTGCTTCTTCGCCATCGGTCTGGACCCATTCGTGTGTCTTTGAATAATACTTTTCCATAAGCCTGTCTGTACTCCTCTGTGTTGGACCTGTTCGTTTCTGCGATTACATACACGCGATATGCGCATTTTTCAAGCGCAAAAAACGAAAAATATACAATTTTTTTTCTGTTTTTTTGCCGGAGAGGCTTCTTCGAGTGGTCTGAATATCAGCACACGCTCATTTCTGCGGCACATTTATTCTCATTCTCCATATTGAAACGGCATCGCCGGGAAACCCGCAGTGTTAAAAAGATTTCCGCAGGGACACCAGGAAATATTGTAACGTATTCCCGAAGGACGCATGATCGTTTCCGACCAGACTTCAATGGTGTTTGTTCCTGTGATCTTTGCCTGCGCATCCACATATTCGCCTTTGCTTTTGGATTCTGTCAGTTCAAAACCGAGAAGCTCATCGCCCTGTACCATCATCTGAATATCCTTGCCGCCGGTATCAAAAGTCAAGGTCACTTTCCCGATCCCGAAATCCGCACGGAGCAATGTCGGTCCGCGGAAGATCATATCGCCCCGTTCATAGACTTCTCCCAATGCAAGATCCGCAAGCCGGATGTAATGCAGATGATCGGTACGGACAGTTGACCGGGGATCCGGCTGGATCGTGGGAATGGCATAGGTGTTGGAATATTCCAGCAGCTCCAGCTGACCCAGCAGCAGATCGCAGTTGTTCTCCCGTGTCTGATAGCGCGGATCGTTCTTCAGATCCACGAGTTCTTCCTGACGCTGTCCGTTCCGGTAAAATGAACGCATCTGATACCGTTTTACACCGGGCGTCAGCGCATAGACCACCGGCAGATTTTCGTCATCGAATCCGGTCCGCCAGCCATCCACCAGCTGTTTGAGCAGATAACCGTAGGGAATATCTTTGTACTGATATTCCTGATTGTCGTCCGGCAGCAGGACCCCTTTGAAACGCAAATGGCTGATGGGTGAAAGGATCCCGTTCCACCGGAATGTGGGCTGATTTGCCAGATTGAATCCCGGTTGAAGCTGTGCGCTCTCCCGGGACCATTCTTCTTTGACTTTCCATTGTCCGTGCAGGGAGACCACTTCTCCCGCCGCATTTTCCAGAAAGATGTACGGTCCCGCCAGACCGCCGGCCTGCCGTTCATCCAGAATACGGACTGTGAGAGTATTTTTGCCCGCTTTCAAATCCTGCGCTTTTACCGGATAAATACGCTGAAGATTCCACCATTCCGGCTTGACCGCGCCGGTGGAGCCGATCTTCTTCCCGTTGAGATAAGTAATATCCTGATCGTCCGCAATACCAAGACGCAGCACGATCCCCCCATCCTTGTGCCGCGCATACAGGATCGCCGCCCGGATCCGGTCAATGATCTCCTGCCGTTCTCCTTCTTTCAGTTTCTCCAGCATCACGCCCTGTCTGAACCAACTCCCCGCCGGATTTACGGTGCAGTTGATTTTTTTGCCGTTCAGGATCAACAGCCCCCCGTTGCCGCCGGAAGGAATTTTCGAGCGCAGTTCCGGTGCGGGAATCAGAAAATCCGGACTGGTGCTGCGGATGTTCATGCCGGAAGAATAGTGATAATACTGCTGCTCACCATTGTTCATGGAACTTTCCCGGACATGGAACAGGCGGTCGTTATAATGCGCCTGCGAGCCTGCCACCTGCATCCCTGTCTGTTCGGGTTTTTTCTCTTTTGCCTCCGCATCGGAATAGACCGTTAAAAAGTCTTCCCCGTCAAAAACCGGCTGCTTCTGTACCAGTGTCGCGGTGCCGTCAAAAATCAGAACCTCTCCGTTGGCAATGCCGTTTTTCCGGAGAAAATCTTTTTGCAGTTTCTGTTCGTTGCTGTAAAGTTTATCGCTGTTGTGGATCAGACGGATCTGAAATTCCGATTTGACCGGTTCGATCTTTCGCGTGAATTTTGCGGGGATCTCAAAATCCCGGCTGAACCAGAATACGCCATCCACATTGCCGAATCCTGCCCGGTGTTCCAGATAGGAGGGCAGATGGATATTGGACCAGTCCTCTTTATTGAATTTTTCCTTGTGCCAGCCTTTCTGTTCCCCTTCGTTCACCGGTTTGTCTTTCAGGCGTTTTCCCATCCGGGCTTCTTCCACGATCGCATCAAGTTCCTGTTTGCTCTTTTCTTTGTATTTTTCGTAATCATCCAGAACCTGACGGCACAATTCCGCATCCAGCGTATCCATCAGGGAAGGGGGCATGAACGAGGTGAGCGTCCCTGCATAACTTCTGCTGATCTGAAGTGCGGCGACCGGGATATTTTCCTTTTGTGCGATCCGTTCCAGAAAATGATAGAGCGGATGCTGCTGTGTGATCGCCCGCCATCCTGCCGAAAACGGCGGTTTCTTCCGGGGTACGCTGGCATATTCCTGTGTCCCGCATTGAAAAAGCAGATGCGCCTTTTCTTCCGTTTTTTCCGGAGCTTTTTGCTGCGGAGCCGACGGAACAACTCTCAGCGGAGCAGCACTATGCGGCGCAATTTTCTGCACCACAGGAGCAGGCATGTTATTGGCTGGCGGGATCCCCCCCATTGCCTGACCGGCACCCAGTTGGATCACCACATTATCGTGGACCTGAAGACCGCCACCCATGTGGACCACCGGACTTCTCCGGACAGTGGTCTGATAATATGAATTGCCGAAAACAAGCCAGACATCCCCGAACCGGACTTGAGTCTGTTCCTGCCGGGGGGTGCCGTTCACTTTCGCCTGAACTGTCAGTTTCCGCATTTTCCGGCTGCCTTCCTGTTCCGAAAATTCCGCAAGCCACCGCCCGTCTGAATCCGCCGTAACAGTCTGTTTTTCCTCACCCTCCAATGTCACTGTCACTTCGCTTTCCGGTTCCGCATTGCCGCTGATCCGGACCGGTGCATTGCGTTGAAGGATCGGCGCGCCCCCGGAAATATTGGGATCATTTATGTAAAAATACGGATCCAGCAGTTGAAACGGCGGCAGGACGGGTGGAAGTTGGGGTGTTTGCGGCGTTTGTCCTTCTGCCGTGAAATACAGCAGCGGCAGAAACAAAAGAAAAGAGAGAAGAAATTTTTTCATGGTACGATACAAGCACGAATTTTATTTTTTAACAGGTTTTCCAACGATCTGAACAAGCAGGATCTGTTCATTGTCCGGCAGTTTCAAGCCTTTGCGCAACGGCGCATTTTCAAAACTGCCGCAGACCACGGTATGCAATTTTTTATCGGCGCAGACAAGATACAGGTTCTGCATCACTGCTCCCGCATGAGTGTAGGTAAAGGGGGTGGGTTTTTCCCATTTGCTGTTGTCACCCGCAATCACAAAAGATACGGCTCCGGCTTTCCCCATGCCGCGCCGCGTGGTGGCGTGCTGCCGCAGATCCGCTGTGGTGACTCTGTTCAGAATGTGTTTCTGATTGTCATAACGGTACGCACCTTCTTTCAAAAGCACATAAAGTACAATGTCCTGTCTGTTCAATGCCGTGGGAATGGTCAGTTTTCCATCGTGGCTGACTCCCAGTGCGCAATACAGCAGATCGGAAAGCGTTTGCAGATCCAATGCTTCCGGCTGAAAATCCCGGTTGGTCTTCCGGGTATTGACAACTTCCATGAAGGGGGTCCCGCCTTTTTTCGCGGGGGCGGGCAATTCTATTTTTTCAACGGCACAGACCGGCAGAACTGCGGCAGCGAGCAATGCGGAAAAGATCCATTTTTTGAACATGGCAGAATTCCTTTCTTTATATCTTCTTATATAATTGGGATTTATCCGTTCCCCGGTAAAATACACCCCGGAGAAGGATTTGTCAAGTGTATGCCGCAAGTTTTTATTTCTGGTCGAAAATGATAAAAAAATATCATTGAAAACTTGACAAATTATCTTTTTTATGCTAATTTTTAAAGCCTGAAAAACAAAATCAACATCCTGAAACATGGAAGAAAGGAACAAAATGAAAAACAGATTTTTCACTCTGGCTGCACTGATCGCAGCCGTCATCTGTGCTTCATTCATCTGCACCGGTCTCTGCGGCGCAGAAAAAGTGAAGTATGTCTTCGTTCTGATCGGTGACGGATTCGGTCCGAATCAGCGCGCCGTCGGTGAAGCCGCAAACGGTAAAAAACTCGCAATGAACACATTGCCTGTCGCCACTCTTACCGGCACAAACAACGTGCAGGGATGGACGACTGACTCCGCCGCCAGCGGAACCGCAATCGCCTGCGGCGTAAAAACTTATAACGGCGCGATCGGTATGGATAAAGATAAAAAACCGCTGGTCAGCCTTGCAAAAGATCTGAAGAAAAAAGGTTTCGCCATCGGGATCGTTTCCACTTGCGCTCTCACCGATGCCACCCCCGCGGCACAGTATGCAAATCAGGAACACCGCTCCATGCGTAAGGAAATTGCCGGCGATATGGCAAAATGCGATTTTGATTTCTTCGCAGGCGGCAATCTTTCCAACTGCAATGAAGATCCGGATCACGGCAAAAATGAAAAAAATATGCGCGCGATCATTGCCGACAGTTACACTATCGTGACTAAACCCGACGATGTGAAAAACGACGGCAAAAAATATTTCCTCACCAATCCTCCCCACACCTGCTGGCCCTATTGCGGCAAACATAAAAGCAGACTCACCCTCGCACAGTATCTCGAAAAGACGATCGATGTGCTGATGAAAAAGAACGAAAACGCTTTCTATATCATGCTGGAATGCGGCAGAATCGACCATGCAGGTCATCACAACGATGCCGCCAAAACCGCACGCGAAGTCATTTCCTTTGACAAGGCGATTTCTGTGGCTCTCGATTTCCAGAAAAAACATCCCCGCGAAACTCTGGTCATCATCACTGCCGACCACGAAACCGGCGGTCTTCAGATCGAAGATAAAGCAAAACTGGAAAAACGCGCACCCGAATTGCTCAAACAGTATGGCAAAAAATGGGTCCTCGCCTGTGTTATCGGTCCCATGATCAAAGCAAAAAAACCGGCAGATGCCGTTGTGAAAGAACTTGTTAAGCATATCGGCTGCAATGATTTCACCAAAGAGGAAATCAAAATTCTTGAAGGTCTCGTCGAAACCAATTACGCCAATCCCAATGCAAAGATCCGCCGCTTCGATGCAAGATCGATCGTCAATAAGGCTTGCGAATTCCGCGATGCAAAACTCGGTCTGAAATATACCACCGGCGGTCACAGCAGCACCAAGATCATTACCAATGTGATCGGACCCGGCTGCGAAACTTTCAAACGCGATGATCTGGAAAACTCCTCTCTGAAGGGGTTGATCGAAGCGATTATACAGTAATCAGGCGGGATCGATTTTTCCGGGAGTGGAAAACCTTTTGTGAACAAAAGTTTCTTCCTCTCCCGAATCCTCACCTTTACAAAAAACTTTATGGCGGAATGAACTTCCTTGCGGAAAATCTCATTCCGCTTTTTTTGTGCCGTCCAGCTCAACTATCGTTTCCTTGCGGGACTTTTTTATAAATCTTTAACGAGTCGAAAGCGCATCTGCCAAGGCACCCCCGATCCAAAAAGCGCTCTGAAGGAGCGCGGGATTTT
>JAZNXT010000083.1:0-24001 GCA_045594005.1 Victivallales bacterium
AAGCGTTTTTGTCACGCCGCGTTCCGGAGAATAATAGATCCCGTTTCCTTCAAAAGCGGAATTTTCCACATTCAGCGAATAAAGATCTTTCGCATAAAGCGCACCCGCTCCATCGGTGGCACGGTTGTTGGTGAAGAACACCGTATCCAGCACGGCATCGATGTTGCCGCTGAAATGCAATGCACCGCCCGCACCGGCTCCGGCGATATTTTCCCGGAAGTCCGCTTCATACATATTGATTTTCGTGCGTTTTGCGGCATCCGTGGTGCTGTTGGTGATCGCCAACGCCGCACCCGCACCCGCAAGCGCGGTATTATACATGAACCGGGTATCGGTGATGTTGATGAGTGCATCTTCCAGTTCCGCACCCCAGACGGCACCGTTTCCTGCCGCAGCGGTATTGTTGCTGAAATACATTCCGTCAAATACCACTTTCAGCGACTTATTGCTTGTGCGGATCACACCGTTTTCCGAATTCATTTTGTTCACATCGGATCCCACCATGATCAGGTTCACACCGTCGAAATTCAGGAAGTTGGTCCCGTTTTCCGCTTTGCTGTCCTGCATCAAAAAGGTTTCCACAGCAGTATCCAGATTCAGGAAATATTTTCCGGCTGCATTCATCACGCGGTCGGATTTCATTTCATCCAGTACCACTTCCGCCGTATCTTCCGTACCGGAAACGCGAATCAGATCATCTGCCGCATCCACAATATAGAAATCAGCATTTTTCAGCGTCAATACCGTTCCTGCCGCATTGGAAGTCACATCAAAGAGCGCACTTTCCAGATCCACACGGTCCAATTTCAAACCGCCCGCAGTGATCACCGATGCGCGATTTTCCGATTCGATCTCAAACACAGAACCAGCCACGCTCATGCGTTCCATGGTCAGAGTGTCGATTTCGATTTCCGCCACATCGGTGACAGAGAAAAGAGCCTGTGTCCCGGATGCCAGATCCAATCCGGAGATCGTCACATCACTCAACTGCAGATATTCCCCGCGGTTCAGACTCAAAATAGAATCACCCGCCTGAAGCTGGAATGTTGCACCGTCGAACATCACATCCGTAGTGCTGCTGCCCTTCAGATCGAAAAGCGTGGTGCCGGAAGCAGAATTGGAAATGAACACATTGTCATAACTGGCATCCAGATTGCCCAGCGCATAGGAACCGCTGCGCACGATCGCGCCGCCGGCAGTGCTGATCACACTGTCGTTGATGGTCAGATTGACACCATCCGCTCCGAGCGTGATCACATCCCCCGTTGTCACATTGATATTCACATTGTTGAGTCCGAAAGAACTTGCGGAAACATGGAACAGCGGATCCGTGGTGGTTGCCGTGATGGTGGATCCTTCGTACAAGCCCACGATATTGGTGGAATTGGTGATATTCTGCGTGGAACCCACATTGAATGTGGTATTGGCAAGATAAATGTTCGCACCCGCAAAGGCAGAAGCTCCATTCACAAAGACCAGCGCATCGGAAAGACTGGTATAGAATCTCTGCGGCGCATCCGTGTAGAACGCATTGTCAACCGCATATTCCGAACCGTTCACGATCACTTTCGCATCTTCCACTTCCGTCTGATCCAGCACATCGCCACTGGCAGATACCATCACCGTGGAGGCTTTGATCTGATATGCACCGGCAGTGACATTCCATTTGGTGCTGCTGTCATTTTCCGCCTTGGCGCGGAAGAATCCGCGGGCGTCGGTGAAGGAACGGTCGAACCGGAACAGATCGCTGTCCACATAAGTATCATAATCATCTGCCGGTTTGAGTGTGGCGGCATAACCGCCAGCCATGAACACATGACCATTGAGGAACAAATTGGTATCATCGTCCCACACATTGTATCCGTCGCTCCACGCAGTGCCGCTCTGCGTACCGGCTTCATTGAAATGCTGGGATCCGAAACGGATGGCAAGATATCTGCTCCATTCCGTCCAGGTCTGACCGCCGTCTTTGGATTTCTGATAGAGCAGATGACCGGCAGATCCCTGATAATTGATCGCCCAGGAGAAACGGTAGGTATCTTCCGGATTTTCGCTTTCAGTCTGACGCCGTGCAAAAATATTTTCCGCAGAATCTTTCACCGCCAGTGTATAAACATCACCGCCGTTATCCTGAAGCACGGGATCCGCACCGAAAACATCCGCAGTGGAAAGATCGGCATCAAAAAGGTTCTGCACCACCATATCGCCAAACACATACAGATTGGTCGCTTTGCTGTTGATCACATTCGCAGCATCGTTGCGGCTGCCGTCCGCATTGTATTTCACCAGACCGTTGTAAACGCTTTCGATATCTCTGTCAAAGACACTGGTATAAATGATACGCGCGGACACACGGTAGGTGTATTTTGCCTTGGTTCCGGCAGCAGTACCCGTGCCGTATCTCACAAAGGTGTATTCACTGGAGGCATCGCTGGTGGTTCCGGGAATAATACAGCCATAATACAACTCGTAAGGCGATGTATTGTCCATAAAGAGGGAGTTCGCAATCATCACATAGGACATCATCTGGAAATCAAATGTCCCCGTATTCGTGCCGCTGCTCACATTGCCGTATGCCGTCACATTCAACAGCATGGTATCGGCTAAGCGATCTGTTTTCGCTTCCTGATAATAAACCGCACCGCCCTTGGAGGCAGAGTTTTCAAAGAATGTCACATTGTAGAAGGAAGAACGCACCGCTGCCGCGATCGTAACAGCACCGCCAAGACTGTTGGCATTGGAACCTGCCGCAGCAGTCCTGGTCAGATTTCCATCCGCATCATAAGCATAATTCCAGATCCGGTTGGCGGCGTTTCCGCCGAACGCCGCACCATCCACCGCAAAAGTCCCCCAATAGCTCGCATTGGCGGCATAGAAACGGATGGCACCGGCATTGGAGCCTGCACTGTTGTCAATAAAATTACTGTCGTACACATACATGGAACGGCGGGAAATACCCTGTTCGCCCCATTGAGCTCCGGAGGCATAGTAATAAACCGCACCGCCCTCCCCGCGGGCACTGTTGCCTTCAAAATGGGAACGGTCGATCGTCAGCTGATACCCTCTGTGATAGAGCGCACCCCCTCCCGCATCCGCTGTCCCTGTGGAATTCACTGTCCAGGATCCGTCTTCCGCTGTGGTACGCACCGCACCGGCTGCGTTGTTGTAGAATACAGAGTTGATGACCTCGGCAAAACCGTCCGCCTGTCCGGTACCATCATCCGCATTGACCAGACGCAAATAGATCGCGCCCCCGCTGCTGCTTGCAACGTTGTCGATAAAAGTGCTGTCCTGTACCAGGAAGGGACGCCCCATGGAAGTTTTACTGGCGGTAGTGAAGTTGACGTTAATGGCACCGCCCACGCCTCCTGCTGCCGTGTTCCCCTGAAATACGGTACTGTGGAATTCAAGACGCCACATATCACCGGTGGCACTGAACGCACCGCCGCTCTTGGTGGCTGTATTGTTGATGAAGTAGCTGTCATAAACACGCAGACCGCCATTTCCGCACTGGATATACGCACCGCCGTTGGTATGGGATTTGTTGTCCTTGAAAACGGTACGGTGAATAACACTGTTGTATCCGTAGATCGCACCGCCGCCGCCATTGGCGGTATCTGTCCCCATGGACATATTCGCCACAAACATGGAGTCGTAGATATACAGACTGTTTCCGGTCTGATCCGGACTGTAAACCGCACCGCCCACGCCGTAGTTCGCCACCGTTTTCGTGCCGGTGTAAGTATCCGTTTCCGCATCATAGATCCATTCACCGCCAACGATATTGTTGCTGAAAAGCGCACCGGTAATGGTGATTTTGGAGGAGTTCTGCGCGGAAACCGCTCCGCCGTAGGAATTCTTGCCGGATTTGCCCGCTGTGGCGTTGTGATCAAAAAGCACACCGTATTGCAGGATGTTGCCGTCTTCATCCGTATAATTCACACCGTTGATGGTGATATTGCCGAAACTGGTACTGATCGCCGCACCGAAGGTGTTGTGGCCGTCATCATACATCGTACAATGGATGAACTGCGTTCCCGCACCATCTGCCGTGGCATCACCGTTGACAACGACATTGGAATAATATCCGTGGATCGCCGAACCGTAACTGGTCTTCGTTCCCTTGGTGTGTTTGAATACACTGTTGGTCACCGTCAGACTGGAGCGGTAGGCAAAAAGCACCACACCGCCGTATTCCGCAGAGTCATTTCCCTGCGCACCGGTCAGATCGATGTTTTCAAAATAACTGTTGCGGACTTCCACATTCGCACCATTCCAGGCTCCGATCACACCGGCACGGCTGGCGGTACAGGTAAAATCCGTCACAGTCAGATTGTCAAACAACGCTTTTACACGGGCTCCCACATAAAACACCCCGCTGGATCCGCTGCAGGTACCGCCGGTAAATCCGATATCGGTCAAGGTTGCCGTGGCTCCGCCGATTTCGGAATAAGAAGTGGTTGCCGAGTTGATCTGCATGAACGAGCTGTTCATGTTCTGCACCGCAGTAGCCGTATATTTCATGTTCAGATCAAAGAACAGATTGTTCATCACCAGATTGTAACCGCTGAAATAGATCCCGCGGTTGAACACCAGGTCGGAGAATGTGGGATTATCCACCGTTGCCGTGGCTCCGGTATTATCCAGCGTGAAATTGTGTCCCACAAAATAGAACAGACCAAATTTGTCAGGTGCCGCAGCAGTGCTTTTGCTGTTGCGCGTTTCGATCCCGCTGAACTTCATATCCGCACGGATCGTAAGATCGTTCCCCCAGAAGTAAATGATCGTACCATCCCCCGGTGCGTTCCAGCTGGTCAACCCGTCAATGGTCAGCGATCCCGTGATCGTAAGATCCTGTCCCTTGAAATAAATGAACCCGCCTTGAGAACTGTACCAGTTGCCGTCCGCATGAACCCGCACATCGGTCACAGAAATATTGCCGTCCATGACCAGATTGCCGTTCATTCCTTCAGTGTCGCTTCCGGCAAAATAAATCACACCGCCCAACAGACGGTACCGGACCGTATTGATCGTGGTATCGCCAAGCACCGAAACGGTGCCGCTGACATTCTGAAGATAAAGCACGCCGCCGCGTCCATCCTGCACATGGAGACTTTCAAAGTAATTGACGCTGGATCCGTCAGTATTCCCGATGGTAATATCTTTTGCACGGTTCACATACAGGAAGCCGCCGTATCCTTTGTTGTGAGTGGAATACACGTATGTATCACCGGTCAGCGTAATATTTCCGTCTCCTTCATAGTAGATGGCTCCGCCGGAACCGCTGCCGTTGGTACCGGTATTCGTCACATTCCCCGTGATCCAGATATTGTGGAAGTAGGCATTGTGGATCGTCAGATCGGATTCGATCCCTGCCTGATACGCCATATAGATGGCTCCGCCGTTGCCGGTGGAACGCACCGCTCGGATCCAGCGGACACCGTCCACTGTCTTTGCCCAGTCGTCCGCACCGAATTTCACATCATTCAGCGTCAGATCCCCCGCATTCACATAGATCGCACCGCCCTGATTGGCAATGGTACGCTCAAACATGGCGTTGGTGATCGTCATTGCTCCGCCGGAGAAATAGATCGCACCACCTTTGCTTGCCTTCACACTCTTGTAAGCATTCTTTTCATAACTGAAGCCCAGATCTTCAAACATGGCATTGGTGATGTTCAGTTCCGTGCTGTCTGTGGTAAAGGTCCGGTACGCCGCGCCGGTGGAGGCAAAGGGCGAAGCAAACTTGATGGCTCCGCTCAATGCGGTATCGTTGTTCCAATAGTTGAAATGCTCAAAGGTGGCATTTTCAATATTCATCACCGTGTCGTAGTTGACATAGGTCACTTCCTCGCCGTCTTCGGTCACCACAGTACGTTCCGCATGGTCTGCCTCCACCGTAATGGCGGAAGTACTCCCTCTGCCGGAACCGGCACCGAGATTGGAGAAAGTGATATTCTTCAGATTGATCTCTTTTGCCGTGGTGATATGCAGAATGAATCCGAGGGAATGATATCCGGCGGAACTGTCCACACCATTGATATTCGCCACTTCAAACCGCGCATTGTCGGAAGGTCCTTCAATGGTCACTTCCCCGTCCGCAGTTTCCACATATCCCATCAGCGTACCGTAGTTCTGATCCACTCTGTGGGGAGCAGTGATGCTGATGCTGTTGCCTTTCCAGATAAAATCATTGCCGCTGAAATAGAATGGACCGCCTTTCTGGAAATTACCTTTGTTCCCCACATTGCTGATCGTCATGGAAGTATCGCTCACACCGTCGCCATTCGCATCGTCCAGGAATGAGACCGTTTTATCGGCAAGCTCCACTGTCGCATCCACGCCGATGGTCAGATCATTTCCCCGGAACCAGATACCGCCGCCGCCGTAGTTCAGTTCTTTCAAACCGAATTCCGTCGCTGTCACCTGATCCGGCTGGTTACCCGCAGTATAGAGCTGGGTAAATGCCGTTTCACCCGTAATGGAGAGATTGTGTCCGTGGAAATAAATACCGCCGCCGTGACCGCCGAGGAAGATCTTTTCATCGTTGAACTCTCCCTGATACAGCTGCACTTTTCCGTAACGCAGCGTCACATCGTTCATCAGAAGATCGTTCCCGCGGAAGAAGATCAAGCCGCCGTTTCCGCTCATATATTTCCCGGTATCCGTATTTCCGGAGATCCAGACATTGTCCATCACCAGATTTTTCACACCGTCCAACAGCATCACGCCGCCGTCACCGACTCCCGTGGCATTGGTCCACAGCATGGAATCTTTCAGGATCAGATTCACATTCATCATACCGGCATTCGCCTGCATATAGGCATCCACCGCTTCGTAATCGTAGAAGGGGTTGATGATAAAATCCGGTTCTTCCGGGTCATTCTGAAATACAAGATCCTGAACCTCGAAAATACGCCCGTTCGCACCCGTATTGGTGTTGCGGAACTTGATCCCGTTGAATTCCACATCCACTTCACGGTTCGTGGAAGTCAGCGTAAAGAGCGCGTCATTGAAATTACCCGAGATCACGAGATTGGTGTTGTCATCGTAATTCGTGTATTCCGTGCTGTACCCTTCGTAAGTGATCGTAAGGCTCTTGTTGGAAATAGTGATACTGCCGGACAGCGTGATGGAACCGACCGAATCGGAAATCACGATCTCATCGCCGTGGCTCGCTTCTTTGATCGCATAACGCAGCGTACCTGCCACAGTCCCGTCATCCAGTGTACTGGTCACACTCAATGTTTTCAGACGGAACCGGTAGCCTTCCACATAAATGTGTTCCGTTTCGATCGCGCCGGATGTGTAATCCAATACCCAGTTGTTTCCTTCGCCGCCGATCTCTCCGGCAGTCGCCTGAACATCACTTCCCGTCAAATCGGAGAACTGTTCCACAAAGGCTTCACCCGCTTCCCCTTCGGCAGTATGACAGCCGTAAAGCATCACGTCCCCGTCTTCCGTCAGGTAACTGCCGAATTCACGGAACGCATCTTCATGTTCCGCCAGATAATCGCTGTCGATCACTGTACCGCTCAATGTGAAGTACCCGCTGTTCCCGTGGGTCACAAAATGGATGGCATCATACTGTGTTTCGTGATCTCTCAAATAATCGTTGATCGTTCCCATCGGATCGCGGTCTTCATTCTCCAGGATCAACACATCCGCGTTTTCTTTCAGGGAATCCACGATTTCCTCCGAACCGTGAACACTGCCGCTGATGATCACCAGTTCCTTGCGGTCCGCACCCACCGTAATAGTCGCATCCGCAGATCCGGCAAGACCGGCAAAATTCAGAGAATCGCTTTCCGCATCTTTGTCCGCAGAAGCAAATTCTTCCACATTGGCTTCATATTCAGATTTTTCCGCGGCATCTCCGGCAGAGAGATCGTCGCCATTTTCGGTGTCGGCAGGAGTCAGATCAGCTTCATTTTCAGTGTCAGCAATGTTTTCGGCGTCCGCAACAGCCATTTCATCAGCCGGTGCGTCTGCAATATCAAAAGCCTGCGCCTGCGGATCATGAGCCGCCGCAACGGCAATACCCGCACCGTTTCCGGCATCATCTTCCCCGTTTTCCGCTTCCACCTCTGTTTCCACTGATACCGGATCCTGCACCGCATCTGCAGCCGGATCATTTCCCGTATTCTGCTGCTCCGCAATGATCTCTGCATCATTCACCAGTTCTGAATTCGCCTGATCCGCAACAGACTGTTCCGCCTGCTGATCCTGGATCGCCTGTACTTCCTGTGCTGCCTGTACAGCTTCTGCCGCTGCGCCCGCTTCAAAGAGGATTCTGTCCTCAAGTTTGATGATGCTCATACTTCGTTGCTCCTATCATTTTGATCTGACTCCGGGCAACTCTGCCAAGCCGCACCGGAAGATTGTTTTTTTTCACAAATACGCGCGATGCGCGTTTTTAAAAGATATATTTTGATTGTCTATATTATATAGCACAGTCGGCAATTTGTCAATACCCGCATGCGCTAAAAACACACTTTTGTCAAAAATTTTTTCCGGTTTTTTTCGTCAGATAAAATACAAATCTGTCATAAAAAATATGATATTTTCAAAAGACTGTTTGATTATTTCAGCATGCAAAAAAAGAGGTGGATGATACAGCATGATAAAATGAAATGCGCACCGGATCATTGATTTCAATACGCAAAAAAAGAGGAGGATGATACAGCATTTCTGCCGTATCATCCTCCAAGGAGCCACACACACCCCTGTGTAAGGCTCCCCCCCAAAAGAGACGATGCAACACCCCTGTTGAACCGCCACAAAAAAAGGCTGTCTAAGTTTTTTTTACAGCGTTATTTGCCGCTTTTTTCGCTGTCAAATACGCCGCCCTTCATCACCCGTTCAATAAAGCCGGTATCATACTGACCTTCCGTAAATTCACGGGTCTTCAGCAGAAAACGCTGGAAGGGAATACTGGTTTTCACTCCGGAAATCATAAATTGATCCAACGCCACGATCGACCGCGCGATCGCTTCTTCACGCGTGGGCGCATGAACGATCAGTTTCCCGATCATGCTGTCATACAAAGACGGGATCCGGTATCCCGAATACACATGAGAATCCACACGCACACCCAGACCGCCCGGCGGACAATAAAAATCCACCACTCCCGGACAGGGTGCAAAGTTTCTGTACGGGTCTTCCGCGTTGATCCGGCACTCGATGGCATGACCTTTCAGATTGACTTCTTTCTGCTGGATCTTCAGCGGTTCGCCCGCAGCAATACGGATCTGCTCCTTGATGATATCAATGCCGCAGACCATTTCCGTGACCGTGTGTTCCACCTGGACACGGGTATTCATTTCCATAAAATAGAACTCATTGTTCTTCGGGGAAAGCAGAAACTCAATGGTCCCCGCAGAGGTGTATTTCACCGCTTTCGCCGCTTTCACCGCAGCTTCACCCAATTTCTTGCGCAACGCAGAGGAAATGGAGGGACAGGGCGATTCTTCAATGATCTTCTGGTGACGCCGCTGCATACTGCAATCCCGTTCCCCGAGATGAAGCACATTGCCGAAATTATCTGCAAGGATCTGAACTTCAATATGTTTCGGATTCTCAATATACTTTTCGATATACACTTCACCATTGCCGAAGGCGCGTTCTGCCTCCGTCTTCGCCGCATGGAATCCCTGAATCAGACTGTTATCATTGTGGGCAATACGCATCCCGCGTCCGCCGCCGCCGGCAGAGGCTTTCACGATCACCGGATATTTCAACTTCCGCGCGATCTTCAGGGCTTCCGCTTCCGTACCGATCACACCGTCACTGCCGGGCGTGGTCGGCACTCCGGCTTTCTTCATGGTCTCACGGGCGACCGCTTTATCACCCATTGCTTTCATCTGCGCAGGAGTCGGTCCGATAAAAGTGATATTACACCGTGCGCAAACTTCTGCAAAATGAGCATTTTCTGCCAGAAATCCGTAGCCGGGATGGATAGCTTCCACATCGCAGATCTCTGCCACACTGATGATCCGTTCGATCAGCAGATAACTCTGATTGCTGGGACCCGGTCCGATACAGACAGATTCATCGGCATAACGGACCGCAAGACTGTCTTCATCTGCTTTGGAATACACGACAACCGTTTTGATGCCCATTTCCTTGCAGGCGCGGACGATCCGCAGGGCGATCTCGCCACGGTTGGCGATCAAAATTTTCTTGAACATGGGCGGAACCTCCGTTCTGTTCAGGCTGATATTTTTTCTTCAGAATACCGGTGCTGGATGATCTGTCATAAAAATCCGCTCCGGCGCAGCGAAAAACGCTCCACTGCTCTCTTATTCGATCACGAACAGCGGCTGATCGTATTCCACCGGCTGACCGTTTTCCACAAGGATCTCTTTGATGATCCCGCTCTTTTCTGCTTTGATCTCATTCATCGTCTTCATCGCTTCCACGATGCAGACCACAGTTTCAGCATCCACTCTGGAGCCGACATTCACAAACGCATCTGCGTCCGGAGAACTCGCGCGGTAGAACGTGCCCACAATGGGAGAATTGATCGTCTGAACTGCACCGGATGCCGCAGGAGCTGCGGGAGCCGCAACCGCGGGCGCGGGAGCCGGAGCAGCCGCCACAGGTGCGACTGCCTGGGGAATGATCGCCTGCGCCATCACCGGCGCGGCAATTTCTTTTGCAGAACCGCGTTTCAGACAGAGTTTCATCTCCTCCGATTCGATTTTGAATTCCGTAAGGTCGTGTTGCGACATCATTTCCACGATGCTTTTGATTTCTTCGATCTTCATCATTCAACCTTCTTCTTTCTGAGTAGTTATATTTCTTCGCGTTTCGTTTTTTTTCGTATCTCACCGATGCCCGCCGGACGCGTCATCACATCTTTGCCGCCCGCAATTTCTTCACCAGCGCACGGAATGCCCATTCATAGGAATCCGCACCCAGTCCCACGATCTGACCGATACACATAGGGGCTGTCAGAGAAATCTTGCGGAACTCATCCCGGGCATTCACATTGCTCATGTGTACTTCCACCGCCGGGATCATTGCCGCTTCCAGCGCATCACGCAAAGCCACACTGGTGTGTGTGTACGCCGCAGGATTGATCACGATCCCGTCATACTGTCCGATCGCAGCAGCAATGGCATCCACCAGCACGCCTTCATGGTTGCTCTGAAGAAAATCCACGCCCACTTCCAGCTCTTGAGCCACAGCGCGCAACATATCCTCCAGGTCCTTCAGGGTCCCGGTTCCGTAAAATTCCGCTTTCCTGCGGCCGAGAAGCTGCAGGTTCGGTCCATTGATCACTAAAATCTTCATAATGCACATACTATACACCACCTTTTTCATTTTTTCCAGTTTTTTTTCGTTTTTTTTGCAATGTACGCACAAAAATACTTGCAGATTTATATTTCAGAGGCATATTAAACGGTGAAGAAACAAAAAAAAACGATAATATTTCCGGAGTTCCCGCTATGACAGAACACACTCAACCGATCATCCTCGTGGATTCTTTCGCTCAAATCTTCCGCTGCTACTATGCCGTCCGTTCCCTTTCCAATAAAAACGGAGACCCCACAAATGCCATTTTCGGGATGATGCGCTTCCTCCTGAAACTGGAAGAAATGTTCCCCGGCGCAAAAGGTGCATTCGTCTTCGATAAAGGCAAACCGCCCCACCGGCTGAAACTTGCCCCCGATTACAAAGCAAACCGCCCGCCCACTCCGGAAGATCTGCTGGCACAGATCCCCCATCTGCGGCACATGATCCGGGCATTCGGTTGGAATATCGTGGAAGCGGATAACACCGAAGCCGATGATCTCATCGCATCCATTGCACTGCATTTTGAACAGGATCCGGTGCGGATCATTTCTGCGGACAAGGATATTTCACAGATCATCAACGACCGGATCGAAATGCTGGTTCCCGATCAGGCAGGAAAAGGTTTTGCCAAACGGGGGATCGCGGAGGCACAGGAAAAATTCGGCGTTGCTCCCGAAGCCATCATTGATTACCTTGCCATGATCGGTGACAGCGCAGACAATATCCCCGGAATCGCCGGTGTCGGACCGAAAACTGCCGCTCAACTTCTCAACCGCTTCGGCTCCATCGCCAATATGCTGGAACACGCTCACGAAATCGAACGGGAAACGCTCCGTACTAAAATTGTTGAAGGCAGCGAGATCCTGCTGAAAAATATTGAACTTGTCCGGCTGGTCACCGATCCGCCGGAAGGTATCAGCTGGAGCGATGCCACCATAGTCAGAAACCCGGTGGATATGACGCAGATCCGCGCTATCGCCGAAATCAACGGTTTCCGCAGTATGCAGAAAGATATTGATAAACTTGCCGATGCCATCGAACGCAATACCGATTCCCTGTTCGCCACCCCATCTCCGGAAACGGAAAACACTCCCCCTGAAAAAGAAAAAGAATGGGAACAACCATCCCTCTTTTAAGGGGTGCATAGCACCCGTTTCCTGGGCTTTTCAGCTTCACTGCGCTCGCTTAAAGCCGTGCCCGCAAGATGCCGCGCTTATCCGATACCCGCCCGGGGGAATGCCATACACCTTCTTAAATTCACGGGAAAAATGGAACCGGTCACGGAATCCGACCTGTTCACAAATCGCATCAATCGTCATTTGTGTTTCCTCCAGCAGACGTGCGGCAAGGGCGTACCGCTGGTTCAGGATGTAGCGGTACGGCGAAAATCCGGTAGCGGCACGGAATTTTTTCAGAAACGAATTGACCGGGAGTCCACATTCCGCCGCAAGTGCGGCAATGGTGCGTTCCCTGCCGGGATCTTCCCGGATGTCGGCACAAAGTCTTTCGATCATCATATCGGAATGGAACGGCTGAAAATCGTGTTCATCCATCCGGGCAAGAACGCCGCTGACCAATGCCATGATCTGCAGTTGAAGATAGGGCGATTCGCTGGCAGAGGTCTTTTCCAATGCGGAAAGAATTTGCTCCAGCAGATCTTTTTCCCCGCTCCGGACAGAAAAAAAACGGAAATGCAGATCCGGATTTTTATTCAGACGCGTCATTTCAAAATGCACATAAAACTGACGCGGCGGATCGTCGGCGCGGCACCAGGTACACAATCCGCACTCCGGCGGAAGGATATAAAAATGATCCGGAGAAATTTCTATTTTCTGTCCGTTCCGGCGTAATCCGGCACCCCCGCGGTCATTCCAATAAAAACGCCAGTAATGACCGGCAAGAGGATAACCGTTCCAGATTTTCTGATCCAGCCGGACGACCCGGGCGGTACTCAACCGGAAATTAGGGCTGTCGGCAAGCTGCGGAGTGATATTCTTCATAAGATTTTCCTGTTTCTTCATAGGATTTTTCTTGAAATATATTCAGAAAACACATATAATATATTTGCCGCCGGAATAAAAATCAATCCAAGGAGAAGGAAAAATGGCAAAAACGGCAAAAAAAACACCTGCGAAAAAAGCAACAGCAAAAAAAGCTGCCGCCACACCGGTGAAAGATTACGGACACGGTGATCTTTCCTGGTTCAAACACGACCGTTTCGGGATGTTCATCCACTGGGGTCTGTATTCCATGCCCGCACGGCATGAATGGATCAAACGCAATGAAGCCCATACCGATGAATGGTATCAGACCTATTTTGATCTGTTCGATCCCGATATGTTTGAACCGCAGCTGTGGGCAAAAGCCGCAAAAGCCGCCGGGATGAAATATATGGTCATCACCACAAAACATCACGAAGGTTTCTGCCTCTGGGATACAAAATACACCGATTACAAAGCTCCCAATACGCCCGCAGGAAGAGATTTGCTCCGGGAAATCGTGGACGCTTTCCGCGCCGAAGGGATCCGTATCGGATTCTATTACTCCCTGCTGGATTGGCATCACCCCCATTTCACTGCCGACTGCTACCACCCGCTGTGCAACCGCAAAGGCGTCACCAAAGAAGAAATCGCCGAGTTCAACAAAGGCAGAGATATGAAGATCTACGCAAAATATATGCGCGATCAGGTGACGGAACTGCTCACGGAATACGGCAAAATCGATGTGATCTGGTTCGATTTCTCCTATGCCGCTTACAATGAAGACGGCAAGGGCTGCAAGGATTGGGAAAGCGAAAAACTCATCAAACTCGTGCGTAAACTCCAGCCCGATATCATTGTGGACAACCGCCTCGACCTACCCGGAAGCGGCGACATCGTCACCCCGGAACAGTACACTCCGCCCGCAGAAATGACCGACGAAAACGGGCGTCCCGTGGCATGGGAAGGGTGTCAGACCTTCTCCGGTTCCTGGGGATACCACCGGGACGAAACATCCTGGAAATCCGCGAAACAGTGCATCGAACTGCTCATCAATCATGTTGCCCGCAACGGCAATTTGCTGATGAACGTCGGTCCCACTTCCCGCGGATATCTGGATAAACGCGCCATGGAACGCCTGAACGATTACGCGGAATGGATGAAATATCATAACCGCGCCATCTACGGCTGCGGTGCCGCTCCCGCAGAGATCCCCCAGGCGGACGGCGCACGGTTCACCTACAATCCCAAGACCAACCGCCTGTATGTCCATATCCTGGATTGGCCCTTCTGCGAACAGTTCCTGCCCAAAATGGCAGGCAAGTTCAAATACGCACAGTTCCTGCATGACGGCAGTGAACTCGCGGTCTGGGAACGGGATGGCGATGCCATCATCCGTCTGCCGGTGAATAAACCCGATGTGATCGTTCCCGTAGTGGAACTCTTCTTCAAGTAAGTTGAATTACTGATCACCTCAAAAAGGCGACCCGTGTTATGCGGATCGCCTTTTTTTTGTGGATGAGCGGCTCAACTGCGCTGACGCTTGTTTGCCGACAGTCGCCAGTCGACAGTCTTCAGTCTTCAGCCGGTTTTACCACGGGCAGAGCAAATGTGCGGCTCCCGCCTCCGGTTCAATGGATGAAAAAATCCTTCCGACTACGCCTCATCCGTGTCCCACAAGTCACAGATGTCCCAAATGTCCCATCTGTCCTGCCAAAAATAAAAAAACATCTCACCGGCTGGATCATTCAAACGGTGCCGCAGGCGCATTTCTGGGACTTATAGGACTTCTGGGACTTATAGGACAAAGGCTGACCGAATGGCAAGCTCTTTTTCAGAATGTCTTTTGTGGTGCGGCTCCCGCCCTTCGATTCAGCGAAAAAAACTTCAGATTACGCCTCATCCGCGTCCCACAAGTCACAGTTGTCCCAAATGTCCCATCTGTCCTCAAAAAAATAAAACTCCCCCACGATTCCCGCTACGCGTGTCGGACAGGTCGGACAGGTCGGACAGGTCAGACAGGTCGGACACGCAGGCTTTAAGCAAGCGACAGCGAAGCTGAAAAGCCCGATCCGGAAAAGCCCCCTTACAGCTGACATGCAGGCGCAAGAAAATAACAACCGCCGCCAAAAATCCCCCACCCCGGCAAACCGGGGAACGGCAGAAAATCAAAATCGACCAATCTGATCATATTCTTTCCTTGAGAAACGGAGCGGACATTGATCTGATATTCAAAATAAATCACGCCTTCCACCGGATCCACATAAAAATTCTGTTCCTGCTGTTTTGCATTGGAATAACCGCGTCCCTGATTTCCGGTAAAAATCATACATTTTTCCGCCCTGCCCGGCTGACAGAGATAATCCACCAGTACCGGATCGCCGATCCGGACGATCAAGGCGGCGGTACTGCTCTGAAGCTGTTGGACCTGCCACGCATTTTTTCCCTGAACGATCCAGCCATCCGGATCCCATTCATCGGGATAGCCGTCCGGGATGAAATGATCATAAAAACCGGCTTGCGGTTTGCTGCGGCAGGTCTGTTTTTCCAAATGCTGACGGAACATATTGAAAGGATAGATGCTGTTGCGCGTCACTCCGCTGCCGCTGTTCATGACCATGATCCTGCTATCCGGCAGAAAATGGATCTGTCCGGAGGGAAGCGTATGAGCTTTTACATTATCTCCGCTTTGAGGGATCTCCCACAATCTGCTGCCGGAATTGTTGTAATAAGTGGAAAGAAGCGCGAAATAAAGTCTGTCCTGAAAGATTTGTGACTGGATCTTCCAGGAAGACGACCGGTACTGATGAGGCTGCACTTCAAAAGTGGTATCCCCCTGAAGGTCGATCATCTGTTTCCGGGAAATATCCGCACAGATCACTTTCAGCTGCACTTTCTGATTACTGTTGTTCTGTCCATTGAAATCACTCCGGATCCCGTAAAAACGATCACCGGCCTTGCGGGGAAATACAACGGATACGAAGCCGGGAACCAATTCCTTCCCGCTTTCCAGATCATAGATAAAATAAAGCTGCCGCGCCGCCGTATGATAAATATTCTGCAAATCACATTGCACATTCAATATCAGATATTTATCTTCCACATAGATCTGTTTCCATTGCAAATTGTTTGAAGATTTGCGGAGCAGTTTAGCCGGATACGGGATCGCCGGGATCGCAAAGGTGTGAGCGGCTCCGGTCTTGGTGTCCCATATCAGAAATTTGTTATCCGGCGGGAACAGGCTCATTTTGTCCTTATGGAACAAAACATAACGGCTGTGCGTTGTATTCCACTGCGGCTGACACTTCCATGCTTTTTTATCGGCAGGATCAAGACCCGGCAATGTAAAGGCTGCCGGAACATTCTTATTGTGCTGATGGTTCGCACGGATCTCCTCCAGCAATGCTTTCATTTCCGGTTCCCGTCCGGGATTCGGCGTGGAAGCAGGAGGAACATTCCCGTTTTTATCGGGCTGCGGCACATCGAAGGGATAAAGTTTGTAAAGACTCTGTCCGTTTTCATGGCGGTGGAATATTCTGCCGTAACGGGTCATCTGCACCATCTGATTGTTCAAAATATCCAGATCGTACACTTTGCGCTGACCGTTTTTGCCGAAGGCATAAAGATCCAAAAGCCCCTGCTCATCGGACATGAGCGCGTAAAACTCATTTTCATGAACAAAAATATTATCTGCACCACGCTGCGAAAATCTGCTTATACTGCCGGATCCCAACTTTTCCCGGGACTGGAATTGACCGGACACCGCAAGCAGGCTGCCATCCTTCCGGGAAAACACCTGTAAACTGTTATGCTGCATCAGGAAGATACATTCCGGTGAGATCCGGACCGACCGTATATTGTATTGCGGGAAAGAGAAAAGAGTCCCGTCTTCACAGAAGAAACATCTGGCATTGCTGCCATTGAGCATCTGCAGGGGAGTGCCGCTGCCTTCGGCATACAGCACATCATCCCAGCCGCTGTTACTGTAAAACTGATAGGGAAATATTTCCGGCAGCACGGGAAAGAGCTTCGCGGCAATGCGGAACTCTTCTTCCGTCGGCAAAATCATCCCCGCATTGTTGTTCTGCAGAGATGCAAAGATTTTCACGGCTTTAAGATTCCGTTCGACCGGATCATTTTCTGTGTCTGCCGACACTTTCTTTTCCGCCTGCAAAGTCTTCACCGCCTGATAGATCCCGTAATCCACATCCGCTTCCCGGAACAGATACAACGCGTGGTCCGTTCCCCCATGCAGCGGCGCAAATCCGGCGGGCAGCACCAGTTCGGATACGATCTTCCAGTTGCGGTCGCGGACAACGATTTTTCCGTTTTCATATACAGCAAGTCTGCCTTTTCCGGACCAGTCTTTCAACACAGCAGCATGATCCTGAAGTCTGCCCGCGGCACATTGCTTCATAGTCACCGGATCAAATACCGTCACCGAATGATCCGCTCCGATCACAAAAACAGCCTGTTCATCACCCAGCACGGCACCTTTCGGACACATGGTTCCGCCGAGCAATGCCCCGCTTCCGGAATCGATCCGGCTGATCGAACCTCCGTTGAACGGTGCATGGATCAATACATTTTCACCGCAAACGATCAGATCATTTACACTGCTCAACAGCAGCGGATGAAAATTCTGTCCGGGATTCCGCTGAAGAGCTTGAGCAAACATATAGGAATTGCCTTCGACTTCAATGGCGGAAGATGTGCGGCGGATCAATTCGATCCGTTCCAGATCCTGTCCGCTGATCACTCTTGCATAACGGCGCATCCAGCGGTTTTCCCATTTGATACGGTCAAAGGCAAAAATCATTCCTTCCGGAGAATCCACATAAACCATATTCCCCCGGAGTTTCATCCGCAGGGAAAATCCGATATTGTGAGTATTCCGGTTCATTTCCGAAAGCACGCGACCGTTTTCCACCTGTCCGTTTTCCGGATTCAAACGCAGCAATGCGATCTGATTATTGTTGTTCCCTCCGAAATGACCGTTCTGCTGACCTGCGGCGCGCTGTGTGGGATCACGCCCGACCGCCAGCACAATGATCCCGTCTTCCGCCACAGCAAAATCCGCCACAAAAGTATTGGGGATCAGCAGCGACCATGCTTCCCTGCCCGTTTTCAGATCAAATGCCTGCAACCCGATGGATCTGCTGTACGCGGATGTGGAAAACTGACGGCGCGCCAAAGCCAGATCACCGCAACGGAACACCGGTTCGTGAATGTATTGCTTGAGACTCAAACGGGATACCACCGGCGGTTCCTGAACACGCCACTGCAGATCCCCCTTGTAATAGCAGATCAATTCCTTCATGTTCCGGAAGAATGTGTAATCGCCATCGCCGCTTACCGACAACGGCGGCAGACGCCAGCTGTTGTTGACCACATGAAATTCATCCAGCGAAGACGGCAGATCAAAAATCTTTTCCGGCGCAGAAAGTTTTTCCGGCAGGACCGGTACCCGGTACGGAGCCGCAGAAAACTTCAGATCTTCCGCCGGATCAAGGGAATACGCCCGGTAGGAATGAAGCAGACCCCGTTCTGTCAGGAATCCGTTTTTCTGCTGAAGATCCAGAAAACTTTTGAGTTTTTTGTGATATTCTCCGCCGCGTTCTTCCAACAGTGTTTTGCGGAAAGACGGCAGCGACGGCGCGAAAAGATCCGGATCTTTGGTCATAAAATACCGTTCACCACGGGCATCCAGTTCCCGCCGGATGAGGAAAAATACGGAATCTCCGCGAGTTTCCGCGTCGGCAAGCATGGCATCAAATTCAGTACATTTCATATCCCATTCCAGCACGGGGACAGGTTTGGCGTTTTCGTGCTGCTGAAGCTGGTTCACCGCATTGTGATAATTATTGAAAAACGGAAAACCACTCTGATACTGACGGTTCTGCGGCACTTCCGCTTTGGTCAGGATGTTCAATGCCCCTTTATAATCTTTTTTCTGCAAAAACGGTTCCATCCGTGCAAAAAGATAAGGCAGCAAACCGTATTTCAGGAAAAATTCTTTATGCTTATCCAGAAACGCACTTTTCTGATCTGCGGGAAAGTCCGTTTCATCAAAGACCAATGCCAGCAGAAAAGCACGCACATTGTTCGCAAGAGGACTGTTTTCCGGCTGTTTATCCCCGTTCCAGACCTTGTTCCCCGAGAGGATGGTAAAAAGCTCCATGATCTCTGCCGACGGCAGTCTGGTCTTCCGTTTCGGATAAGATCCCAAATCTATGTTCTTTCTGCTCGTGAAACCAATTCTGTATTGAATCTTTACAGAAGCAGGCTTCTGACCGTGACTGGATACCATCTGGAGCCGTTCACGCCACTGCCGCTGTGCCGGAGTTTCCCGGAAAAATACGAACAGCGGTCTGTTTGCATCCAGAATAATATTTGCGGCATTCTGTTGATCGGTCTTCAACAGTGTCAGCAGAAAGCGGCAGTATTTCTGAACATCCGGATCCGGAGAAGTGAAGATGAATTCAGTCAGCGTCCGGAACATATCAGTACGGAAACCGGGCTGGATCTCCAGACTTTGCATGATGAGCCAGGAAAAGAAACGGACGCGTTCCGCCGGATCCTCCATACTGTACGCAATGGTACGGAGCTGATGGTAATTTTTCAGATCTTTGATCCGGTCGCGGAATTCCTCATTGATATTTCTGCCGCAGTCGGGATCTGCCTCCAGCCACGCAGTCTGAAATGCAGTGGCTTTTTCCGGCAGAGGCGCATTGAAGGTCTTTTTCTGTGCGTAGAGAAGACAAGTACCCAGAAAAAGGATCAGGACTGTGCAAAAATATCTCATGCTCTTCATGGATCAATCCGCGTATTTTTTTGTTTCTTCCAACAACCGTTCGATCACCTTTGTGGTACTCATTCCTTCCGCACGGGCAGTATAGTTCAGCCCGATACGGTGACGCATCACCACCTGAGTCATACGCGCCACATCTGTGGCGGAAACACAGGATTCTCCCCGGAGTGCCGCATAGGCTTTCGCCGCACGGATCAGGTTGATGGACGCACGGGGACCGCATCCCCAGGAAAGATAGCGGTTGATGAATTCCGGTGCCGCAGGATCGCCGGGACGGGTCGCACGCACCAGTTTTGTGGCGTATGCCACCACTGCATCGGCAACAGGGATCCGCGCCACGAGATCGTGAATCGCCAGAATATCTTCGGCATTGATCACCGGTTCGATCTTTCCGAATTTATTTTCAGAAACACGGCGGATGATCTGCATTTCTTCTTCTTCCGTGGGATAATCCACATAAATCTTGAACAGGAAGCGGTCCTGCTGCGCTTCCGGCAGCGGATAAGTACCTTCCTGCTCCAGCGGGTTCTGCGTGGCAAGCACAAAGAAGGGTTCCGGCAATTTATGATCGGTGCCGCCAACAGATACGCGGTGTTCCTGCATGGCTTCCAGCAATGCCGCCTGGGTCTTCGGAGGCGTACGGTTGATTTCGTCCGCCAGCACGATATTGGCAAACACAGGACCCGCCAGGAATTTGAAAGTACGCGAGCCGGTGGCAGGGTCATCCTGGATCACATCCGTTCCGGTGATGTCCGAAGGCATCAGGTCCGGCGTGAACTGAATACGTTTGAATGAAAGGCTGGTTGCTTTGGCAATGGATTCGATGAGCAATGTTTTTGCCAGACCCGGCACCCCTTCCAGCAGGGCGTGTCCGCCGGCAAACAATGCCACCAGGATCTCCTCGATCACACTTTCCTGACCGACCATCACTTTGGAGATCTCCGCCATGATCCGCTTGTGGACCGCGTTCAGATTCGCGACCGCTGCGGCATCACCGGCAGAAAAATCGATCTTCACATTTTCTTCCGTCATTTTGTCTTCTCCTGTACTATGGGAATATGATTAAATTGAATTTCTTTCACTGCATGGAGCGGCAATGTTCTTTCGCCGCCATGCCATTGGACCGTGATCCGGTCAGAGGAAAATTTCATCTCCCGGACCGACACTTTTTCTCCGTTCCGCAATGTCACTGTCTTCGCGGGAGCATCGCCTGTCTCCCCCATAAAAAGCGCGCTGATACCATCCACACGGAACAGCTGTGTATGAGTCAGCATGGAATATTCCAACTGTTTTTCGTGGAACCGCAGAATACGCCCGGGGTGGGGATCCGCATCGCTGTGGGTATAGATCAGATGGGGTGCGCCCTCCCCCGCTTTTGCATGGTCGATCCGGAAATCATTTTTCAGGATCAGCCACCCGGCTTCCCGCATACGGCATTGTATCAATCCGAATCCGTCACTGCGGAATCGAAACGCTCTGCCGGTCCCAGCACGGAATCTTCCGGTCAATACCGAACCGTCGGTCAAAATCAGCTGATGCGGACCGTGGGGCAGTTCTTTTCTATCCAGAAAAACCACTTTACCGATCTGATCCGGCGTATAACTTTTTCCGTTTTTCAACTCGATCGCGCCGTCTTTCAATGCCGCGATCTTTTCGCGGACGATCTCCCCGGAAAGCAGATGGATCTCTCCGGCAGACAACAGCCGGAAACAGAAGATCAATGCAATTATCACAAACGCTTTCACTTTGTCACCTCTGATAAATGGGCAGATAGCGGTACGGTACTCCGAGGACAAGGATCGCCCAGGCGGTATCCAGCACTTTATTGTAACTGCCGCCCTGCCGTTTCCAATCATTCAGGATCTTTTTCTTGATACGCGGGTAATAATCCTGCCATTCTTCGCCGCCGAAATGATACAACGCCACCGAGCAATAATAATGCCCGTACCAATAATAACTTTCATTGCCCCGTTTGCTGCGGTCCATCAGAAATTTCATGGTATCACGGATAATGGGATCTTTTTTCAGCCCCACAGATTGCAGCGACACAACTCCGGCGGCAGTACGGGCGAATCCAGCTCCGCTGCTGTTCGCCATGTAGGTGAATCCTTTTTCCCGGCGGTTGTAACAGGAATACACAAAACGGATCGCCTTGTCAAATGTATCCTGCGGCACATACACCCCCGCATCCGCCGCACTGCGCAGAGCCATCACCTGCATCACGGAAATGGAAATATCCCCCGGTGCAGGCCGCGGCTGATAACGCCAACCGCCCGCGCTGTGCTGGGATCGCACGATCAGATTCACCGCCCGGATCAATGCGGTACGAATCCGGGGATTGGCTGTCATTCCGTAAACTTCCGACAACGCCAATGTTGCCAATGCGTGTTCATACATCTGGGATCCGGATCTGCTGGAAAGCAATCCTTCCGCCGTCTGATTGTTCAGCATAAACTGCACCCCGCGGTTGATATGCTCGCTGAATTCCCCTTCCCCGGGTACAGTTCCGTTCACCATCAATGCCAGAATCGCAAAGGCAAGTTCCCCCATATTGCCGCGTCCGTACTGTCCCTGAAACGAACCATCGGGCAGCTGACGCCGCGCCAGAAGCCGCTGCGCTCTGCGGACCGCATCTTCACATTCCCTGTCCAGCGGGACCACGGCATCCAGAATATATTTCGGAATACTGGTATCTTCCTGTTTCAGCAGCCCCCCTGCACCGGGATCAGGCGCAGCTGCAAGACCGGGCAGAAGCGTGGTCATCGCCAGCAGAATAAAAACAATATATCCGGTCAGTTTCTTCATTTTTTCTTCTCCGTTTTCCGTTCCATTTTCCGTTTTTCTTTTTTCTCATCCTGCGCGATCTTGGTAAAATAACGGCGCACTTCTTCGGAAAAACGCAAATCGAAGGGCGTTTTACGCAATGTCATGATCTCGGAGCGTTCCGGCGGCGGAAGGATATTGCGGTTGGCATCTTCCTCCGGCACTTTCTGAAGCTGCGGTGCCCCGGCGGGTCCCTGATTGCTCCGGCGTTCTTTGGGATCGTTGGCAGGACTTTCGCTGGATTGTTCCTGCATCATCTGCATCATCATCTGCATCATTTGCATCATCATCTGCATTTGCTGCTGTATTTGCTGCATCATCTGCTGATTGGATTTCTGAGCATCCAGCAGTTTATCTTTGGCAACCTCCAGTTTTTCGATGGATTCCATATCCAGTTCATCCAGCATATCATCGGTGGCATCCAGAATATCGTTTCCGGCAGATTCCACCACATCCGGGATCTTTCCGAAGGGGATCGTTTCTTTTTTATCCTGTTTCCCTTCCGCAGATTTTTCTGCCGGGTTTTCTTCCGTTTTTTCTTCGTCTTCCGTGATCTCTTCATTCACTTCGCTGTTTTCTCCGTCTTCCGTGATTTCGCGGTTGACTTCGCCTTTTTCTTCTTCTTCCGTGATCTCGCGGTTGATTTCCTCTTTCAGGAGTTCCAGTTTCTTCATGAATTCAGTGATCTTCTGCACATCCCTGATCATCCTTTTGAATTCCTCCGCCACATCAAAAGTCTTGCGGGCGGTGTTATCCATATCCCGGGAGAAACTCTGACGCTGCTTTTCATTGAGATCCGCTTTTCTGCCGGATTTTTCCTCATCCGGAGCAGTTTTTTCCGACTGTTTTTCCGGAGATGGTGCGGCAGCAGGTGTTGATTTTTCCTGTCCTTTTTCCTGCGGTTTCTGCGGACTCGTCATGCCGCCGTGCGGCTCATCTTTTTTCTGCGGTTTTTCGCCGGATTTGCCGGTCTTCGGTTCTTCTTTCACCTGCGGTTTTTCGCCGGATTTGCCGGTCTTCGGTTCTTCTTTCACCTGCGGTTTTTCACCGGGTTTTCCGGTCTTTTCCTTTTCCTTTTTCATTTCCT
>JAZNXT010000084.1:0-17410 GCA_045594005.1 Victivallales bacterium
GCGAAGGCACGGCAGATCAAGTGAGACGCCACCGGCTCCGGTGGATGGATCGCGATGATAATCTGTATTTTTGCAAGGTAAGGACGAGGGAGCGGATTGAACATCCATGATTGTATTTCCGTCCGACGCGAAGGCACGGCAGATCAAGTGAGACGCCACCGGCTCCGGTGGATGGATCGCGATGATAATCTGTATTTTTGCAAGGTAAGGACGAGGAAGCGGATTGAACATCCATGACCGAGTCCGCATCCGCAGCAAAGGTGCAGAGGATCAAGCAAGCCGCCATCGCCTCCGGTGGATGGATCGCGAAGATATGCCGCGTTTTCGCAAGGCGGAAAAAGGGAGTGGAGTAATGCTCCATGACCGCATTTCCGTCCGACGCGAAGGCACGGCAGATCAAGCGAGCCGCCACCGGTCAGAAGGACATGAGATCCTTTTCCTTATCAGCGGCAACAGCATCCAGACTTTTGATATAATCATCGGTGAGCTTCTGGATCTGATCCAGTGCTTCCTTGCGTTCGTCTTCGGTGATCTGGGAATCTTTTTCTGCTTTTTTGACAGCTTCGTTGCCATCGCGACGGATGTTGCGGATCTGAACTTTGCCTTCTTCGCAGCGTGCTTTCACCTGTTTGGAGAGCTGCTGACGGCGTTCCTGTGTCAGCGGGGGAATGGGCAGACGGATGATTTTTCCATCGTTGACGGGAGAGATCCCCAGCTGGGAATTGATGATCGCTTTTTCGATGGCGGCGAGAGCGGTTTTATCCCACGGCTGAATGGCGATCGTACGCGCATCGGGTGTGGAAAGACCGGCAATATCTTTCAGACGGGACATCTGTCCGTAGTATTCCACCTGCAATCCTTCCACGAGGGATGTGGATGCCTTACCGGTACGGATCGCCTGAAAATCGTGTTTCATTGCGTCTTCCGCATTCATCATTTTTTCTTCGAGTTCGTCCATCAGGTCTGTCATAACAGCCATAAAAATACCTCCATCGCTGAATAGTTCTGTTTTCGTTTTTCTTTCTGTTGCTACTATAACGCATTTTCCCGTTTTATCAACAGAAAAATTTGATTTTTCTTCGCTTTTTTTGCATTACGCGTCGTAACGCAGAATACAACGGCAGAGCGCGCGTCCCAGTTTCCGGATGGAATCGGGATATAATGTGATCTCCAGCGCATTGGCATAAGCGATCTCGATGGTAACAGAATAACGGGGAAATCCCTGCCGCTGACACCATCTTGTCATGGTCATGCCCTGACTGTAATTCCCGCCCACGTTCCACGATGTCCCGAAAAGAATATTCTGATCCACGCGGTGCGGAGCTTCGGCGGGAGCCTCCTCTTCCAGCAATGCGGAAAATTTCAACATTTCCGCCTCATACTGTTTATCGGAAGGACCGGGAAAATAGATCGTTTCGTTACAGCCGGAATAGATCCAGGGACAGTGCATATCCAGCACGAAGAACGGTTTGCTCTGTTTCAGAAATTCCTGAATGGCGGCAACTTCCGGATAAATGGGATTTTCCCCGTAATCGCGGTTATGATCGTGGGGACGGCGGTTCTTGCCCTGATCGCCGTCCACCACGCCGTCCATATCCACAAAAGGAACGGCATCGATGATATATTTTCTGCGGAGTTCGCGTCCGAGTTCATCGTCACCCAACGCGGCTTCCAAAATCCCCTCCATGCCGTAATCCGCCATGGATTCACAGGCATGATGCCGGGCGGAAAGGAAAATATGTTTGCGGTCGGCAGGTCCAGCCGGATCTTCCACACGGAGTTTGATCACGCCTCTGCCTTTCCGGGTGAATGCCAGCAGGCTCTGACTGAGATACGGGGAAGAAACATGACGGGCAAGGAATCGATCCAGATGGATCTGATTGTAGGGCAGATTTTGGGAAAAAATCACCTGATCGCCCTTTGTGCCGTCGAAAGTATAGAAAAATTCATTGTGTTTTCCGGCAGGGAAGGAATCGGTACCGAGCCAATCCCAACTGACACCGTTATCGTAGCTGACAGCGGGACCGCGTGCGCCGACGGCGGTGCCGTTGGAGAAGGTGAAATGGTATGTTCCCACGGCATCGAAAGTACCGCGGAATGCCCAGTAGAACCAATCGCCTTCCGTATTACGCAGATCTTTGGCAAGCGTGACTTCAAAGCCGTCGATATTTTCAATAAAGACTGCTCCGCCGGGGAAAGAGATATCGATTTTCAGACTCATAATGGTGATCATCCTTCTGTTGTATCGGATTCTGTTTTTGATTCGGATTTGTGCATGATCAAATGCTGAACGCTCCAATGAACGGCAAGAACAAGAACGATCAGCACAATGATCCAGATATAATGTTCGTGGATCAGCTGTTTCCCTTTCTGCACCATTTCAAGATAGGACATATCCCCCGCAGAATAGCCGAAGAAAAGACCTACCGCCGCCAGGATCGCACTCCAGATCCCTGCACCCAATCCGGTGAAAAAGGTGAATCTGCCCAGTTTCATACGGGCAAGTCCGGCAGGAATGGATACCAGCTGCCGGATTGCAGGCAGCAGACGGCATACAAATGTGACCATATCCCCGTATTTCCGGAAGATCTCCTCAGCGCGTTCCAATGATGCCTCTTTGAGGAAAAAATATTTTCCGTACCGGTACAGAAAAGGTCTGCCCAGCCAGACTGCCAGTCCGTAATTGATGAACGCGCCCGCCAGCGATCCGGCAACACCCGTCAGGACAACGATCAGGAAATCAAGCCAGATGATCCCGGTGGGCAAAGGAAAACGGTACAGCAGAAATCCTGCGGGGATCATGACCACTTCGCTTGGAAACGGGATGAAGGAACTTTCCACGGTCATAAAGAAAAAGATAAAGAAAAGGATCAGCCACGGTGCGGCTTCCGCACAGGAGGCAAAGGACTGGATATGAGCGGCAATGGTTTCAACTGACATGATCTCCGGATCTCTCCAATGATTTATTTTGTTATTTTTTCCGGTGAAAGATTTGATAATTTACTCCATGCGTGCTACATTTTCCAGTTGCAAAAATAAAAAACCGGAAAGAAAGGCAAGAAATCACTCATGTATCCCATCGCATTTACCGTTTTCGGGAAGGCGATCCATTTTTATGGAATATGTATCGCCCTCGGTTTTCTTTGCGGAACCGGATTGCTGCTCTGGAAAAAAGACCGCGCCGGATTGACCACGGAACAGGTCTTTGATCTGTGTATGCTGGCACTGTTCGGCGGTTTGATCGGCGCACGGCTGCTGCATGTGATCCAGAATTGGAACAGTCAGAAAGGGCTGTTGTGGATCATCCGTGTGGATCAGGGCGGGCTGGTCTTTTACGGCGGATTCATCCTGGCTGTGATCGCAGTCTGTGTTTATGCAAAACGGAAAAATATTTCCATTCCTGCACTGCTGGATGTATTTGCACCCGCCATTGCCATCGGTCATGCGTTCGGACGGCTGGGCTGTTTCATGCAGGGCTGCTGCCACGGTGCAAAAGCTCCTGCCGGATTTCCCGGTGCGATCCGTTTCCCCTATATGACAGGCGGTTCGGTGGATCCGAAACTCTTTCAGGCGGATGGATACAGCTGCTGGCTTTATCCAACACAGTTGTGGGAAAGTGCAGGAAATGTGATTTTGTGCGTGATCCTGCTTTTGATCTTCCGGAAATTCCGGAAAGAAGGACAGATCGCAGGGATCTATCTGATCCTGTATGCAGTCATGCGCTTCATACTTGAATTTTTCCGCGGCGATAATCCGGAATTGCTGTTGGGGCTGACCACTTCTCAGGCGATCGCACTTTTCCTGATGATCCCTGCCGGAGCGTGGCTGCTGATGCTTGCACAGGATAAGAAGGAGATCGATCATGCCGGATGCTGAAGCAAGAGAGATCTATCATCTGACCGTGACGGAGGAACTTGCCTCTGAACGGCTGGATGTGGCGATCGTAAAACTGGTGGGGGACCTCTCCCGCACACGCGCACAGAATATGATCAGAGAAGGTTTTGTGCTGCTGGATGGGAAAAAATGCGATATTCCCCGTTTCAAAGTGGAAGCGGGCATGACCATTGATGTGGACGCGCCCGCGCAGCAGATCACCACGAAAGCGGAACCGGAATCCATCCCGCTGAATGTGATGTTTGAAGATGAATCCATCCTGGTGGTGGATAAACCTGCCGGAATGGTGGTCCATCCCGCCGCAGGCAACTGGTCCGGAACACTGGTCAATGCCCTTCTCGGCAGAGAACCGGATCTGCTGGAAGATGATTATATGGATCCACTGCGGCCGGGGATCGTACACAGACTGGATAAAGATACCTCCGGCGCACTGGTGATCGCAAAAACACCGAAAGCGTTGCGGAAACTTTCCAAAATGTTTGCGGAACGGGAAGTGGAAAAGACTTATCTTGCCATCGTACACGGCTGGCCGCTGCCGGCAAGCGCGGTGATCCGCACACCCTTCGGCAGACATCCGGTGGACCACAAAAAGATGTGTGTGCCGCGGATCGTGCGGGAAGATGACGAATTCCGGGAAGCGGTCACGGCATATACTGTGATCAAATCCGGCTACCGGAACGGACAGAAAGTTTCAGTGGTGAAAGTCCGTCTTCACACCGGCAGAACGCATCAGATCCGTGTTCACATGGCATACAAGGATTGCCCGCTTCTCGGAGAAAAACTGTATAACAAGGGCAGATCTCCCTACGGAGTTCCGCGGCAGATGCTTCATGCGTGGCAGTTATCTTTTGTGCATCCGTTGACGGGTGAGGAGCTGGACTTTGAAGCACCGCTTCCGGCGGATTTTGAGGCAGTTCTGGATGAGATCACCGATGAAAAATGAGGCTCTGCGGAAGAAAAAAATGAAAAAATTTCAATATTTCCGGTGAAGTGGACTTGAAATATTGAAAAAGTGTGGCATATTAATAGTTCGAGTTGTAATGGAATAAAAAATTAAGCAACAACATAAAACATAATGGAGAAGAAAAATGGCACATAAGAAAGGTCAGTCCAGCAGCCGTAACGGTCGTGACAGTCAGCCGAAAATGCTCGGCGTGAAAGCCTATTCCGGTCAGATCGTTTCCGCGGGCAGCATCATTGTGCGTCAGCGCGGCACTAAATTTCATCCGGGTAAAAACGTCGGCTGCGGCCGCGATTTCACGCTTTTCGCTCTTTGCGACGGCACTGTGAAATTCAAAAAATCCCTCAAGAAATCTGTCGAAATCATCCCGCTGGAATTTGCGGAATGTGATTGCGATTGCTGCTCCACTGAGGCATAAGCAGTGATGATCCGGGCGTTGACCGGATAAAGCAGTTGATTGCCCGGATGTGTTTTTCTCATCCGGGCTTTTTTATTTTTTTACCGATAATTTCCTTGAAAGTGAGTTCAAAATGTTTGTCGATCAGGCAGAAATCACAGTAAAAGCAGGCGATGGCGGAAATGGCTGCTGCAGTTTCCGCCGTGAAGCATTCGTACCGAAAGGCGGACCGAATGGAGGCGACGGCGCACCCGGCGGCAATGTGGTTTTTGTCGGCGATCCCGGTGAACAGAGCCTTGCCAATTTTGTGTTCAACCGCAGATTTGTCGCTGAAAACGGCGGCGACGGCAAGGGCAAGGATTGTCACGGCAGACGCGGCAGGGATCTGATCGTGAAAGTGCCGCCCGGAACACTGGTCTATAATGCGGAAACCGGCGACCTGCTGGCAGATATTGATTCTGCGGATCAGGAAGTCATCATTGCCACCGGCGGACGGGGCGGACGGGGCAATGCCCGTTTTGCCACCAGTACCAACCGCGCACCCCGGGAACATGAACCGGGCGAAAAAGTGGAACCCATCACACTTCAGCTGGAATTGAAAATGGTGGCGGATGTGGGTTTTGTGGGGTATCCCAATGCGGGAAAATCCACACTGCTGGGGGCGATCTCCAATGCGAAACCGAAGATCGCGCCGTATCCCTTCACCACATTGCATCCGGTGATCGGTGTCTGTGAATATGCCGATTTCAAAAAGATCCTCGTGGCAGATGTGCCAGGATTGATCGACGGCGCACATTTGAATGTGGGGCTGGGGCATTATTTTCTCCGTCATATCGAACGGACAAAACTTCTGCTGTATGTGATCGATATGGGGGGAGTGGACGGCAGAAAACCCATTGACGACTACCGCATCCTGAAAAATGAACTGGAAGAATACATGGAAGGTCTTTCCGACCGCGCCATGCTGATCATTGCCAACAAGATGGATCTGCCGGAAAGTCAGGAAAATTACGAAGAATTCGTCCTGGCTCTCGAAGATGATATTGATATTTTCCCCATGAGTGCCGGTACCGATGAAGATTTTACGGAGATCAAAGAAAAGATCCGTGAACTCGTCAGCAATGCCGACCGCAGGGATGAAGAAGCAAACTGGAGAAGAAATATCCGATGAAAAATTTCTGCTCCAGGCGGGTGCTTGTGACCGGTGGCGCGATCCGCGTGGGTGCGGTGATCGCCCGGGCATTTGCCGACGCCGGTGCAACGGTGATCGTTCACTGCCGCAGAAGCAGAAAAGAAGCGGAAGAACTCCTGGCATCTTTTCCCGGTACAGGTCATCAGATCGTCTGCGGGGATCTGACGGAAGCCGGAGTGCCGGAGCGGATCATTGCGGAAAGTTTGCCGGATATTCTCATCAACAATGCCTCTGCCTATGTGCGGGCACCCTTCCGGAGTGAATCCCATGAAGCGGTACAGGAAATGCTGAAGATCAATTTTCTTGCGCCGCTGGCGATGATGAAAGCCTTTGCCGCATCTGTATCTGAAAATATTTCCGATCCGGTGATCATCAATATGGTGGATCAGGCGATTTCCGGATCCATGCCCGGCGGATTCGGATATCTTGCATCCAAAAAAGCACTTGCCGATGCCACGGAAACAGCGGCGGCGGAATACGCTCCGCGGATCCGGGTCAATGCAGTTGCGCCGGGTCCGGTCATGGCTCCGCCGGGATTGGAACACCTGAAAATGCAGACGACTTTGCAGAAAGTCCCGCTTGGCAGACCGGTCCCGCCGGAAGATATTGCACAGTCCATTCTGTTTCTTGCGGCATGTTCCTCCGTCACCGGCACGATCCTGTATGTGGACGGCGGACAGCATTTGAACATAAAATAATTCAGTTTCAAGGAGATAAAAAATGAAAGAGGTCTATCTGAAAATCACGATCGCGATCCTGTTCATCCTTTGTGCCGTTCTGACCGGCAATATCGTACTGCTCAACAGCAAGGCATATATGACTCAGACTCACATCAGCAAGATCGAAGCACAAAATGAAGATCTGGTCAAAAAGATCCGGAAACCTTCGGAACATTTTTATTTCATGACCAAAAATCAGGCGCGGACCCTTGGAGAAAACAGCGGCAAACCGGCAGACAGTCAGATCATTTTTGAAGTTCCGGAAAAAGATAAAGCGATCGGGAAAAAATTGGCGGATACAGTCAAAGAAAAAACGCCTGCACAGGTCAGAGATGTTTTTCTGGCATATCTTGCTGAAAGCAAAGAAGAACCGGTCCTTTATGTGGATCAGACACAGCATTTGCTGAAAGACCGCGATACCGTGATCCTGGAGGAAATGTGCATGGCTCTTGGTATGAAAGCAGATACCAAATTGTGTTGGGATATGCACAATCAGGAACGGATCTGTATTTCCACTGTGGCTGTGGCTGAACCGGATCCGGCAAAAAAAGAAAATGACAAAAACAAAAGCGCGGTTCCCGGAAAAAAGATCAGGATCCCGGCAGTATCTTTTTCCTACCGCCGCAGAAATGCAGATCTTTCCGGATTGTATTGTCAGGACGGGATCCACACAGTGGTGCTGGGTTTCAACCCGCTCACATTGTCCGGCAATGCGGATAAGGAACTTACGCGTCCTTATTTTCAGATCCCCCTCGGCGGTCATTACACTCATTTGATCGAAGTGCGGCGCAGTGAAGATTCCAACGATCAATACTGGTATCTGGAATATGAAGTACCCCACCTTTCAGAAAAAAATCAGCCTGCACAGGACAAGAATAAAAATCCGGAACAGCAGGATATCAGTTCCTTCCATATCAACGCCATCTCTCTGATACCGGGCAGTCCGGTGATTTCCATCAGCTCCGGAAATATTCAGACTTTCCGTGTTCCTTTTGTCAACGGCACCTCCAGACTGTTGATCTCTGCTGATCACATCGTATTCCCCAAGAGCCTGATCGCCTCTCCCCATCACAAGAACAGCGATGCTTTCGGCAAATAAAAAAACGGCACGGGGAATATGATGACGAACTGGAAAAAGATCATTGCCGTTTCCGGTATATTCCTCCTTGTCTGCACTCTTGCCGGGAATGAGACACAGGAAGACCCCCTGCGGAAAAAAGCGGAATCCGGAGATGCCAAAGCACAATTTGAATTGGGCAATGAATATTTTTACGGCTCGGAAAAACGGAAATCCAATCCGGATCTGGCGGTGTTCTGGTACCGGAAAGCTGCCGCAAAAAATCTGCCGGAAGCACAACTGAACTACGCGATCTGTCTGGAACGGGGGATCGGTTGCGAACCGGATCCCCAGGCGGCATTGGATTATTACACATTCGCCGCAGAAGTAGGGCTGATCCCCGCCAAAGTGAATCTGGCTCTGCTGTTGCTCCACGGCTGTACGGAAGTCAACGGGAAAAAACTGCCGGAAAAAAAGCAGTTGAAACCGCAAGTGGAACGGGCAAAACTGCATCTGGAGGAACTTTCCGCACAAAAGATCCCGGCGGCAATGGTGGAACTGGCAGCCGTTCTGCTGGAACCGCGATCAAAACCGGATGAAACCACACAGAAAAAAGGGTTCCTGCTTCTGAAAGATGCAGCAGATCTTCCCGGACGGACTCCGAAAGGGCTGCGGATGCTGGCAGATTGTTATTATGGCGGATTCGGTGTGATGCGCGATCCGGCACAGACGGTGAAATATCTGGAACTGGCTGTAAAACAGAATGACGGCGAATCCATGGCGAAACTGGCTTATTTTTATGAGACAGGAGAAGTGGTCGCACAGGATAAGAAAAAAGCCTTTTCCCTGTTCAAAGCGGCAGCGGAAAAAGGCGTGGCTCTTGCTCAATGCAAATATGCGGAATATATCGTTCAGGAATATGAACCGGGCAAAGGGCTGCTCCATGCTGTGGAATGGCTGCAGAAATCGGCAGCACAGGATTGCCCTCAGGCATTGCATCAGCTGGGGATGTATGCACTTCAGGGACTGGGATTGGATGCACCCGATAAGGTCCGCGCGGCAGAACTGTTTTTTGCCGCTGCAAAACTGGGATATCCCCAATCCCAATACAATCTTGCCTGCATGATGTACAGCGGAGATGGTATCCCGCAAAACGATTCCAAAGCATTCTACTGGTTCTATCAGGCGGCAAAACGCGGTCATGCCGTATCCATGCGGCGGATCGCACAGTGTCATTACGACGGACGCGGCTGTGAAAAAGATAATAACAAAGCTCTGGAATGGCTGAAAGCCGCTGCACGGGCTGGCGATTTTACCGCACAGCAAATGCTGCGCCGGAGAAGGTAAACTCTTGTCAACCAATTATCCGGGGTAATTTCAAAACTCCTCATCCATTAAAAATTTTCTGTAAAAATTCAGAAATACTTTCTTGACATGACGGAAAAATTGGTTATGTTACATCTTTGGAAATCTTCAGACAGATTCAAGTAAAACAATAAGGAGAAGAACGATGATGAAAAAAATGATGAAATGGTGTCTGGCGGCATTTACTGCCGTTGCTATGATCATGCCGGCGACGGCGCAGGACAGCGCAGCACAGAAATTCGATGATACGGTAAAACATCTGGATAAGGGCGGTCTGGCTCTTGAATATCTGGATGCCGGTACCGTGATCAATGGTATCATCGACATCGTCTTCAAACTGACGGAACAGTATTGCACCGATCCGGATGAGATCAAAGGCATGGAATTCGTCAAAGATGCACTGAATCAGAGCGGTCTGCCGGATATCCGCGGTTACGGATCCAGCCTGATGAAAAATGGCAATACCTATACGGCAAAAGGTTTTCTTGCCATTGATCAGCAGAAAAGAGCGACCAATCTTTTTGTCAATCTTTTTACCAGCAGAACTGCCGGTGAGATGGCAAAGTTTGTGACGGCAAAAGATGCCATTGCCCTTTCCGTCAATCTGAATGGCGCGGCGATCTGGAATCTGATCGATCATAATGCGAAAAAATATATCACCACGGAACAGATGCAGACCCAGTATGCCATGGCACTGGCACAGGTGCAGGGTGTCACCGGAATGGAAGCCTCTCAACTTTTCTCCTCTCTCCAGGGAGCGGGGATTTTTGTGAAGACCAATAAAAAAGCCGACGGCACGCAGGCGATCCCCACTTTCACCATTCTCATTGATATGAAAGAAAAAGCGGTCTGCGATAAATTGGCGGCAGCCGTCTCCGCGATGAATCCGCAAATGTTCCAGAATGGCAAAATGAATATCCCGGTCGCGCAATATGGTATGACCCTTACCATCGGCATGACCGGTAAATACGGCTATATCACCAACGATCCCCGGGATCTTGATGCGCGTCTTGCCCAGCAGCTCGCGCCGGTGGATGTGCTTGCCGGCAGCAAGGGAAAGCCGACGGCATGGTGCTACATTGCTCCTACTGCCGGCAAAGAACTGCTTCAGATCCTTGCGGAACAGGGAACGCTTGATGATCCGGAACAGAAAAAGATCGCCGCGGCGGCTATGGAAGCCATCGGTTTGAATGCGCCCACCGTTGTTATCTCCTCTCTTGTTCCGGAAGGATTCCTTATGGTCTGCAAAACAAATTCCGCTCTGCTTGCGTATTACTACGGTTCTCCCCGTATTCAGGGATTTGTGAACAGCCTCATCAGCGGCGGTGTTGCAGCATTCAGGGAAGTGGAAAAAATTACGGGTGGTAAAAAAGAACCGGATGCAGTGAATGACATCCAGTAAAATACAGTGATAAAATTTTAATATTCTCAAACGGTTGTTGTTTTTTGCAGCAACCGTTTTTTGTTGTATTTGCAGTAATTACGGAAAAAAACAGCAAAAAAATACATTTTTTGCGGAAAATTTTGCAAAAATACAAAAAATTTGATTGATTTTTTCGTACAGCAGTGTATAATAATAATTGCGACTGATTGATTTTCCATCGGTCTTTCGTTTCGTCGGTATTTATTTTTAATGATTCCCGATGATGTTTACAGATGTGAGAATAACAAATAAAATAGTAACTTTTGGAACGAGGAAAAAAGTATGAAACTGACAAAAAGTCTGATGTTCGCAGCTCTTGCGTGTGCGGCAGTCATTACCGGCTGTAAAACGCAGGAAAGTTACGAGGCTGACCGCAAGGAACGTGTGGCGATCGACTTTGAACGCTCCAGATGGAGTATGTACGATTCCAAGCATGTGTTCAAACTGGATGAATGTATCGACCTGGCTCTGAAACACAATCTGGATATCAAAGTTGCCAAACTGGAAAAAGATGTGGCTTCTGATATGGCGATCGCGGAAGCATTCGGTATGCTGCCGGAGCTGACGGTTTCCAACAATACCACCAACCGCAACAATCATGCGGCATCCCGCAGTGAAGCGATCAAGTCTGAAGATGATGATAATGCCACTGAAGGTTTCTCCAGATCTTCCGACCGCTTCTCCAACTATGTGAATATCGACTTGGCATTGAGCGTGATGGACTTCGGTCTGGCGGCTGTCAATACTTTCCAGGGTAATGACCGCACCCTCATCCGCGAACAGCGTCAGAGACGCGTGGCACAGAACCTCCAGATGGAAGTCGTCCGCGTTTATTTTCAGGTCGCCGCCGCACAGAAAGCGATCACCATTACCAACGATCTGCTTCAGAAATGCCAGACCCGCTACGCTCTGATCGCGGAAATGGCGGAAAAGCGTTTGATCTCCCCCTTCCGCGCATTCGACGAAACACGCCGTTTCGTGGATATGGAAAAACGCCTCACCAACTACACGCGCAGTTATGAAAACAGCCGTGCGGAACTCCTTTCCCTCATGGGACTTACCGCAAGTTCCGACATCGTGGTGGATTCCTCCATGCTCAATGTGGAAATGCCGCCGGTCTTTGATCTGCCTGAACTGCAGGTGATGGAACAGATCGCACTGCTCTACCGTCCGGAACTCTACGAAATCGACATGCAGCGTCATATCAATATTCTTGAACTTTACAAGACGATCATTATGATGATGCCGAACGTGCGTATGTATCTGGATTTCACCAACTCCTCCAACCCGTTCCTGTATCATGCAAACTGGGTGGAAATCGGTGTCCGTGCCGCGTACAACGTTTTGAAACTGCCGCAGCACATCATGCGCGCAAAGGCATATTATACGCAGATCAAAGCGGAAGAAGCACGCAACTTCTCCCAGTCTTTGAGTGTGATCGCACAGGTGCGTATCGCCAATGCCAATATGCAGAGTACCTATGACCGTTTCCAGCTGGATAACAAGATCTATGCCGCATACAAAGCCAACCTGATGAATGCGGAAAAATCCATGAAAGCCAAAGGCGGTCTTTCCAAACTGGAACTGGATCACATCCGTCTTGCCACTGCTGAAACGGAAATCGAACGCCTGATGTCCCTCGGCAACTACTATGTTTCCTATTACCGCGTGTTGAACTCTCTCGGTATCGACCGCAAGAGTCTGGATAAAGATGATGACTTTGTGGCACAGTGCGAAAAGGCTGTTGCAGATGCACGGATCGAAGCAGAAGAAGAGATCCGCGAAGCGTGGCAGGCAGCAAAAGATGCAAAATGGGAAAATATTCCCAAAGTCGCACCGTCTTATGCACCGAAAAAAGTCATTCCCCCTGCCAAAAAAGCACCCGTAAAAAAAGTTGATGCGAAGAAGGCAGATGTGAAAAAAGCAGCTCCCGCTCCCGCGAAAGCTCCGGTAAAAGCCGCTCCCGCTCCCGTGAAAGCTCCCGCTAAAGCCGCTCCTGCTAAAGCCGCTCCCGCTCCCGCAAAGGCGGCTGTGAAAGCTGCTCCGGCAAAGGCTCCCGCGAAGAAATAATCTTCCCGATACCATTGATTTTTGAAACAGCTCCGGTTGATGCCGGAGTTGTTTTTTTTTAATGCTCTATTCCCTTTATGGGGAGATAAGCACGCTGAAGGCGTGCAGGATCATAGCCTATGGGCTTGCCCATAGGTTCAAAGGTATATATCACACCATATGCACGCTGTAGGCGTGCGGGAAGCATTGTAATTGTCCAACCCGAACGGCGGAGCCGCTCATCTGCTCAGCCCGTGGAAAAAACGGCTGCCGGCTGAAGACTGCCGACTGAAGACTTTTCATCCCTCTAAACCTTGACGCTTTTTTTTGCAGCGAACTTGCAAAAAAGCAATCTTGTGCTATATTATGCATAAATAATTAACAATCAAAATAAAATATGCAACAGGAGAAAGACCAATGTACACAGCAGCAGACTTGAAAAAAGGCTTGAAAATCGAAATCGACGGCGATCCCTATGTGATCACTGAATTTGATTTCTGCAAACCCGGCAAAGGCACCGCACTTTACCGCTGCAAACTGAAAAACATGATCACCGGCAGCACCATGGACCGCACATTCCGTCCTGTGGATAAAGTGGATAAACCCGACCTGGAAGAACGCGAACTCTACTATTCCTATCAGGATGGTGACAACTATGTGTTCAGCGATGCTGAAACTTACGAAGAAATCACGATCTCTGCTGAAGTGCTGGGCAAACGCACCTACTTCCTCATTGAAGAATCTCTCTGCAACGGTCTGTTCTTCAATGGCAAGATCATCGATATCACGCTTCCCACCTTCATTGAACGCGTGATCGAAGAAACCGAACCCGGCGCACGCGGCGATACCGCTTCCACCAACGTGATGAAGCCCGCGAAGACCGATAACGGTTACGATCTGATGGTCCCGCTGTTCATCAATCAGGGTGACACCATCAAGATCGATACCCGCACCGGTGAATACGCCGAACGCGTCAGCAAAGGCTGATGTGACGCTGTGACTCCCGGGAATTTCCAGCTGAAACAGTTGATCCCGGCACTGAAATTCCGTGCCGGTGTCCTCGCGTCTGTCAGAGCTTATTGCGATTCCCGGGGATACTGCGAAGTGGAAACTCCGGTGGGCGTGATCGCGCCTGCCGCCGAAGAATATATTGAATCGCCCCGTGCGGGCGATTTTTTTCTGCGTACCTCTCCTGAACTGCAAATGAAACGGCTCCTTTGTATGGGGCTGGAAAAGATGTATCAGCTGGGACCCTGTTTCCGGGCAGGGGAAAACGGAAGCCGTCACCGCAGCGAATTTACCATGCTGGAATGGTATCAGGCACACGCCACATACCGCGACGCATTGGAGTTCTTCACCGGACTGGTGCGCCGTGCCGCTCACGATGCCAATGGCAGCGGAACGATCACTTTCCGCGGGGAGACCATTGATCTGGATGCACCGTGGGAAATCATTTCCGTACGGGAAGCCTTCCGGAAATTTGCCGGAAAAAATGCCGATGAACTGGCAGAGGAGGAAGGACTTTTTGAACTGGTATTGACGGAACAGGTGGAACCGGCATTGCCGAAAGACCGCGCCTGCGTCCTTATGGATTATCCTGTCCGGTTCGGTGCTTTTGCACGGCAGAAAGCCGATGATCCCACGCTTGTGGAACGCTGGGAAGCCTATATCGGCGGGATCGAACTGGCAAATACCTATGGCGAATTGACAGATCCGCTGATCCAGCGGGAACGCTTTGAAAAATTTTCACAAACACGCAGAGAACAGGGACTTGCAGAATATCCGGAACCGCTGGAATTTCTGGATGCGATCGATTCCGGTATGCCGGACGCCACCGGCGGAGCCATGGGTTTCGACCGCCTTGTAATGCTGCTTTACGGAGCGGATCATATCGGAAAGATCTCTTATCCACTGGATTCCTGAGGAGTTTTGTTTATGAAGATCGCCACTGCACTTTTCAAATATTTTCCCTACGGCGGACTTCAGCTGGATTTCCGCCGGATCGTACAGGAATTGATCGCCAGAGGGCATACTGTGATCTGTTTTACAGGCAGTTGGGAGGGTGATCCCATTGAAGGACTGGATCTGCGGATCATCCCCCTGAAAAGCATTTCAAATCATGCAAGAGCTGCCGAATTTGAAAAAAAAGTCCATGCACAACTGAACGATCTTTCAGTTGACCGTTTTGTGGCATTCAACCGTATGGGCGGGGCGGATCTTTATTTTGCCGCCGATAACTGCCTGCTCCCCGCATGGCAGAAAAAACACAGTTCCCTTATTTTAAATCTGCTGCCGCGCTACCGCACATTTCTGCGTCAGGAACGAGCCGTTTTCGGACCGGAAAGCCGCACAAAGATCCTCTATCTTGTGGAATCTCAAAAACAGGAATATCAGACTTGCTACGGTACAGATGACAAGCGTTTTCTGCCTCTGCCGCCGGGCATGAATCCGGATTGTGTGCGGAAGGAAAATGCGCCGGAGATCCGGAAACGGAAACGGACGGAACTCGGCGTGAAAGACGATGAAATACTGTTGATCCTGGTGGCGGCACAATTCATGGTGAAGGGTGCAGACAGGGTCATCCGGACTTTGAAAGAACTGCCGGAAAACTGCCGGCTGCTGCTTTGCGGAGATGAAAAGGCAGATTCCCTGTACGATCTTGCAAAATCATTGAAGATCAATGAGAAACGGATCATTCATCTTGGAAAACATCAGAATATCCCGGAATTGCTTTGCGCTGCCGATCTGATGGTGCATCCGGCGCGGCTGGAGGCGGCAGGATCGGTCCTGATAGAAGGGATCGCATCCGGCATACCGGTGATCTGTTCCGGGATCTGCGGTTTTGCACCTTATGTGAAAGAAAGTGGCGGGATCGTTTTGAAAAAAGAATTCGATCAGGAAGAACTGACAGCGTGCGTGAAAGCGGCATTATCCGATCTTTCTGCCATGACGGAGCAGGTGCGGGAATATGGAAAAACAGTGGATTTCTGCAAACGCGCAAGTGTTGCCGCAGATCACATTGAAAGCAAATAAAAATATTAAATAAAAACCAACGGAGAAAAATTATGATAGCAATGACAGTAAATAAAACGCAACAGCTTGTCCCGACAGAAGTTGCAGATCCCGTACCCAAAAACGGAGAAGTTCTGATCGAAGTGGAAGCGGCATCCGTAAACCGTGCCGATCTCATGCAGCGTTCCGGTAATTATCCCTCCCCCGAAGGCTGGCCCGAATGGCCGGGTCTGGAGGTTTCCGGCACAGTGATCGCGGCTCCGGGGTGTTCCATCCGGAAAGTCGACGATAAAGTTTGCGCACTGCTCGGCGGCGGCGGTTACGCGGAAAAAGTTGTTGTCCCGGAAGGAATGACACTGCCTGTGCCTGCCGGATTTTCCATGGTGGAAGCTGCCACGATCCCGGAAGTTTTTTCCACAGCATATCTGAATTTCTTTATTGAAGCCAAAGTCCAACCCAACGAAACGGTTTTTGTTCAGGCGGGTTCTTCCGGATTGGGAATCGCATCCATCCAGTTGCTTAAAACACTTGGCTGCGGTAAGATCATTACCACGGTCGGCACGGAAGAAAAAGCTGAATTTGTGCGGAAACTCGGTGCCGATATCGTGGTGAATCACCGCACAGACGATTTGGGAAAAGTGCTGGATGAAAACGGTGTGGATGTGGCTCTGGATTGTGTCGGCGGTCCGGATCTTGGAAAAAATCTGATCAAAATGAATCCCTGGGGACGCTGGATCATGATCGCCGCGTTGGGCGGAGCAATGACCGAAATCGATCTCGGGCAATTTTTCCGTAAGCGTATCCGTTTGATCGGCAGTACGTTGCGCAGCCGTACCGATGAAATGAAATCACAGATCCTGAAAGAACTTCAGGAAAAGATCTATCCCGTATTTGAATCCGGAAAGATCAAACCGGTAATCTATGCCACATTCCCGCTGAAACAGGCAGATGATGCCCTTCAGATCCTGGTGGAACGGAAAAATATCGGCAAAATCGTCCTGACGGTGAAATAAAGCCGGCAGTGCGGGGTGCAAAGTTGAAAACATTGAAATTATAAGACTTATAAGACCAATAAGACTTATAAAAAACGCTTTGTTCCCAATAAGGAGAGATGCCGAATTCGGAAAAGCAGAAAAGCCCAAGAATCGGGTGCTTTGCACCCCCCGATCCAAAAAGCGCTCTGAAGGAGCGCGGGATTTTAGCCTGCGCTCCTTGTGTACAGGCGGCACGCGTAGCGAGAGCCGCCCGAGAATCGGGTGCTATGCACCCTGCGCTCTGAAGGAGCGCGGGAACCGTTAGACAATTACAACGCCTCCCGCACGCCTACAGCGTGCATGTGGT
>JAZNXT010000085.1:0-19298 GCA_045594005.1 Victivallales bacterium
GCTGCTGGTATAAGTCCGGCTTGAAGAATAGTGGGAAAGATATAAAACGCCCGTCAGTGTACCCGTATAGGTATGGTTATTGGAGTAGTAATAGTAGATATAGCCGGGATTTTTTTCGTCTTCTGCGTAGGCGGCGAGGTCGGAACCGGTGTGGGTCATGCCGAAAACGATGTGTTCCACTTCGTGGGCGATGGTATCCGCAATGGCGGTGGCGGATTCGTTGCCCTTCAGCATCACAAAAGCGTTGTCGGATTTATTCAGATTTTCTGCGTCGATGGTTTCGGCAAGTCCGGCAAAATTGCCGTATTTTTCAAACGCGGAGGTCTTGCCGATGTAAATGGTGGAAAATTCGCCATCCGCAGGGCGTTCCGTCACAAAAATCACACCGCGATCCGCAAAATCTTCATTGAGTTTGTCCGCGATGGCTCTGATGTCTTCCGTATTCAATCCGGAATCTTCCACTGCCACATGATCAATGGTCAGGATCTCGCCATTGTAAGAAGTCAATTCGCCGTCAAAATCAAGATACACGATCTGCTGCACCGCCGGAGCCGCCGTTGCGATCATGATCCCGCCATCAAGTATCATATCTTCCGCCATTTTATGCCTCTTGTTTTCGTTACGCTTTTTTCCGAAAAACGAAAAAAATCCGTGTCCTTCAACACATATTTGCTTTTATGGAGCATAATATATCACACATTCTGAAAAAAATCAAAAAAAATCAAAAAAAATGTCGCAAAATCTCAAAAATGGTAAGCCGCAGCCATGTTTTTCTTTTTCGCGTCAAGGCGGATATGAAGCGCACCTTACGGTGCATGAAGCACACCTTACAGTGCATGAAGCACGCCTGATGGCGTATGAAGCGGCACTGCGTGCCATGAAGCGAAGCCTTGACAGGCTTCATGTTTTTTTGCCCCACGGGCAAAAAAATGGTCGGAGTAGCCGGATTCGAACCGGCGACTTTCTGGTCCCAAACCAGACGCGCTACCAACTGCGCTATACTCCGACTGCTTTTCAGATTCCTATAATGTACCACGCTTTCGGAAAAATAAAAGCGCGGCACATCATTTTTTCCGTTTTTTTATCGTTCAAAAGTCACAAGAAATGCACAGGAGCCTTGTGTTTCTTTCGGCAGGATCAATTTTCTGCCGTTCCAGATCACAGATACCGGAGCATAATCTTTGTTTTCATCCAACAGAATTGCGGAAACGCTTTTTGCTTCTTCCATTCCGGCAACGTCCAGTTCCAATGATTCCCGTTCGCCGCGATAATCGGACACCAGCAGCATACCGGTCTTTTCATCATCCGAAAGTGCCGCAAGGGTATAGACCGTTTTGCCGCCGTAATTCCATTCCGATCCATCGGCACGGTATGCCCCGGATGCGGAATACACGCGTTTCGTACAAGTCGCCATGATCTCGCCGAACATCTTCATGGAGAAGAAACTCTTGTTGAGTTTGCGTTCATTACGGAATCCCCACGCAGGAGATTCCGGATTCGCACCGTAGTAAAATCCGGTATCCAGCGGTTCACTCTGCCATGCAGCCAGCACAGCCAGATTGAATGCGGCACTGTCGATCTGATTGACTCCGCAGGGACCATCAATGGCACGGCGGTATCCCTGCCATGACGAACTGCTTTGGATCCCCTGCCAGCCGAAAACATAGTGCCACTCGTTGACACAGGTTTCAATATTTTTCCAGCCGTGTTCGTCCAGAAGATCACGGCATTTCCGGGGTTCACCGATAAGCTGATCCGGTTCAAAACCGTAGTAATGCCAGGAAATAAAATCGGGCAGTGCGCCTTTTTCTTCACACGCCTTGATCAGCAATGGAATATCAAAATGAGCATAACCGCACAGTGCAGGCCCGCCGATTTTCAGATGAGGGAATTCTTTTTTCAACCGGACAACGCAGGTGGAGAAGAAATCCACGAACTGCATAAAATCGCCGGTCCAGGCTTTGACGCTCAAATTGGGTTCATTCCAGATCTCCCAATAGATCATATCGTCATAATTGCATCCATCGGCAAAATCGCTGACATAGTGGCGGACGATCCCCGCAAGGACTTCGGCATATTTTTCAAAATCTTCCGGCACACAGGAATTGAAATGTTCATCTGCCGCATTGTGTTCAATACTTGTTCCGAGGCGGTAAAACACTTTCATGCCCACATCCCGGCAATGTTTGATAATGGCATCGGAGGGTTTGAAATAATAATTCGCAGGATCGGCAGGATCCAGGTGCATCAAAGGAAAAATAAAATGGGTGTCAATGATCCGCTGTCCGGCGTTCCATAATGCCCAATCGTGAGTCCGGGAAGCATAAAAGTGCATTTCACGGTGTTCATCATCGAAGGTCCGCAACGATCTGGTCGCCAATACCGGTGCCGAGTTCGTCCCGTGCTGTTCCGGACGGATCCTGCCTTCAATGCGGTTAAAATCTGCGATCGCGGTCAAATTCATGTTTGCCATAATCTGTTTCCTTTCAATATGTTGATCTCAATAAATTTGAAAACTTCCTGAAATTTATTTCTGCCGCTTTGAAAAATCCGGTATCTGCGCCAACAACACGGCTGCAAAAATCACTGCGCAGCCGATCAATTCCTGCAGAGACATATTTTCTTTCAGGATCAGCCATCCGCCTAATGCGGCAAAGACCGATTCCAGGCTCATCAGCAAAGATGCCACCACAGGGTGAACATATTTCTGTCCTACGATCTGAAATGTATAACCGATCCCGCTGGAACAGACCGCACAATAAAGGAGCGGGACCAAAGCCGCCACGATCGCATCCGTACTCCAGACTTCCTTCAGTGCGATCGATACCGCAAAAGCGATCACCGATGCCACAAGAAACTGGATCAGAGAGATCCGCACGCTTTCCAGCTGACCGGCAAATTTATCGATACAGAGGATGTGGAGTGCAAAAACAACAGCACAGAGGATCAGCAGAATATCTCCGATCTTCCAATCGGTCAGATTTTCCGGAGAGCAAAGGAGCCAGGATCCACCCAGTGCCGCCAGCACCGCAAGCCAGAGGACAGGTGAAGTTTTCCTTTTCATGAACATACCCAGCACGGGGACCATTACGATATACAGAGCCGTCAGAAAACCGCCCTTCCCCGCAGTGGCGTACAGCAATCCCCATTGCTGGAGCAGACTTGCCGAGCCGAGGATCACGCCGCAGAGGATCCCGCAGAACCAGAGTTTTTTATTCCGGAATGTTTTGTTTGACGCATCATCACTGCTGAATTTATCTGTAACGGGAAAGACGGCACACATGACGATCACAGCCATGAGAAAACGCACCGCATTGAACTGCGCCGGAGTCAGCGAATCCATACCGAACCGTTGTGCCGCGAACGCAAATCCCCACACGATCGCGGCAAGCAGCAGCAGGATCACACCGGATATTTTTGCTTTGTTCATAAGAAAAAACTTTTTTTCCGTATCAGGATTTCAGATCATCAGCATAATCTTCGATGGAGCCGTGTTTGAGATAGCGTTTGGTCTCCGCAGCCACGATCCCGCTCAAAGCGAAAAGACAGATGATATTCGGGATCGCCATCAAACCATTGGCAAGGTCGGAAAGGTTCCACACCAGCTCCAGTTTTGCGATAGCACCGAAGAAGATCATCACCACAAAGATCAACCGGTACGGCAGCATGGCTTTCTGTCCGCCGAGATAATGGATCGCCTGTTCCCCGTAGCAGAACCAGCCGAGAATGGTAGTTGTGGCAAAAATGATCAGTGCGATCGCCAGCACGACCAATCCGATTTTCGGAATATTGCTGAACGCGATCTCTGCAAGTTCTTCCGCTTCGAATGATGCAAAATCCGCGTTGGGATCCAGTTTCAGAACTGCCGCCACCTGAGTGATCCCGGTCAATGCGCAGATGCAGACGGTATCCCAGAATGTACCTGTGGAGGAGATCAGAGCCTGACGCACCGGATTGCGGGTCATGGCATTGGCGGCGACGATAGGAGCGGATCCCAAACCGGATTCATTGGAAAAGAGTCCGCGGGCGATCCCGTAGCGCATGGCAAGCATGATCACAGTTCCGAAGAAACCGCCGGTGACTGCACGGGTGCTGAATGCTTCCGTCACGATCAATTTGATGGCAGGAACGATCGTACCGCAGCACAACACCAGCACAACGACACAGCCGACCACATAAAACACCGCCATAAACGGGATCAGGGCACTGCAGATTTTGGAGATTGCCTGAATACCCCCCAGCACGACCAGCGCAATGAGGATCATCACCAGACTGCCGGTCAGCCAGGTGGGAAGCCCGAACACTTTGTTGGAGAAGGTCGCGACCGCATTGCTTTGCGTCAGGTTGCCGATCCCGAAACTGGCGATCACGGTAAAGACGGCAAAGATCACCGCCAGCCATTTCAGCCCCATTCCCCGTTCAATGGCATACATAGGGCCACCGTGAGTTCTGCCGTCAGCGCCCTGAATACGGAATTTGACAGAGAGCAGACTTTCCGCGTATTTCGTGGCGATCCCGAACACACCGCAGAGCCAGCACCAGAACACGGCTCCGGGTCCGCCGGAAACGATGGCTGTGGCAACACCGATGATATTACCGGTCCCGATGGTTGCAGCCAGTGCGATCGCCAATGCGCCGAACTGTGAGATTTCGCCATTGGAATCTTCATCTTTCGCCAGACTCAATTTGATCCCGAGGGGGATATACCGTTGAATGAATCCCAGCCGGAATGTCATAAAAAGATGGATCCCCACCAATAAAATGATCAGCGGAGCCCCCCAGATGAAACTGTCGATCTCTGCAACTGCCTTTGAAAATGCGTCCATGTTTGTTCAATCCTTGATTATGTGAATATTGTCATTATTTTTCTGCTGTGTTCTCATTGCTGCGGGTGATCTTTTTCGCGCAAAGTCCGCGTTCATTTCTGCCGATTTCGTATTCCAGCAGGTCGCCCAGCATCAGTTCATTGAAATCAATTCCATCCAGATCCTGCCAGAAGAAAAAGATATTATCCCCGCCATTGAGCGGAGTCAGAAAGCCGTATCCGTTTTTCATGCAGGAGATCCTGCCGCAAACACGGTTGTTTTCTGCCGGCGGAACATTGTCATACTGCGGTGTATCCGGAAGATTTGCATAATCGGTTCCGGGATCGGTGTTCATACCGTAGTCGTCATCATCTCCGGTATCATCAAAGGAGGAATCATCCTGAAACTGATTCATGTTTCCGGAAGGTACAAAAAGGGAATCCACAGTAAAATCCGGATCGGAAAGTTTTGTTTCCCCATTGATGATCTTGTGCATCCGGACAGGATAGGAGACTTCATTCATCAGCCGCGCACTGGTCATGGTATTCCGGATATTTCCGTTGTCGTCCACGTATTCAAAATCCCAACCGAGGACCATGACCCGTGTACCGAGTGCATTCAGTTTCCGCACCAGCGGCACATAATCCCCATCGCTGACGATCAGCACCACCACATTGAATTTCTTGAAAATGGTCAATTCCAGCGTTTCCAGCGCAAGAGAAACATCCACACCTTTTTCCATGTTGCGGCTCACGGGCAGATAGTGAGTCACCACACCTTCCCGCATGAGGATATCGTCAAAGATCCGTTCATTCAAAAGAGTCTGCCGCGCTTTTGCCTCCATGGCAGAAAATCTGCCGCGGAAATAATGGCAATCCACGATCTGACACAATGATTCATCGATCTTTTCTTTTTCGGAGATCATTTTTTTTACGAAATCGTGCAAGCCCGGCAGGCTCAACCGCGCACGGCGGCGGTGGGCATAGCAATAATAGTTGCTTACATGATAGAAATAATTTCCGTCATAAAAAATACCGATCCGCAGCAATCTGTTTCCCTGATCCATAAATAAAAAACCTTTCTGATAAATTTATTTTTAAATGAATTGAAATCACATTAATTTTTTTATCATGCCTTTCAATATACCTCCAAGGCGGGATTTTTCAAATATATTCACTGCAAAAAACAGATTTTTTTTGACGCATCCGGAAAAAATGCGCATTTTTTCTGAATGGCGCAGATTTTTTTATGTTTAAGGATTTACGATTTATGACGATAGATAATAACAGAGAACGGGGTGCAATGCCCCTTGAAAATGAAAAAAAGGAGAAGTTCTGCAAATATTATGCAAACGATTGCTGGGGAAATCCCGCACTCGCCGTACAGATGGCTGGTTTCTGCTGTACAGCAACGGATGCCGCGCTGCTGGCTGAAGATCTTTTCGATGATGAAGGCGTACGGGAAAGGATCCGTTTCCTCCGTGGGAACCGGATGAAAAAATCGCTGGCGGATACCCTTTGGATCCGGGAGACTCTTACCGCCATCGCATTGAACGCCGCACGGGATTCCGACCGGATCCGGGCTTTGAATGTTCTTGCAAAGATCATTGATCCGCAAGGAGATAAAAGAAGGAATACCGATCCGCAGGACAGGGAACTTTCCGGCGAACAGCTGATCGAGCAGCTGCTGCCTCTTTTTGAAGGAGATCCCGATGGCTGCGAATATGATGAGGAATCTGAAAAAAGCCTCTCCGGTCACTTGCCAATTCCATAAAAAGGGTGTATATTACCAATGTATGGATCATTCAACAGATAACAACTTGGACGAAGGAAAGGTAACAAGGCAAATGAGTCGTTACGAATCTTACGAAAACCCGTTGACCGGTCGCTATGCCAGCAAAGAAATGAGCTACAACTGGTCCGCACAGAAAAAACACTCCACATGGCGTCGCCTGTGGCTGGCTCTGGCTGAATCCGAAAAGGAACTGGGGCTTGCCATTACGGAAGAACAGCTTGCAGAAATGCGCGCCCATCTGGATGATATCGACTTTGAAGCGGCAAAGGCGGAAGAAGCCAGGCTGCGTCACGATGTGATGAGCCATATCCATGTTTTCGGCGCACAGTGTCCCAATGCCAAACCGATCATCCACCTCGGTGCGACCAGCTGTTTTGTGACGGATAATACCGAACTCATTCAGATGCGCGACGGTCTGAAGATCATCATGGCAAAACTTCTGAAAGTCATCAGCCTTCTTGCCAAATTCTGCGATGCGCACAAAGATATGCCCACGCTCGGGTTCACCCACTATCAGCCCGCACAGCTCACCACGGTGGGTAAACGCTTCGGCTTGTATCTGCAGGATTTCATGTTTGACCTTGCACGGGTGGAAGCGGAAATCGAAAACATCCCCTTCCGCGGAGTCAAAGGCACCACCGGCACACAGGCAAGTTTCATGGAACTTTTTGAAGGCGATACCGGTAAAGTCCGTACGCTGGATAAGATCGTCAGCGCAAAAATGGGATTCACCAATCCCGTTCATCTCAGCGGGCAGACCTACACCCGGAAAGTGGATTATTATGTGCTGACCGTTCTTTCCGGGATCGCACAGAGTGCCTACAAAATGGCAGGAGATATCCGTCTTCTGGCAAACCTCAAAGAAGTGGAAGAACCCTTTGAAAAATCACAGGTCGGCTCCAGTGCCATGGCATACAAACGCAATCCCATGCGCTCGGAACGCGTCTGCTCCCTCGCCCGTTATCTTATGAACCTGCCGCTGAACTGCGCACAGACTCATTCCGTCCAGTGGTTTGAACGCACCCTCGACGATTCCGCCAACCGCCGGATCACCCTGCCCGAAGCATTTCTGGCGGCGGATGTGATCCTTTCTCTGCTGGCAAATATCACAGACGGGATCCAGGTTTACCCGAAGGTCATCCACTCCCGGATCATGGCGGAACTGCCCTTCATGGCTACCGAAAATATCATCATGGAAGCCGTGAAAGCCGGCGGGGACCGTCAGGACATCCACGAAGCGATCCGCGTTCACTCACAGGCAGCCGCACGCGTGGTGAAAGCCGAAGGCGGCAGCAACGATCTGATCGCCCGTCTGAAAGGCGATCCGCTCTTTGCCAATGTGGCAGGGAAACTGGATGCCATTCTCAAACCGGAATCCTTCACCGGCAGAGCAAGTCAGCAGGTGAGCGATTATCTGGAAAATGTGGTCAATCCCGCACTGGAACGCCTTGCCGGAAAGATCGCGGCGGAAACTGAAGCGATCAGCGTATGAAGATCCTGTTCTTTTCCGATGCTCACGGCTGCGCGGAAGCGTTGGGCGATCTGACTTTGCGGATTGCTCAATTCCAGCCGGAACTTATTGTGATGCTGGGGGATGCCCTGTATCACGGTCCGCGAAACGCTCTCCCCGCAGCATACGATTGCAAAAAAGCGGCAGAAATGCTGAATATCTATAAGAAAAAAATCGTTGCCGTCCGGGGAAACTGCGATTGCGAAGTGGATCAGATGATGCTGGAATTTCCATGTCTGGCTGATTTTTCCACCGTTTATGCCGACGGGATCCGCTTTTTCCTGACTCACGGGCATCTCTGGAACGAAGGGAATCCGCCGCCGGTGACCGATGGCACGATCCTTGCACACGGACATACCCATATCCCCGTTCTGAAAAAAACGGATGATGGTAAAATGTTTGTGTTCAATCCCGGATCCATCGCCATTCCAAAAGGCGGAAGCGTCCGCACCTACGGAACTTGGGAAGACGGTACGCTCTCCGTGCGCGAACTTGCAAACGGAAATGTGTTCAACGGTCTGACCATGAAATTTCTGTGACCAGTGCGCGCGGGCGCGACCGGCACGGGAGCAAATTTTTATTTTGCTCCCGCTGATGAAGACAAAAAAACAGACGGATGATTTCCGTCTGTTTTTTTGTCTTCATGGTCCGCGGAGCGGACCTGCCGGTCGCCCCGCGCGGGACATATTCAATCACGCATCATCACTGTGATTATTTATTGCCGGTATTATTTCCGGCTTTGCGGTCATGATGCTGCCGGTCGTGATGCTGTTCTTTATTTCTGTTCTGTCCCTGCTGGGAAGTTTGGTTGTTATTCCCGTTGCCATTTCCGTTGTTGTTTCCGTTGCCGTGGCTCCGGTTATTGTTGTTATGATGATTTTTCTGGTGTTTATCGCCGTTGCCGTCATCATAATTTTCTTTTTTGTTGATTTTATATTTTTCGGGATAGATCACGGAAACTTCCTCTTTGGGATAAGTCACCGTTCTGCCGGTATCATCCAGCTGCACCACCACTTTCTGGGTAAGCAGATTGCGGTCGATGATCCTGCCGCGCCCTTCTTTACATTCGCAGCAGTCACCACGCCGGGGCATACCTTTTTCCAGTTCAAGATAGCCTTCGTGTTCATATTTCAGACAGCATTTCAATCTGCCGCAGATCCCGGAAATGGTGCTTGGTGTGAGGGAAAGATCCTGTTCTTTTGCCATTTTCACATTGATGGACGCAAAATCTTTGAGGAAAACACAGCAGCACAGCGGTCTGCCGCAAACGGAAATACCGCCGATGATCGCAGTTTCATCCCGCACCCCGATCTGACGCAATTCGATCCGGGTATTGAATTCCTGCGAAAGGATCTTCACCAGTTCCCGGAAGTCCACGCGCCCGTCTGCGCTGAACTGAATGGTGATCAGTTTATCGTCAAAAGTATAATGTGCGTTGATCAATTTCATCGGCAGTTTCAAATAATCCACATGCTGCTGCGTGACCCGGAGAGCTGTTTTGGCACGCATGGTATTTTCATGGATTTTGCTCTGTTCCTGCATGGTGGCTTCCCGCTGGATGCGGGGCAATTCCTGGGATCGGGAATCCGTAGGAAGATCACGCACAGAACCATCGTCCGCACCTGCCGATTTCACGGGATCGGGCGTCAATTCCGGTGCGGCGGAATCCGGCAGGATCTTGCTGATTGTGCCGCAATCCAGATAAAAATCTTTCCGGATGATACACAGATCGCCGTTTTTCAATATCAATGAGCTGTCACCCGCCGCCACATATTTTGCGCCGTTGTCCAGCGTGATTTCATAATAAATATCCATTTTCTGCTCCAATCGTTTCTGTTCCCTGTAAAATACAACTTTTTTTCACGATTACAAGGAAAAATATTAATTTTTTTAATGAAAGCGCAACATTGCTTCCGCAAGACGCACACCGTCCACTGCCGCCGAGGTGATCCCGCCAGCCATTCCGGCACCCTCTCCGGCAAGATAAAGACCGGAAATATTTACCGTATCAAGTTTTTCCGGATCCCGTTCAAACCGGACCGGACTGGACACCCGGCTTTCGATCCCCGTGAATACTCCCTGCTCCACAAAGCCCGGCATGATTTTCTCAAAACGCACCAATGCCCGACGCAGCGTCCGCGTAACATCTTCCGGCAGAAGACGCTCCATCTGATACGGCACGCGTCCCAGCCGGTAGGACGTTTCCGCGGGCAATTTGCCTTTGGAGGAACCGCCATCCAGAAAACATTTTGCAGTTTGAGCGGGCGCAGTATAATCCATTCCCCCGGCAAGAAATGCCGCCCGTTCCAATCCGTGCAGGAAGTCAAATGCCGCCGCCGGGGAATTGAATTTTCCGCCGTCGATGGTCGTGATCAACGCAGAGTTGGCAAACTCTCCCGACCGGGCAAAATTGCTCATGCCGTTGGTGCAGAGCGTGCCGTTTTCACAGGTCGCCGGAATGATCTCTCCGCCGGGACACATGCAGAAAGAAGCTGCACCCGGCATTCCGTCCGATGGCGAAAGAGCCAGCGCATACTCCGCCGCACCGAGCGCAGGATAAGACTTATCCTTCCCGTATTGCATCCGGTTGATGAATCGCTGGGGATGTTCGATCCGCATCCCCACTTGAAAACCTTTCATGCGGAACGCTCCGCCGTGCGCGGCGATCCTGCAGATCAGATCCCGGGCACTGTGTCCCGAAGCGATCAGCACGCGGGGAGCCTCCAGGATTTCGCCTTTGTGCAGTTTCACGCCGGAACATCTGCCGTTTTTCACAACGATATCTTCCACATTGCACCCCCAGCGGAATTCGCCCCCCAGCGCAATGATCTTTTCCCGCAATGCCGACACGATCCCCGGCAGACGATCCGATCCCAGATGCGGATGACTGAAATACAGGATCTGTTCCGGTGCGCCGCAATCCACAAAGGTCTGCATCACGAACCCCATCCGGGGATCTTTCACCCGGGTGAACAGTTTTCCGTCGGACCAGGTTCCGGCTCCGCCCTCCCCGTAGAGAAAATTGCTTTCCGTATCCAAACGGCGCAAAGCAAAAAAGTTTTCGATATCTTTTTTGCGCTTTACCACATCAAATCCCCGTTCCAATACAACAGGTTTCGCGCCCGCAAGAGCCAGCACATAAGCCGCAAAAAGTCCACCTGGCCCGGCTCCGACCACAACAGGTTGCGCCAAACCATGAGGATTTTCCACCTCAAACGCCACATCCGGGATCGTCGATTTTTCCGAAAGGGCTCCCGCCGGACGCGCATCTTTTGTCAGTTCCGCTTCCAGACGGTACAGCAGTTTCACATCCGGCTTTTTCCGCGCGTCCAGACTGCGGCGGATGATCCGGTAGCACAACACCTGCTCCGCCCTGACCTTACAGGCAGCGGCAATGTACGGAGTCAATTCCCCGTCGATCCCCGCAGGAACATTTTTTGCAGAAATTGTCAGATTATCCAGCGTCAGAAACATGGCAGATCATTATTCTTTACGATCATTCAACCCGTTACAATAGATCAACTTATCCCCGGCATCAAACACCAGTTCCACCGCGATCGGCACACCGAGACGCTTCTGCTGAAATCTTCCGGCGTCCTTCATCTGCCGTTCCGCCCACGAATAGATCAGGATCTTCCCGCCATCGGATTTTGTGCGGGAGGACAGCTGGATATAGCCTTTTTCTTTCAGTTTTTTTGCAATGACTGCGGAAGAAAGACCTTTTTCCGCAACCGCGCAGAGCGCATCGAATTTTTCCTGATGATAAGTTTTTGTGGCATAATGATTTGCCATGCTGACAAAAATCGTTCCCGCAAAAATAACAGCCGCTGCAATCCCGAGGATCAAAATGATTTTGTTTCCGTTTTCCATGAGTTCTCCGTTTTTGTTTTGCTCTTTCCCTTGTCTTTTTCCGGGATCACTTGCAGCAGTTCGCGTTTTTCAGGCGCACTTTTCAACCGGTCCACATGATCCCGATTCGGTACAAATCCATTTTTTTCCGATTCTTTCAAATGGATCCGCAGGATCCGGACCAATTCCCGGATCGTTTCCGGGGACTGATGCACGCTGTGTCCCGATTTAACGATCAATTCACTTTGCACATCATCCAGATGGGCACTGGTATAGGACACCACGCCATCCGTACCTCCGGGCGTATTCGCCATTTTCCGATTTCCGATAATGGAATGACGGGGGATCTTTGAGGCAAATTCGGATTTTGAAAGCATTTTGATAAAGCGGTTGTCCGGATCCAGATTATCCACTCCGGTATAAAGATATTTTTCAATATCCAGAATGTCGCTGCTGTTCAGGATCCCAATGGCTCGAACCAGATCGGATACTTGAGTGAAAATATGCCCCGGAAGACGGATCAGACTGCTCCCGAATCGGGCAAGCATCCATTTTGCCATGGTCGATCCGCGATGGGGAACCGCCATAAAAACAACCCGTTTGACAAAGGGCGGACACTGAAAAAAGGCTTTTTCAAGTTTCTTCCGGTCTTCCGCAGAAATATTTTTGGAGAGATCTTCCCATTTTTTCCCGGAAAAACATTCTATAAAATATTCCGGATCGTCCTGCGTGATGACCGCAGTGATCAGCCCGCCCATACTGTGACCGGCAATGACCATTTGCGAGAATGACCGTTTTGCCTCCGGCGTTGTGGCAAACTCCTTTTCCGCTGCAAGCAGCGCATCCCGCAGTGGGATCGCAGAAATCAGCACCGGGTTCCCGCTGGAATATTTGTAAAACCAGAATTGATAATTTCTGCGGATAAACGGATAGTTCCGCAAAGCATTGACCATCCGGATCCAGGTGCTGGGAGATGACATCAAGCCGTGAACCAGGACAACCGGGATCTTTTTCGGATTGTAAGGTTCCAGCATATACAGCCCCGTATAAGACTGGATCCGCTGGGGATCGATCACATTCATCAGCAGATTATCGGTATCGCCGGGCAGATAACGGGAAAAAGCGGCGACAGGCGTGGAATAATCCAATGCAAGGGGAACCGGTTGATTCATCACATCGATCCGCTCCGTGATGGTGGTGTCAAAAAGCTGAAAACGGGCATTGACGAGCGGACTGCCTTCAACTTTTTCAAAATGCAGGACCGCCGTAGCAGGCATGGGACAGTTTTTCGGCAGCCGCAACGCTTTGTAAGGCGTTTCCGATGCCACCAGCGTGATCAGCGGGATCCCGATCCCGAACTGACGGTTGATCAACGCAAGATCATTTACATAAAACGAAGCGCAGGGGATAAAATCGGAATACACATCCAGCGCAAACGGCAGCTCACTTTGCATACTTTCAAAGCAGATCCGGATCCCCGTAGCTGTCTTCAATTCGTAGGAATCATTGTCCAGCATCTCCCGTTTCCGGAGATACTCAAAGATCCGGGCAATGGAAGCATTGTAACGCAAAAGCTGCTGACAGTTTGAGGGATCGAACCGGTCCAGATGAAGACGGTTCCGGGATGAGTCCGCCTCTGATTTCTGCAGAAAAAGAAGCTGATAGGAATAATATGCCGATGAAAGATAAAAACGCAATGCCACATCCTCATTGCCGGTACGCTGTGCGATGCAGTAGCAGATATCCGACATGATCTCAAGCATCGTATCATCTTCTTCCGCACCGAAATCTTTCCGGATATCCTCCAAAATCTTCAACAGTTTTTCCGGATCTTTGGAAAACAACCCGTCAAAAAGATTGCCCCGGAGAAAATTGGCTGTCCGGAAAGATAATTCTTCCGTTTGCAGCATCAGCCGCCCGTAGTAACGTTCCTTCTGATGATCCGACGCATTGGAGATCGAGGGATCCGGTTGCATGAATTCACAGCCCGCCGCAAACACAAGCAGCAGAAAAAACATCATCATACAAAAAATATGTTTGCATCGTATCATGGCAACACACTCCGGGATCACACTCAAAGTTTTCTGGTATAAAGCGTGATCCGCGTCCCCTTCCCTCCGGGTAATTCCTGAAGCCCGAGAATCAAAACACGGGAGGGATCTTCCTTGTGGAACACTTCGCCGGCTCCTTCATACAACTGTTTCGTTTCGCCGGAAACAGGAGTCCAGCCTGCCGCCGCAGCATTGGCACTGATGGTACTCAATGCTTGAGATACACTTTTGTCTGCCACATCGTAGGATCCGTAAAGGGCATTCCGCGCGGGGAACTGCATACAGTTGAGATTTTCCGCATTGCTCAACAGCGGCAACTCCTGCGGCCAGAGATTCCGCGCCATCTTCAAGCGGTTCTGCGGCAAAGACATCTGAAACATCAGCATGGGGTATGTATCGGACAAATGCAGATAATAAGTCCGCAGGATCATTCCATTCTTCACCGGATTCTGGATATAAAGGGAATTGGAATTCCCCATAAGCGCACTGCCTTTGACCGCATTCTGCCGCGCATACGCCGCAATCTCCTCCCACTTCCCTTCCAGCAGATAAATGTTCAACCGCAGTTTATTGCCGTTGACGATCACATCTTCCTGCCAGAAGTTCTTCGGCTGAACGGGCAATACACCCGGCGGCAATGTTTTTTTCTCTCCATTTTCTTTTTTTTCTGCATTTTTCAGATCCTGCGCAGAAAACGGCCAGAGGGAATAAACATCGGCAAAAAGAACCGGACACCATACAAAAACACAGAAAAGAATACAGAATGTTCGGATCATTTTCTTATTTCCTGTTTTTCGCATTTTCATTTCCGGATCCCCGCTCTTTTCATGACAAACAATGTTCAAAAAAGTTTTCCGGAATAGATCTCTTTTGTCAACATGAACAATCTGGAGATCTGCTGCTCTGTCCCGATGGAAATACGGACATATTTTCCGGTCACAGGTCCGGGGAAATACCGGACGATGATATTGTTTGCACGGAGTTTCTGAAAATATCCCAGCGCATTGCCGTCCGGCGGAGATGCAAAGAGGAAGTTTGTTTCCGATTCAATGACTTTGAAACCCAGATCCAGCAATCCGAGAAAGAGCATTTCGCGGGCAAGTTTGATCTTGGCGATGCAATCATAGAAATAATTGCGGTCCCACCAGGAAGCCAGAGCAAGTTTCTGCGTAAGCATGGAAACGTTGTAGGAATCTTTCATCTTCATCATGCCGCAGATCAATTCCTTGCAGGCGATGGCATAACCGAACCGCAATCCGGCAAGACAACGGCTTTTCGAGAATGTCCGCGCCACGATCACATTGGAATATTTTTTGACAAAATCCGCACAGTTGTCCGAGGCAAAATCGGCGTATGCTTCATCGATCAGCACCACACCTTTGAAATTGGCACAGATATTGTGCATCACCGAACGGGGAAAACTGTTGCCGGTAGGCGCGTTGGGACGGGTAATGATCAGCAGATTGGCTCTTTCCGCCTTTTCCAGAATATCGTCCGGCATGGAAAAATCGGTGGAATCCAACGGGATTTTGATACATTCGGTCCCCTGCAATGCCGCAAGTGTCGTATATAAGGAATAAGTGGGATCCAGAATCGCCAGCGGCCGGGTCTCATCGCAGAAACAGCGGATGGCAATATTGAGAATATCGTCGGACCCGTTCCCCGCGATCACATTTTCGTAGGAAAGACCGAAAAGCGCACCGATCTCCGCACGGATCTCCGTTGCCAGCGGATCCGGATAAAGACGCAGACGCTCCGTTTCAAATTTTTCCAGCATGCTTGCCACGCCGGGAGCCGGAGGAAACGGGCTTTCATTCGTATTCAGTTTCAGAATGTCTTTCCCTTTCGGCTGTTCGCCGGGGACATATCCTTCCATGGCATCGATCGCCGGACGGAAGTATGACACATAATCTGCCGTACTGTTCATTTTTTTCTGCTATCCTTTCTGACAGATGCACTTCTGCCGTGGGCATCCAGTCCTTCCATTTCCGCAAACCGGACAATGTCGTCCACTTCCGCAAGAAGTGCCTTTTCCTTGTATTCAATGATACTGCTGCGGCGCATGAAGTCCGCTCCGGAGATCCCGTGGAAAAATTTTGCCGTCCCTGCAGTCGGCAGCACATGACTGGGACCCGCAGTAAAATCACCGGCAGGTTCCGGCGTCCAATGCCCGAGGAAGATCGCTCCGGCGGCTTTGACATTTTTTGCCACTGCACGCGGCTGCGCTGTCTGGATCTCCAAATGTTCCGGCGCATATTCCGTAGCGATCTCTGCCGCTTCGTTCATATCTGCCGCCTGAATGAAAAATACACCATTTTCAGTAACTTTCTCCACCGGACCCTGTCTGGTAAGGGATTCTTTCTGACGGAGATATTCTTTTTTGATCGCTTCCAGCATTTCTGCGGAATCCGACACACAGACACTCTGTTCCAATCCGGATCCGTGTTCCGCCTGGGAAAGCATATCCGCCGCTGCAAAAGCCGGATTCGCCGTTTCATCAGCAATTACCATGATCTCGGAAGGACCTGCCACCATATCGATGGCTGTGGATCCGTAAACCCGTTTTTTTGCGGCAGCCACAAAAGCATTGCCGGGGCCGACCAGTTTTTCCACCCGCGGCACAGTCTGCGTACCGTATCCCAACGCTGCAACAGCATAGGCTCCACCCAGTTTACAAACCCGGGTGGCTCCGGCGGCGACCAGCGCATAAAGCGTGGCGGGGTTGACTTTCCCGTTCTTCATAGGCGGAGTGGTGGCGATGATCTCACGCACACCGGCGGCTTTTGCGATCCCCACCGTATGGATCGCAGTGGAAACCAGCGGAGCTGTTCCGCCGGGAATGTAGCAGCCCACGCGGTCCATTGGGGTGAAGCGTTCCCCCTGAATCACACCCGGACGGGGCGAAAACTGCCAGTTTACCGGCAGTGTCTTTTTGGCGAAAGTCTGAATATTTTTCAACGCACGGCGGATGGTGCGTTTCATGGCACTGCTCACTGCGCGTTCAGCTTCGGCGATCTCGTCAGGAGTCACAAAAAAATCGGCAGGCGTAAAGTCCACTCCGTCAAATTTCTTCAGATAAGCCACAATGGCATCATCACCATTGACGCGGACATCGTCCACGATCCCGGCAACGGCTTGTTCGATGGTATCAGGTGCAGCGGGTCTGCAGTAAAGGGCGGCGAGTTTTTGATCGCGCTCCGGATCATTACAGAAAATCATTTGCATTTTGGTATTTTTCCTTTCAAAAAATAAAAACACGCAGTAATATAGCATACAAAGACCGAACTTTCCAATCAAATCACAAAAAAAAATTAAAAAAGAAAAAAGTTGCGCTTTTCTTGCGATATTTTAGTGTTCCATGCTTGAAAAATCGGAAAAAAGTGGCATATTACACAGCGGTCAAAATGAGAAACTTATCTGACAAATGCAAGGAGACAGATTTTTATGGCGAAGCGTACGGACATCAAGAAAATCATGATCATCGGATCCGGACCGATCATTATTGGACAGGCTTGTGAATTTGACTATTCCGGAACACAGGCTTGCAAAGCGCTCCGTCAGGCAGGATACGAAGTGGTCCTTGTGAACTCCAATCCTGCCACCATTATGACCGACCCGCAGATGGCAGACCGCACTTACATCGAACCGCTGACTCCTGCCTGTATCGAAAAAGTCATCATCCGGGAACGCCCCGACGCCCTGCTGCCGAACCTCGGCGGTCAGACCGCTCTGAATATGGCAATGAGTCTGGCTGACGAAGGCGTCCTTGCAAAATACAATGTTCAGGTGATCGGTGTTGATCTGGAAGCCATCAAACGCGGCGAAGACCGTATCGAATTCAAAAAGACCATGGCATCCATCGGCGTGCCGGTCCCTGCATCCGAACCGGCGGAATCCGTGGCGGAAGGGGAAGCCATCGCAGCGAAGTTGGGGTATCCGGTGGTGCTGCGTCCTGCCTACACCATGGGCGGAACAGGATCCGGGATCGTCTATAATGTGGAAGAATTGCGCGTGGCTATGGCTCGCGGTCTTTCCGCTTCACTCATCGGTCAGGTGCTTGTGGAACAGTGCATCACCGGCTGGGAAGAACTGGAACTGGAAGTGGTGCGGGATTCAAAAGGTCAGAAGATCACCGTGTGCTATATCGAAAACGTGGACCCCGTGGGGGTACATACCGGTGACAGCTTCTGTGTCGCACCTATGCTCACCGTTCCGGAAGATATCCAGAAGATCCTGCAGGAATATTCCTACCGTATTCTGGATGCCATCGGCGTGACCGGCGGCTGCAACTGCCAGTTTGCCTTCAACCGCAAAACCGGTGAGATCGTTGTGATCGAGATCAATCCCCGTACCAGCCGTTCCTCCGCCCTTGCCTCCAAAGCGACCGGGTTCCCCATTGCTCATGTTTCCACACAGCTGGCAACGGGTGTGACTCTGGAAGAAATGCCCTACTGGCGGGATGGTTCTCTGGAAAAATATACGCCCTCCGGAGATTATGTGGTGGTGAAATTCGCACGCTGGGCATTTGAAAAATTTGCAAAAGCAAAAGACGAACTGGGAACTCAGATGCGCGCTGTGGGCGAAGTCATGTCCATCGGCAAAAACTTCAAGGAAGCCTTGCAGAAAGCGATCCGCTCTCTGGAAATCGGCAGATCCGGTTTGGGATTGGATAAAAAAATCTCTGCCATGAGCGATGAAGCGATCCGCGAAAAGATCGTGAAGCCCAACAGTCAGCGTTTCTTTGTGATCTACGAAGCCCTGATGCGCGGTGTTTCTGTGGATGAGATCGTGGCAATGACCCGCATCACCCGCTACTTTATTCAGGAAATGAAAGAGATCGCCGACTTTGAAAAAGATCTTCAGGGTGCAAACTTCCTCTCCATTTCCGATGAAAAATTCAAAGAAGCCAAACGCATGGGCTTTGCAGACAAATATCTGGCAAAACTGTTCAATATCTCCGAACGCATGGTGCGCGAACGCCGCATCAAACTGGGGATGCTGGCAACCTACCGCAAAGTCCCTGTCAGCGGCGTCGAAAACGCCTGCTATTATTTCTCCACTTACGATGGTTCCCCCGACGAAATGCCCGCAGACACCGGCGATTGCAAAAAGATCATGATCCTCGGTGGCGGGCCCAACCGGATCGGACAGGGGATCGAATTCGACTACACCTGCGTCCATGCGGCATTTGCGCTGCGGGATGCGGGCTACAAATCCATCATGGTGAACTGCAACCCCGAAACGGTCTCCACGGACTACGACACCAGCGATAAACTCTATTTTGAACCG
>JAZNXT010000086.1:0-11234 GCA_045594005.1 Victivallales bacterium
GAGTTGTCTTCCTAAGACCGCTTGGCCTCCGACTTTCGCTGGGGATCTATCTGCCGCTGATCACCACAAACTGTGCGGTGCTTGGTGCCGCCACGATCAATGCGGATGCGGGGCGGGGAGTCTTTGCTTCCACGGTGTTCGGCATTTGTACGGGGATCGGATTCGGTCTGGCAATGATCCTTTTTGCCAGTTTGCGCGAACGGCTGGAGCTTTCCAAGATCCCGAAACCGTTTCAGGGGACGTCCATTGCGCTGATCACGGCGGGGATCCTTGCCATGGCGTTTATGGGATTTTCCGGTCTGGTGAAATGAATAAGGAGGGATAAAGATAATGTTGGATGTGATTCTTCTTGCTGCCGGGATCGTGGCAGTGACAGGTCTGATCCTTGGCTTGTTCATTGCTCTGACGGCGAAAAAATTTGAAGTTCCTGCCGATCCGCAGGTGGAAGCGGTGCAGGAACTGCTGCCGGGCGCGAATTGCGGCGGCTGCGGTTATGCCGGATGCAGCGATTTTGCCAATGCCATTGTTCACGAAGGTGTGGAACCCACCAAATGTGTGGCATTGACGGAAGAACAGAACATTGCCATTTCCGGGGTGCTGGGCGTGCAGCCGAATGGCGTGAACGAGAAAATGGTGGCAGTGGTCTTCTGCGGCGGATCTGTTACGCGGGCGCGCCGTAATGCCCATTACAACGGGATTCTGGATTGCCGCAGTGCTGCGCAGATCTGCAGCGGCGGTGGAAAAGCCTGCCGGTACGGTTGTCTGGGATTTGCCTCCTGTGCAAGAGCGTGTCCTTTCGGAGCGATCGAGATGCGGGACGGTCTGGCTGTGGTGCATCCGGAACTCTGCCGCGGCTGCGGAAAATGTGTGGCGGAATGTCCGCGCAAATTGATCCGTCTGGTTCCGGCAACAGCGAAGATCCATGTGTATTGCAATTCACTTGACAAGCCGCAGGAAAAACGGAAAAATTGCACAGTGACCTGCCTGACCTGCCGCAAATGTGTGCGTCTGGCTCCGGAAAATATGAATGTGCAGGATCAGCTGGTCCGTGTGAACTACAAGAATCCGCCGGAGGATCCCGCTTTTGTGGAACAGGTGAAATGCCCCACAGGTGCGCTTCAGACGGAAGAATCCCACCGCCGGCTTGTTCCCCGTGTGGAAACCGAAGATAAGAAGGAGAAATGATCCATGTCAATACGAACCGGAATCAGAACGCGTCCGTTCCGCGGCGGAGTCCATCCTGAAGATGGCAAAGCCCTGTCCAATGCTGCACCTATTCAGATCGCGCCGCTGCTGCAGAAATATTTTGTGCCGCTTCAGCAGAATATCGGAAAAGTGCCGAACGCCATTGTGGCAAAAGGCGATACGGTGAAGAAAGGACAGTTGATCGCAGAAGCCGACGGCTTTGTGAGTGTGCCGCTCCATTCTCCCACCAGCGGAACGGTGGGGGATATCGTGATGGTCCCCGGCGCAGTGGGGACCATGATCCCTGCCATTGAGATCATTTCCGATGGTCTGGATGAATGGGGTTCTCCCTTTGAACCCATTGCCGACTGGAAGAATACGGACCGCGAGATCCTGAAGAAACGGATCTGCGATGCCGGGATCGTGGGGATGGGCGGTGCTGCATTCCCCACCCATGTGAAACTTTCTCCGCCGCCGGAAAAAAATATCGATACCCTGATCCTGAACGGTGCCGAGTGTGAACCCTATCTGACAGCCGACCACCGTGTGATGCTGGAACGGGCGGAAAAGGTATTGGAAGGTGCGGCGATCGTGGCAAAGATCCTGCGGGTGCCGCGGGTGTTTGCGGGGATCGAGGAAAATAAAGCGGATGCCATTGAAGTCATGCGCAGGATCGCGCCGAAATATAATGTGACGGTGGTGCCGCTGCGTGTGCGTTATCCCCAGGGGGCGGAAAAACAGCTGATCTATGCCATCACGGGGCGTCAGGTGGTTGCCGGCGGTCTGCCGATGGATGTCGGCTGTGTGGTACAGAATGTGGGGACTTGTGCTGCGATCTGCGAAGCGGTGACGGAAGGGCATCCTCTGATCGAACGCCTTACCACGATCACCGGATCTGCGGTGAAAAATCCCTGCACATGGCAGCTGCGGATCGGTACTCCTGTGGGAGAAGCTCTGAAAATGGCGGGCGGCTTGACCGCACCTGTGGCAAAATTGATCCTCGGCGGACCGATGATGGGTTTTTCTCAGGCATCGGTGGATGTGACTGTGACGAAAAATACGTCCGGGATCCTGCTTCTTCAGCGTTCGGAAACCGGTTTTTACACCTCCCACCCCTGCATTCGCTGCAGCAGATGTGTGGATGTCTGCCCCATGCGGCTTCTGCCGGGTCCCATCAGTGTGTTGGTGGAAAGTGAAAAATACGAGCAGGCGGAGCAGTTTTTTGTGATGGATTGTCTGGAATGTGGAGCCTGCACCTATGTATGCCCTGCCAAACGGCCGCTGGTTCAGCATTTCCGCAGAGCGAAAGCGGAGATCAATGCGCTGCGCCGCGGACTCAAGAAATAAGTCGGAGAACAGAACGATGACAGAAGAAAATAACAAGCAAGTGGAAGAAGTGAAGATCCCTGTGGAAGAAGCGGTGCTGCCGCAGCCGGGGAGTCTGGTTTTGAGTACATCGCCTCATGTGCATGACGGTGAAACGATTTCCGGGATCATGCTGAAGGTATTGATCTGCCTGATGCCGGTGGTTGCCGCATCGGTGGTGGTATTCGGTTTCAATGCGGTGCGGGTGATCGTGTATTGCACCGTGTTTTGTGCCGGATTGGAATATTTGTGGAATGTATGCACGCGTCAGCCGCAGACGGTACGGGACTTGAGTGCCGTGGTCACCGGTGTGATCCTGGCGTTGAATCTGCCGTCCATGGTGCCATGGTGGATCTGTCTGGTGGGGTCTTTCTTTGCCATTATCATCGCCAAAGAAGTTTTCGGCGGTCTGGGACAGAATCCCTTTAATCCTGCGGCAGTCGGGCGTGTGGCTCTGCTGGTGGGGTTTGCCGGATACATGACGCAATGGGCAAAACCCATGCAGGATTTCATGCAGTGCAGTGATCTGGAAACCGGAGCCACTCCGCTTGGGATGGCAAAGGGGATCGCGGCAAGCGGCGGATCCTTTGAAACATTGGAAAGTTCCGATGCCCTGTGGCAGTCCTTTGTCGGCAATATCGGCGGATCGCTGGGGGAAACTTCGGCATTGGCTGTACTGCTGGGCGGGATCATGCTCATTGCGTTCCGTCTGATCAAATGGGAGATCCCGGTGGCAATGATCGGTGCAAGCTGGATCTTCACCTGGCTTGTGAGTATGAACGCACCGGAATTGACGCCCGGACCGAATTTCCACATTCTTTCCGGCGGCTTGATGCTGGGTGCGTTCTTTATGGCAACGGATATGGTGACGAGTCCCATTTCCAAAAACGGGGCATGGATCTTCGGTGCGTTGATCGGCATTATCGCCTGTGTGATCCGCATTTGGGGAGGTTATCCGGAAGGTGTCAGTTTTGCCATTGTGATCGCAAACGCACTGGTGCCGCTGATCGACCGTTTCTGTCTGAAACGCCCCATCGGCTGGTCTCCGGCAAGTACATCGGCATTGAATATGCGCAGAGGAGAAGTGAAATGAGCGAAAATGATTTGAAAAAGAAGTCCGGTGTGATCTATCTTGCTGTGTTTCTGTTTGCGGTCTGTGCCGTGGCAACTGTATTGATGGCAACTGCAAAATATCTGACCGATCCCACCATTGCGAAAGCGGAACAGGCAAAGATCGAATCCGGCTTGCAAGTTGTACTGGACGGTGTAGCCTACAACAATCAGCCATCTGCGGATGTTGTTACGCTGGATGATGCCGTGATCTATGTGGCGAAAGAAAACGGTGTGCCTTCCGGTTATGCCGTAAAAATGTCGTCCGGCGGTTACGGCGGCGCACTGGAAGGATTGATCGGATTCGATGCAAAAGGCAGGATCCTCACCTACATCATCACAAAACACAATGAAACACCGGGGATCGGTACGAAAGTGACCAACCGTACACAGGTGCGTTCCATTTCCGATGTGATCACCGGAAAAGAAGCGGATCAGAGTCTTCCCCCCAATAGAACGCTGGATTCCTTCCGCGGCAAACGGGCGAAATCCGATGTCCTTTCCGGAGCCAGTGCGAATCCGAAATGGGATGGCATTGAATCTGTTTCCGGCGCGACGGTCTCCAGCAATGCGGTGAATTCTCTTGCGTGGAAAGCCTCCGTGACTTTGAACAAATATTTGAAAATGCAGCAGAAAAAGGAGAATAAATAAGATGGCAAAAACATCATTCGGAAGTGTAGTGGGGAAGGGGATCTGGACGGAAAATCCGGTGCTGGTCCTGGCTCTCGGGATGTGTCCCACACTGGCGACCACCTCCAATGCCAGCAATGCCCTTGCCATGGGGATAGCCACCATGTTTGTGCTGATGTGCAGCAATATGGTGATCTCGCTGATCCGCAATATCGTGCCGGGAAAGATCCGTATTCCTGTGTATATCGTTGTGATCGCTACATTTGTGACGATCGTGGAAATGCTGATGAAGGCATACGCTCCCCCCGCAGTTTATAATGCGCTGGGGATCTTTCTGCCGCTGATCGTGGTGAACTGCATCGTCCTTGGCAGAGCGGAAGCCTTTGCCGGAAAAAATAATATTTTCCTCTCTGTGGGGGATGGTATCGGAATGGGGCTCGGCTTCACCTTTGCCCTTGTGGTGTTGGGTATGGTCCGGGAATTTCTTTCCGCAGGATCGCTTTTCAATATCCATCTTCAATGCTGGGAGGCAGGGCAGGGCTTTGCTGTGATGGGGCAGGCACCCGGCGGATTTATTCTGTTGGGGCTGACGCTCGCGGGCATGAATCTGCTGAATATGCACAAGGCGAAGAAGGCGGGGATCCGCTATGAAGTTCCGCAGGAATTGGATTGCCGTCACTGCGCGATTTGCAAATTCGGTGAATAAGACGGCACAGGAGCAGAAAAAATGTCAGATCTTCAAATCCGTCAGGGGACGGTTTATCAGGAAAAAACATCGGGCAGCCGTCTGCTGCTGATCCACCACGATCCCATGAGTCTTTGCTCTATGGCGATCCCCGGAAACAGCGATGCTTTTGATTGTGCGCACCCGATCTTTATGAGCATTGATGAACTCATCACCATCCGCAAAAGCGGAGCGTTTGATGAATTAGGCGATGTCCCGAAAGAATTTTTGAATGTGATCATTGATGCGGTGATCGGAAAAGCAGAGCCGGCACTGGAAGAAAATGTGATCAAACTTTTACAGGCGATCCAAAAGGAAAACGGAAAGGAATCCTGAAAATATGAGCAGCAATAAAACGCCACAGAGCGTTCAGATCCTCGGCAGTGCGGCGGCGGAAGGCAATCCCGCCATGTTCTGCGATTGCGATGTGTGCCGGAAATCGTGGCAGAACGGCGGAAAAGATATCCGTATGCGCACCTGCTACAAACTCAATGACCGCGTCCGTGTGGATTTCGGACCGGACAATCTTGCGCAGGAATATAAATTCCAGCTTCACTCCGAGCGTCTGGAACATCTTTTTTTCACTCATTCTCACGAAGACCACATGGAGGAGCTCCTCATCAGCTACCGCGGTGCTTATTTTTCCCATCCGGTCCCCGGGTCGGTATTGAAGATCTACGGCAGTGCGCAGACCGTTTCCAGTCTGGAGGAAATGCTCCGTAAATTCCGCTATGTGAAAAATATGGAAGACCTGCAGCTGGAACTTGTCCCTCTGGAAATGTTTCAGCCCTGCGAGATCGGATCGGAGGATATGACCGTGTGGGCATTGCCTGCCGATCACATGAAAGACGATCCTGCAAAACAGCCGGTGATCTATGTGATGCGTTGCGGGAAAAAATATCTGCTGATCGCCAACGATACCGGATATTTTGATGATTGTGTCTGGGATTTCCTTGCGGCACAGGACTTCAAATTTGATATCGTGATCGCGGATTGCTGTTTCGGAACGCGGGATTGTCTCCACGGTCACATGGGCGGACAGACTTCGCTGGATGTGAAAAACCGTCTTGCGGAAATGGGGAAACTTTCGCCGGACTGCCAGTATATCGTGAATCATTTTTCCCACAACTGCGGCGGGGTCCACGCAGATTTTGAAGCATATTTCAATCCGCACGGGATCGAAGTCGGCTATGACGGAGTGGAAATATTTTTTAAGTAAACAGGAAATCAGATCATGGGAAAAATGATATTTGAATGGGATTATGAGATCATCGATGCGCATTGTCATCCCTTTGAAAAAGCGGAAAACAATCTGGCTGTGTACGGCGCGCCGGAAACGCTGGATGGAATGACGCATGAGCTGAAAAAAGTCGGGATCGACCGCGCCTGCGGTTCGTTCATCATCCGTAACAATGCGTGCAGTTGGGAGGATATCCGCTATGCCAACGATCAGGTGATGTCCTATGCGGAACGCTCCGGCGGTTTTTATATTCCGGGGATCCATGTTCACGGTGCGTATGTTGAAGAATCCTGCGCGGAACTGGCGGCAATGCACAAAAGAGGTGTGCGCTGGGTGGGTGAACTGGTTCCGTACATCATGGGGACGGAAAATCTGAACAGTCCCGGCAATATGCAGATCCTGGAAGTGATCCGCGATCTGGATATGGCTGTGAACCTTCATTGGGGATCGCCGGAAGAAATTGCCGATGTGGCGGAAGCGTTCCCCACATTGAAACTGATCCTTGCTCATCCCGGGGAGATCTGGGAAAGCAAAGGGCGTTTTGAAGCGTTGGACAAATATAAAAATGTCTGTCTGGATTTTTCCGGAACCGGTCTTTTCCGCTGGAACCTGCTCCGCTGGAGTATCGACCGTTTCGGCGCGGAACGCGTGCTGTTCGGTACGGATTTCCCCATTTGCAGTGCCGGGTTGAACCTGTACGGTGCGCTGTGTGAAAATATCAGCCATGACGAAGCGGAATTGTTCTTCAGCGGCAATTTCAAGCGTCTGACCGGATTGTGAGTCCTGCGGAATTTTTGAATGATGTCTGAACAGGAACAAACAGCACTTTCGGAATCTTTGCGGAAGGAACGCACCCGTAAACTTTTTCTTTGCGGCGCATTTCTTCTGCCGGTTTTGTGGGTGTTGCTGCTGCGGATCATAACATTTGCGGGCGCGGAAAATTCCGCGGAGGCATTTTTTCATATCCGTTTCCCGGAGCGGGGGATCGCCGGATTTTTTGACCGGGAGTTTTCTGCCGTTTATCTTGCCCCCTGGCGGGAGGCGTTTGCCGACGGCGAATGGCTTTTCCATTTTCTGCTGTGGATCTCCGGCGGATTGCGGAAGATCGCCGGTTTTGAAACAGCAGCTCCGTTCCATTGGGAGTATCTGTTTTTTCTTGTACTGCTGAACACATCATTCATTTTTGCCGCACGGCGGATGGGGATCCGGGCGCGGACGATCTTTGCGGGGTGTCTGCTGTTGCCGCTGCTCTCGGTCCCTTCGGCAATGCATCTTATGATGCTTCAGCCTCATATCCTTGCGCTGCCGCTTTTATTTTTTATGACCGGATCTCTTGCCTGCGGTTCGCTGAACGGGCGGATCTGGAAAAGTCTGTTGTGGTCTTTTCTGTTCAGTTGGAGTTTTGATTTTCCGCAGATCGCGGTGCTGACGGCATTGTTTTTTGCAGTCTTTTCCTTCCGGCAGGATTCGTGGAAGGGCTTGCTGCTGCCGGCGGCATCTTTGATGGGGATCGTGCTGGGGGGGCTGATCCATCCCCAGAGCCCGAATGTGTTTTCTCTCTGGAAAATGCGGTCTTTTGATGTGATTTCCCACGCGTTGGATATGAAAACTCCGCCGGAACTGATCCTGCCGGAGTGGTGTCCGCCCGACGGACGGGATTTTGTCTGCGCGCTGCCGCTGTATTTGCTCGCATTTGTGATCCTGCTCCTGGTGATCCGTCATCTGGAATATCGCGGGCGCAATGGACTTTCCGCACCGGTCCTTGCCACGGCGGCATCTGCTCTGTTTTTCACCCTTGCTTCGATCTGGATCCGGCGCACTGTGGAGTTTGCTGTTCCCTTTGCAGTGCTGGCTTTTCTTGCGTTGGCAGACAGTGCGGCGCGGGATGATATTCCCTATCCGCAGCTGAAAAAATATTGGAAAAAATGTGCGTGGCTTCTCTTTTGCGTGACTCTCTGTTGGGGGATCGTGACATCCTGTCTTCTTTTTTTGCGGATGCAGGAAAGCACATCGCGTTTTTCCGACCGTGTTGCGCTGCGTCAGGCATTGAAACAGGGATTCCGTGCGGACTACATCCTGCTCAATGGCGATTGTGCTGATTTCTCTGTTTTGTATTATGAAGCACCGCATCTTTGCTGGCTGTGGGGTGGCGATCCGGCGTATTTTATGAAAGATCACCGGAAGAAATTGGAGAATTTGACTTCTCCCGTGGCGATCCCTGCGGAACAGATCAGCCGGGACACCGGCTTACATTATCTGGTACTGCTGGACGACGGCAGTGAAAAGCGTCGTGCGCGGAAGCAATATTTTCTGGATTGCGGCTGGCGTTTGATCGGCGATTTTTCCGGGGAAGGGTGGATCTTTACAGATTTACCGGAAAAAAGATAATTGTTGTATCAAACGGGACTTGAAAAAAATAAAAAAGGTGATATTGTATGTTTTCTGATCCGGAGAGATGGTCGAGTGGTTTAAGGCAGCGGTCTTGAAAACCGCCGGGGTGCAAGCCCCCGGGAGTTCGAATCTCCCTCTCTCCGCCATTTTTACGCTCAAATTTTAACAAAATATCCCCACTTTTCCCCACTTGGGGTTGCAAAATGCCCATTGTTGTGCTATAATTAGCCATAACCTGTTATTTTAGGTATTTGTATGGCAAAAGCAAAAAACAAGGTTGAGTCTGTGAAACTTGAATTCGGATCTGTAAGACAAAAAACTCCCGGCGGAACTTACTATTTCCGTTACCAAATCAATGGTATACGGAAAGAAATTCCTTTGCACACAACAAGCAAAGAAGATGCTATCCGACAAGCAAAAGAATTGATCCCGGTGACCAAATCCAAAAGTATAGATATGGTTGCCGCTCATGTCAAACAGGCAAAAGGGCTGGAAAAAATAGAAAGAAAACTGCCATTGGATGAAGCATGGCATATTTACTCAACTCATCCGGATAGAGCTACGCCCCACACTGTCAGTGAACAACTTGCATATAAGACAACATTTGAAGAGTTTTTATCTTTCATATCGACCTTGCCTTATGGAATCGTCAGTATCCATGAGGTTGATCCCAATACAGTTGAGAGTTTTGCGTTATGGATGAAAACAAAAGCTCTTGCTGTTGATACGCATAACCGGAAAATTAAGCGGCTGCGTAAAATATTTGATGTCTTGAAAGAGTATTATCCTCAAAGCAATCCATTTAAGAGTAAACATCTGCTGCGTAATATTCGTGAAGAGCAGGATTCCGTTATCCGCCGTCAGGCTTTTTCACGTCAGGAAGAGTTGCAGATTTTGGCTGAATTAAAAAATCCGGCACGCAAACTTATGAATAAGGAAGAAATACGGATCGTTTACCATATCGGTATGTTCACCGGTCAAAGGCTGAAAGATTGCGTATTGATGCAGTGGCAGAATATTGATATGGAACGTCGCCGCATTTATGTCAAACAGTTCAAAACCGGCAAGGAAGTTTCAATTCCGATTTCCCCGGAGTTGTATGAAGCTCTTGAAACTGCAAAAACATGGCAAATCAATCAGTATGTCTGTCCGAAATCTGCCGCACGTTACAACAAACTTAACGAAGCAGGTAAAAATGTAGGCAATAACCTTGTCAATATTGATGTTTTGCGGGTGATCCGTTGGATTGGCTTGGAACCATCAGTTTCTGTCCCCGGACGAAAAAAGAAAATGACACAATACGGTTTTCACTCATTGCGGCACAGTTTTGCCAGTTTTTGTGCCGAGGCAGGCGTACCTAAAGCGGTGTTACTTTCTATTCTGGGAACAGATAGCGACATCGCCGACAAATATTATACCCATGTCGGAGATGCAGCACAGGAGCAGGCAATTCGGGCAATCAGTTTTTCCGGCGTGGAGAAAACTGATAATGAACGGATCGCTGCCGCTATAGAGTTCCTTGATAAAGAAAAACCGACTCCTGAAAACTGGAATCGGTTGAAAGAAATATTGTCTGAATAATCAACTTGAATTATTCTCTGTCGGAAGTTGAGACTTATTTTGTTCGTCTTCCGGCAGAGTTAAAATGTATTTATAAACATCAATGTTATAATACCGTACAGCTGTGCCGACTTTACGTCTCTTAAACGGGAATACGCCATCCCGTTCCAAATTTCTGAAATGAGCAAAGCTGACACCGAGCATCTCAGCGGCTTCTTTTTGATCTATTAACTTTGGGACAACATCCGGCAGTATTTCGCCTTTTTGGGCAAGGTGCCGCAAATTGCTCATGACTTCATTCATTTCCGGTACAGATATTGTACCGGATTCTGCCAAAGGCAGCAGTAACCGTCCAATTAACCGTACCGTAACAGTACTTACCGGGCATTTTATGAGTTTTTTCATATCATCCTCTGAAAGATATAATTAAACTGAAATACATCCCTTGGGGATGTCCGGCTTGAGAATTACGGCTTTTTGTAATTCATTGCCGTTGACAACGATTTCTCCGACATCCAGATAACCGGTCATTCCTTGCTCTGTCGGATCTTTGGTGATTGCTATGTCGTATGCACGGTTCAACATCCGCTCTACAATATCCCGGATTTCACGGGCTCCGTTTTTTGTGGTGTTGGTTTGCAGCAAAGCAAAGTCCACAGCTTCCGGAGAATAACCGAGAACATTCATATTGCTGGGGAGAAAGAAGCCTCCCTTTTCTTTGGCTTGTTCCTGTATGGTTCGGAAATATTCCAACTTATCATTCATAAACTTGCGGGTGATAAGGCGTAAATGCTCCGGCTTCAAACTGTTGAAAGCAAAGATTCCGTAATTGAATTTACCGAATCGGGCAACAAATTCCGGAGAGTTGAACATCATTACCAGCCGCTGACAGGCGGCTTCGCATTTGCGTGCCATGGAAAGATGGTTGTTACCCTGAAAAATCTCTGCTCCGACATTGGAGGTGTAGAACAGCAAAAATCTGGAAATATCGTAGGTTTTATTGTTCCAAAGGGTAATGCGTCCGGCGTC
>JAZNXT010000087.1:0-1881 GCA_045594005.1 Victivallales bacterium
GTTTGGCTGCATCCAGTTGCAAATGATCTTCTGGCACACGGCGTTTCGGAAGGTGTGGTACGGACAAACTATTGCGGCGTTCCCTGCCAAATCAGGATGGACTGGTTCAGCCCGGAACACGGTCTGGTGGATCTCAAAACCTGCGACCAACTGAAATGGTTTGAATCCGATTGCCGCCGTTACGGGTACATCCATCAGCTGGCGTTCTACCGGGCAATCATCCGTCAGGTCACCGGAGAAACCGTCCCGGTTAAAATCATCGCAGTGGAAAAGAATGAACCTTTCGCCTGCGGTGTGTGGAAGCTGGGGGAGGAAATGCTTGATTTGGTTGAACTTTCCAATCAGAAAGCTCTGCTCCACTATCGGGAATGCTGCGCCACCGGCAATTGGCCCACTGGCTATGAAGAAATCCGCACCATCGCATCACTCTAACTCTAACATAAAGGAAAAACACTATGGGAATGCTTGATAACATTCAAACTGGCAAAGAAAACAAACCGCCCCGCATTATGATTTACGGCTCGGAAGGCGTGGGTAAGTCCACCTTCGGAGCATCCGCACCTGACGCAGTCTTTATCCAGACAGAAGATGGACTGTCAGAAATCGACTGCAAAAAGTTCCCCTTGGCGCACACTCTTGCCGAGGTCGTCAGCGAACTTACAGCTCTGCGTGATGAACAGCACAGTTTCCGCACGGTAGTCATCGACTCCGTTGACTGGTTGGAACGGATCATCTTTGATGAAGTGTGCAGAGAGTTCGGCGTCCGCAGCATTGAAAAGGCTGACGGCGGATATGGTCGCGGCTATGTTCACGCTCTTACTCACTGGCGCAAGATCCTGAATATCCTCCAAGAACTCCGGGATAAACGCGGCATGATGATTATTCTTGTTGCACACGCAAAAGTGGAACGCTTCGAAGATCCGGAAAACGCTGCTTATGACAGATATACTCCCCGTCTGCATAAACACGCTGCAAGTCTCATCGCCGAATGGGTGGATGCTGTTCTCTTTGCGAACAAAAAGTTCCGTGTCACCAAGGAAAATGCCGGATTCTCCGGGGAACGAGCCATCGCCGCCCCCATCGGAGCAGACGGTGGAGAACGGATCATCCGCACCGTTGGCAGTCCCGCTTGCATCGCAAAGAACCGCTTTGGTTTGCCTTCGGAAATTCCGTTGTCCTGGCAGGCGTTCATCGACGCTTACGCAAAAGTGGAGGCCGCCCATGCATGAAGTGATACGTACCGCAAGCCGAACCATTCCCTGTGATCTTTGCGGACTTCCTATTCAAAAAGGTGAAAAATTCCGCTTCATCAAACAGGAATACGGCGGTGAAAGCTATTGTGAACACATCCGCTGTCCCCAGGCGAACGCCGTGGTTACTGTCCGTCCCGACGATCCGCTGCTCCCGAAAGTCAAACCCACTCTTGCTCTGAATATGGCATAATCAAACAGAAAAGGAAAAAATCATATGGCTACCATCAATTTTAACGCAAACGAAGTCGAACCCTCAAGCACTTTTGACGCAATCCCTGCCGGAAAATATCAGGCAGTGATCACCGATTCCGAGTTCCGTCCCAACCGCGCCGGGACCGGGGAGTATCTCCAGCTGGAATTTGAGATCATTGAAGGTGATTACAAGAACCGCAAGCTCTGGGCGCGGTTGAACATGAACAACCCCAATTCCGAAGCGGTCCGCATTGCCCGTGCCGACCTTGCCGCAATCTGTCACGCAGTTAATGTTATGCAGCCCCGTGATACCATTGAGTTGCACAATCTTCCGTTGACTATTGTGGTCAAGTGCCGTAAAAATCAGGACGATGAGATCGTCAACGAAATCAAGGGATATGCTCCCAAAGCGTCGCTTTCCGGCGCAGTTTCCGCG
>JAZNXT010000088.1:0-9862 GCA_045594005.1 Victivallales bacterium
GAAATGGATAAAGTCTTCAGTCTTCAGTCGGCAGTCTTCAGCCGGCTTCACCACGGGCGGGATGGATGAGCGGCTCCGCCGGAGGAATACAGAGGGGTACGGATGAGTACGGAGGGGTACGAAGAAAAAAAACTTTTGACTACGCCTCATCCGTGTCCCATAAGTCCCCGATGTCCCCAATGTCCCATCGGTCCTCCCCAAAATACCCCCCCCGCCATGCGCGGAAGGATTGCGGAGACAGTTCGGATTTTTGCGCGGAACGCTTTGAGGGAGTGGACTAATGGTCCATGACCGAAAAGAACCGCAAGCAAAGGTCCGAAATAGCCCGCAAGACAACGTGTATCAGAGTCTGCCGTTCTCTTCCAACCAACTGAGGGCGCGGATCAGACCTTCCTGTGTGGAAACTTTCGGATCATATCCCAGGATACGCTGTGCTTTTCCGATATCGAAGCACATGTGCAGTTCCAGGAAGTCCAAACCGAAATGGATACGGATATCGGGCTGGATCTTGACCAGATCTTCGTTGCTCACTTCAATGATTTCGGAAGAACTGTTCAGCTGTTTCATTGCGGTTTCCAGATAAGTGCCGAGCGTCACTGCCTGTTTACTGGAAATGATAAAGATTTCGCCGCGCACTTCATCCGGATGATCGATCGCCAATGCGAATGCAGATGCCAGATCCCAGTTATAACCGGACTGCACCATGATTTCCCGGCAGGGCGGGATGAATACCGGCTCATTGTTTTTCAATTTTTTGTAGAAATTGATATTGCGGCCGCCCCAGAGTTCCAGCGGAACAACAGTTTCACCGATGATATTGGTAGGACGCAGGATCGTGATGGGGAATCTTCCGGCTTCACATTCCGCAAGAGCTTTCATATCCCATTTGCTCTGTTCAAAGAAGTTCAGCCCGGTATCTTCGCGCCACGGATGTTCTTCAGTGGCGGGAAATGTTTTCAGCGGCACAAAAGAGCCGGTGGAGGAACAGAACATCACGTTTTCCACATTGGGGAAATGTTTTTCGATCAGGGGGATCATGGCTTCATTGCCCAATGTATCGATGATCACTTCCGGTTTGTATGCGGCAAGTTTATCCAGATACGCTTCATCGTATTTATTTCCGCGCACGAATTCCACGCCGGAAAGATCCACATATCCTTCACAGGAATGGGGAAGACCGCGACAGGCTCCGATCACTTTATGTCCCGCCTTTGCGGCAAGATTGGCGATACGCGAACCGATTTCACCGGTCGCGCCGAAAATCAAAACTCTGCGACTGCTCATTTTTTCATCCTTTCAATGATATACTGTTGATTTTGATGGTTCGATGCTAAAGTAACACAAAATCAGTAAAATTCAAGTGCTTTTCCGGATTTTTTTACCGATGAAAACACATTTCCCAGCAGGAGGCGTCCGCATCCACGGTCAATTCGATCCGCCACAACTTTTCACCCCAGTTCCTTGTCACCACCGCATCCGGAAATTGCTCCCGGATCAAAGAAGAAACCGTTGCTCCGGAAAGTGTCATGGTCACCGTTTTATCAAACACCAATGCGCCGCTTTTCAACTGTTTCACCGAGACTGCCGGAGAATAGAAGACCACGGTCACGCGTTCGCCGTTGCCGTCGCGCTTCAGCGTGTCGGTGACGGTGAACGAATCGCCTTTCAGGCGGATGGTGCGGTTCATTTCCCGGATCCCGAAAGATTCCGGATAAGCATTTTCCAGGGATACAGTTGCCGTTTTTTTCCGGGCATCATAAGCGATGGGCGCGGTAAAATGTTTGCCGAATTCCTGTCCTTTTCCGTCGATCAGAGCGGCATTATGATATTTTGCCGCGGGGACAAGGTCGTAGCGTTCCTTTCCGAAATACTGGCGGCAATATTTTCCGGCACCGAGGTCAAGCACCACAGGCATTTCCCCGCAGTAAAGGGAGAAATGCCCCAAATCGTTATGATTGTGATTTTCGGCATTGTCTCCGCCTTTAAGCGAAGCACAGAATGTACGGTTGCGCAGGATCGCAAGACGGTTTTCATAGATACTGTCACGCTTCAATCCGGTACAATTTCTGCCGGCTTTCACTTTGGAGAACAGCAGTTCCAGAATAATGCGGAATCCTTCTCCGGTCCCGACATTGTACCACTCTGAACGGGGAGCTGCACCGCTGCTCAATGTGCGGTCACCGGTCAATTCCTCCGCGATACAGAGGGGGGCGGGATGGATCAATGTGTGCGGATGCCCGTCCGAAAATGTGCTGTAATGAGCCTTGCTCATGTGCATTTCCAGCGGGAAACGCGCCATAGCGAGAAACTTTTTCTGTTTGATCAAAACTCCGGCGGAGTCAGGGAACACCGTTTCCAGACGGTTTACGAAAGCCATAAGTTCCGCCCCGGCTCTTGTCCAGTAGGAAACACCTTCATCACAATATCCGTCATCTTCATAAGTCCCGCAGAAGAGTTCCATTCCCAGCAGTGATTTTTCCAGCAGAGTTTCAAAATCTGCCGATGTGCGGTCAAGAATACACAATGCAGAAGTGAGAAGATTATTGCAGATCCAGATCGTCCAGTTGTTGTAATGATGGTGCAGCCACCACAAGAAAACTTTTTCATCAATGACCGGCAGCAGCAGCCGATCGTACACTTTATCCCGGATACGGCGGGCAAGACGCGGTGAAACGGCGGCAAATTCATCTTCAAAGATGTGATAGATCAACGCCATCAAAGCACCGGTCGTGGCATCAAAAAGATCCACCAGCCACCGGGTGTCAGAGGGTGCATAGGGATCGCCTTCTTCATAGTGACGGTGCGCGGGGACCGCCCAGTATTCCTCCTCCAGGATCACACCCACGGTGTCGATGATCTCCTTGAAATAAACCGTGCGCCTTGCTTCGTCTTTCGAAAAAAGATACGCAAATGCGATCGTACCCAATCTGCCGCGTCTGCGGAAATAGGGCGTTTCATAACTGCCCCGGTCGCCGTCCTGCTGATAACGCAGCGCATCACTCAAGCGTGCAAGCGGGATCGGTGTTTTCAAAAATTCTTCCGCCTGATCGATACAGGATTTCCGGATCCCGGGCTGCGAATCCGCGATCTGCATCCACACTTCCCGTTCTGTTGATTTCGGATAGAGGCGGGCAGTTCCCTTCCCCGCCTTGATCTGTGCCATCACATTCTGAAAAATCGTATCTTTCATTTTATCTCCTTGTACTTAAACAAGTTCTGCTTTCAGGGAATATTCACCGCTTCCGAATTTCACAAACCAGGACGCGATCCCCGCTTCCGTTTCCGCCATTCCGCCGATGATCTCCACATCGCCGGAGGCGATCAGTTTCACCTTCTTTGCCGCGGGTACCACGGTCCCGGCGGCATCTTTCAAAATGGCATCAACAAAAACCAGATCTCCCGGCACGATCTCCACACCTTCTGTGCGGATGCGTGTTTCCACTTCCGCGATCTCTCCGGCTTTCCGCAAAATCTGTTCCGCACATTTTGCGCCGTCGGCATAGCCGGAAACGGTCAGCACATCATCTGCACCCAACTCATTGATATTGAAGAAAGTAAAAGGCGGATGCGCCAGATTTTTCCCGTTCCCGCCATTGAAACTGACTCCTCCGGTGAGGTCGAATCCGCCGGGCAATGCTGTTTCCCAGCCGGGATTACCGTTTTTCCCGTAGGGCGTATCTGCACCGGAATCCGGTTTCTGACGGGCAATCACGATCCCGTTCAGGTTCAATTCCACTTCATCGCAGTTGGAAAACACCACCAGTTTGGAAACAGCGGGATCCTGAAACGCATACAGCATTTTTTCCTGTACGCCCTGACTGCGGTAGAAGAAATATTTCGGTTTCGGCAGCCGGTAGATATCCAGTGATCCGGAGCGTTCGATTTTATTGCTGCAGCCGCGATTGTAATCCAGAAAACACCAATCCGCACCGCCGATCACGTTCGGCACGGCGTAAAGGCGGTTCAGGATCCAGAGAAAATTCCAAGCTTGCGTCATCAGTTCGCCGGGTGCATCGCCGCGGGCGCGGCGGGAGGTGCTGTTGCCTCCGCCGAAACACCAATCCCCGTATTCCCGCACAAGTATGGGCTTGCTTTTGTCGCGGATATGATCGCAGGAAAAAAGGACATCCCATCCTTCATAGAATCCCCAGGTATCCCCGGCGGAATAACAGAATTTTCCGGGATATTCCTCGTGGGCGATCCGGTGGAATTCCTCATTGATCCATCCCGGCGGATAGGCTTCATTCAGAGAAACTTCCCACAGGATGACACAGGGCCGGTTGCGGAGAGAGCGGATCAATTCCCGGCAGTCCCGGAACGCATTTTCAAAAAATGCGGAATTGGCATGATATGCCTGCCAGCCGGGAATCGCGGGCATCACCAGCAATCCCAGTTCGTCGCATGCCTCCAGAAACGCCGGATCCTGATTGTAATGGCTCAAACGCACAAAATTGTGACCGCCCTGCTGAATGAGAAGCGCATCCCGTTTCTGTCCGTTCGCCGGAACGGAATTGCCCACAAAGGGATATTCCATGTGCCGGTTGGTGCCGTTGAGAAAGACCTTCTTTTCATTGAGATAGAATCCGGTCCGGTCGAACCGGATCGTGCGGATCCCGAATTTTTCTTCCATCGTATCCGTCAGAATACCGTTATGATACACCCGGAATACCGCTGTGTAACGCCGGGGTGATTCTATCGACCAGAGTTCCGCTCCGGGCAAAGTCACATCAAAATGGAATGTTTCATCGCAGTTCGGTCGCAGATCCGCAGGATTGGAACGGGTCTCGTAAACACTTTTTCCGTCAGGGGAAAGGATCTCCAGAGCCACATCCACCGTATTTTCCGCATTTACCACCGTCCAGAGTTCAAACCGGCGTGTGGCAGGGAATTCGTGGAGGACATGACAGGAAATATCCAATGCCGCACTGCCGTCCTCTGCCACCGCTTCCGTGCGGATAAATGCACCGCCGCCAGCCGTGACCGCCACCGCCAGCGGATCCGTGATGTGGACTGGTTCATAAACCACCAGCGCGGCATCCCGCTGAAGTCCGCTGTGATAACAGAAATCCAGCGTTTTGATTTTTTTACCCGGGGGCATATCCCGGCTTTCCCCGTTGTAAAGGGCAATATCAATGGTGTTTTCTTCATTGAATTTCAGATCGTCGGAGAGCGGAATAAAAAATTTCTGATATCCGCCGAAATGGGTAAAATGATATTCGCCGTTGACCCGGATCTCCGCCCGCTGCATGGCGGCACCGATTTCAAAATAGACGATTTTTTTCTGCCATTCCTCCGGTGCAAAAAAAGTATAACGGTAATACACGGTTCCGATCTGGGGATCGGTGATCTCATCGGGTTCGATATAGGCGGCGTGCGGCAGGGAAACGCGTTCAAAGTTTTTGCCGTCCCGGGAAAACTGCCAATCATGAATACAGAGAATGCGGTCGCTCATGTCATCTCCACAGTGGATTTTGTTTTTTTTGAGAGAAGCCCCCCATACCAAAGGTATGGAGGGCAATTTTTTTGTGATCCGAAAAATACAGTATTTACTTGATCTGCACCGGTTTGCCGGTCTTCGCGCTCTTGTAGATCGCTTCCAGGATCTGCATGACCAGCAAGCCCTGTTCGCCGGTGGCATCGTGGGGCGTATCATTGATGATGGCATCCACAAAATTGTAGAAGTGGCTCTTTGCCGCAGGAACAGGGGGATGGAGTTTCATATCGTACTCACAGCCTGCAAGATTGGTAAAGATCTCCGCATCAAAGGTATAGCCGCCGAAATTATTGTCTCCGTCGGTCTTGTTGTGCTGGAGCAAACCGGATTTTGTACCGAGCAGACGGGTTGACATCAGCTCATTTTCCCGGATATTTGCCAGCCAGGAGGCTTCCAGTTCCAGCGTTGCGCCGTTTTCAAATTTCACCAGAGCCACAGCAAGGTCTTCCACATCATACTGATGTCCGTCCATTGCCTGAAGCTGCTGTGCCAGATGATTGTAGGTGGATCCCATCACCCACACCGGTTTCGGATAATCCATCAGCCACAAAGCCAGGTCCAGACGATGCACCCCCAGATCCAGCAGCGGACCGCCGCCGGCAAGTTCCATTTTCCGGAACCAGCCTTTTGTTCCCAGCGGAGCCCCGCGGCGGCGCAGCCATTGGGTACGGGCATAATAGATCTCTCCGAGGATCCCGCTTTCCACAGCTTTTTTCAGAGCCACGGATTGTTCACTGGTGCGGTAGGAAAAATCGATCATGATCCGTTTGCCCACGCTTTTTGCCACACGGATCATTTCTTCGGCTTCTTTCACACTCATCGCCATAGGTTTTTCGCAGAGGACATGGCAGCCCGCTTTCAAAGCCTCAATGGTCAGCGGAGCATGAAATTTATTGGGGGTGGCAATGGAAACGATATCCAGTTTTTCATTTTTCAGCATTTCTGTCAGGGAAGAATAACGCTTCTCCACTTCCAGTTTATCGCCGATCTCTTTCAAACGCACCGGATCAATATCCGCGATCGCCACCAGTTCCGCCTGGGGATGGGAGCGATAGCCGTGAACATGATTCTGACCGATACCGAGTCCCACCACACCGCAGCGCAGTTTCCGGGTAATCTTCTTTTTTGCAGCCATGATCGTTCAATCCTTTCAGGAAGGTCTGCTGATGGGTTCCAGCGGATCGACACAGGGACAGATGTGTTCGCGGTCATCCACGCGGGGAGCAGCCCATTTCGCCGCATTGCAAAGAACTTTGCGCACTTCTTCCTGATAATAGATGGGGAAGGTTTCGTGACCGGGGGAGAAATAGAAGATCCTGCCGTTGCCCCGTTCGTAGGTGACACCGCTGCGGAAAACTTCGCCGCCCGGATACCAGGAGATGAACACCACTTTATCCGGCGTGGGGATCAGGAAGCGTTCGCCATACATTTCTGTGTGGGGAATCTCAAAATACTGACCCAGCCCTTTGGCGATGGGGTGACCCGGTTCGATGACCCACACGCGTTCTTTTTCTGCCCATTCGCGCCATTTGAGGGAGCAATCGGTCGCCATCATGCGGCGGAAGATTTTGGAAAAATGTGCGGAATGGAGGCAAATAAGACCCATGCCTTCGATAACGCGTTTCTGGACGCGTTCCACGATCTCATCCGCCACATCGCCGTGCTTGCAGTGTCCCCACCAGAACAACACATCGGTATTGTCCAGCACTTCCTGTGTCAGACCGTGTTCCGGCATATCCAGCGTGGCGGTGGTCACATTGAACGCACCATCCAGTTCCAACGCTTCTTTGATCGCGCCGTGGATCCCGTCGGGATAAACACTGCGGATCTCTTCGCTGACCTGTTCATGCCAGTTTTCGTTCCATACGGTGACATTGATCTTGCCGTCTTTCATGATCATTTTCCTTTCTTCGATACAGTAATTTTTTGATTTATTTTTTGATTTTTATGCCGGAAATATGTTCCGGTCCATAGACAATAGCATCATACGCAACAAAAAACAAGGGCGTTTTTCAGATTTTTCAAAGAAAAAAGGGGGGGAACGGCAAGCAAAACCGGAGATAATGGCAATCCCCGCAAAAAGGAATTTTTTATAAACATACACACAGCAGCGTATGATTGAGGGATTATATCTTGTTCACCGTTTATCAGAAAAAACCGATGCAGTGTCCTTGAAATTGATAAACTTTATGCCATCGATCTCCGGAGTGAGATTTCCTGCGTAAATCACATATCCTTCTGAAAACTTGGGCGACAATTTCCGCAGTTTCAACAGATTTTTGCCGAAATTTTTGTTCCAGGTGATGCCGCCTTTGATTTCAATCGGTATCAAGCGGTCATGACTCATCCGGAAAAGAAGATCTGCTTCCAACCCCTGTGAATCCCGCAAAAAATAGAGTTCCGGCATTTCCCCGAAGTTCAATCTGCATTTAAGTGCTTCTGCAACAACCATGTTTTCAAACAAACCGCCAAACAGAGGATCTCTGGAAATCTGTTCCGGCGAGTTTATTCCCAACAGCCATGCGGCAAGTCCGGGTTCAGTAAAATAAAGTTTCTGACTTTTGACCAGACGTTTACCGAAGTTTTCAAAATAGCAGGGCAGCCGGAAGATGATAAAACTTGCTTCCAAAACCGAAAGCCACTGACTCAAGGTCTGCGAAGAAACACCAATGTCATTACTCAAAGCAGAAAGATTGATCAGCTGTCCGACTCTTCCGGCAAGCATTTTTATAAATGTTTCAAAGGCATTCAGATCCTTGACATTCAGCAGCAACCGCAAATCTTTCTCGACATAGGTGGCAAAATAATCCCGGTAAAGATTTTTTGCATCCAATCCGGTATCGTAAAGGCGGGGCATAAACCCCTGATACAAATACTGGTCCCGTTCCAATTCTATTCCGGCGGCACTTAATTCTGATATGGAAAATGGCAACAAACGCAAAATCCCGGTACGACCTGCCAGCGACTGGGTAACGCTTTCACCCAAAAGCGGCTGATGGCTGCCGGTAAGGATGTACTGCCCGTTTTGTTTATTTTCATCAACGATTGTCTGGATGTAACTCAACAATTCCGGCACCCGCTGAATTTCGTCAAAAATCACCGGAGCAGAAAACGATTTCAGAAAACCTTTTGGATCTGCCTGTGCCATTTGCCGAATGTCAAAATTTTCCAAGCTCACATATTTATGCCGGGGGAACAATGCTTTTGCCAAAGTAGTTTTGCCCGACTGCCGCGGTCCGGTAATGGTCACGACTGGATATATTTCAGCCAAATGGCGTAATTGATTTTCGATTTGCCTTGCTATCATGGAACACCTCTGCATTTGCTGTGACAAATATCAATATAACGCATTTTCAACATTTTTCAAGTTGAATTTGAAATTTGTTGAAAAAATCATCAATATGAGATGTCAATAGCATCACACACAACAAAAAACAAGGGCGTTTTTCAGATTTTTCAAAGAAAAAATCCGCAGGATCGGCAGGCGGGGAAAGGAGACCGCGGGGAGCCGGAAGACAATTACAACGCCTCCCGCACGCCTGCAGCGTGCCATGTGGTGTGATGTGCCTTGAACCTATGGGCAAAGCCCATAGACTATAATCCGGCACGCCTTCAGCGTGCTTATCTCCCCCGAATAAAAATAGAGCTTTCGGATTACGCCTCATTCGCGTCCCTCTGGTCCCTGATGTCCCAAATGCCCCATCTGTCCTCCTAAAACAAAAATCCCCTCCTTCAGCGTGCTTTTTCGTACAGTCGTTTATTTTTCCCGCTCATTTCATCTTGGATTTCAGATATTCCTTGATCTCTTTTACCCGGGCAACATCGGCAGATGTTTTGCCGTCGTTATCCTTCGCATTGACATCCAAGCCCTTTTCCTCCACAAGGTATTTTACAACATCAAGGTAACCGTTATTCGCCGCCGCAAAATGAAGCACGGTCCAGCCGTCATTATCCTTCGCATTGACATCTGCTCCCTTGTCAACAAGGTATTTTACAATGTTAGGATAACCTCCGAACGCCGCAAAATGAAGCACGGTATAGCCTTTACCAATCTTCGCATTGACATCTGCTCCCTTGTCAACAAGGTATTTTACAATGTCAAAGTGACCTCTTCTCGCCATATAATGAAGCACGGTTTCGCCGTATTTATCCTTCGCATTGACATCTGCTCCCTTGTCAACAAGGTATTTTACAATGTTAGGATGACCTCCGAACGCCGCAAAAAGAAGCACGGTAGAGCCTTTATCAATCTTCGCTCCCTTTTCAACAAGGTATTTTACAATGTTAAGTTTACCCTCCCCCCGTACCGCCTCATGAAGCACGGTATTGCCGTCATTATCCTTCGCATTGACATCTGCTCCCTTGTCA
>JAZNXT010000089.1:0-54140 GCA_045594005.1 Victivallales bacterium
GGGCTATTTCGGACCTTTGCGTCGGACGCTGATTCGGTCACGGATGCCTGATCCGCTCCCTCATCATCGCCTTGCAAAAATCCGAACTACATCCGCAATCCTTCCGCGCCGGGCGGCAAATGAGCGCAGCGAAATTGAGCCGCCCGGAAAAAGTGCGCTTTGCGCACCTGCGTAAAAAACACAATTTTTAAGCAAACCGCGGTCGGACAAGTCGGACAAGTCGGACAAGTCGGACAAGTCGGACAAGTCGGACACCTCGGGCTTGTACGGTGGAGTCAGATAATAAAATCAAAAGTTTGTTTCTCCGTACTCATCCGTACTCATCCGTACTCATCCGTACCTGCGTAAAAAACACATTTTTTAAGCGAACCGCGGTCGGACAAATCGGACAGATCGGAGATTACAAAAACTTAATCAATAAAATATGGTATTATCGTTGCAAAAATGCGATTTCCGGATTATATTGCAGATGAAAGTATGAAAAACAACAGCCCGGAGGTAAACATGAAGATCTTGATAGTGGAAGATGACCGGAAAACATCATCATTTATTGAGGAAGGGATCCGGAATGCAGGGTACGAAACAGATTGCGTTTTTGACGGCGAAGCAGGGCTTGCTCATGCGGAAGATTCCTCTTATGATCTGGCGGTGGTGGATATTATGCTGCCGAAGCTGAACGGGTTTGATCTGATCCGTCAGCTGCGGGCGAAACGGATCATGTTCCCTATTATCGTTCTCAGTGCAAAATCCGATGAAGCCAACAAGATCCATGGTTTGGAAGCCGGAGCGGACGATTATCTGGCAAAACCTTTTTCGCTGGCGGAACTTCTTGCGCGTATTCAGGCACAGCTGCGCCGTTCCTCCAATCAATCGGAACCGGCAGAGATCTCTTTTGAGGATCTGAAGATCAATGTGATCACGCGCCGTGTGTATCGCGGCGGGGAACGGATCTATCTTCAGCCGCTGGAATATCAACTGCTGGAATATCTTTTGCGGAATCGCGGGCAGGTGGTCTCGAAAGAAACGATCATGCGTCATGTGTGGGAATACAATTTTGATCCCCACACCAATATTGTGGAATCCCGTATGAGCCGTTTGCGGGATAAGATCGATAAACCTTACGAACGCAAACTGATCCATACCGTCCGGGGATTCGGTTATGTTCTTGAATAAGATCATTTTAAGCCGGTTCCGGTCATCGCTTCGCTGGAAAGTGGCAGCGTTTTATGCGACTGCTTTTTTTCTGACGCTGCTTTTATGTTTTTCAATTTTGTATTGGATGCAGTATCGCGGTCAGACAAGAGCCTTGCACAAACAGTTGACCGTTTCATCCAATATTCTGGAAACGGCATACTTGCGGGGCGAAGTCGTCCGGACGGGTGAAAGCTGTATCCTGCCGGACCGGATACCATCGGAAATTTTGCAGCCTGTCCGGGAGAAATTTCCCGATTTCAATATCTGCATGGGGATCCGTACCCGCGGAGAGTACACCCAGCTTCTCGGGACATTTGGCGGTTCGGCGGCGATTTTACATCTTGAAACATTGCAATGGGCAAAAGTTTCCGGGGATCATGTTGCGCTGCTGGAACGGGAATTCAATGAAAATTTCTGTGACGAATGGTCCACACCTTTTTTCTTCCTGTTGGTTTCTCCGGATAAAAAAGTGCTTGCACGGTCTGCATTTCCGGAGCGTTATGTGCAATCCTTCCTTGACGCAATGAATGAAAGCAACAAAAAGAACCGGAACGGCGATCTGGTATCGGAAACAGAAATGCGGGGGCATGATGTCCTGATCCATGTGCGGCAGATGCACGACGGAACCGTACTGATCTCCGGGATCGGGGAATCTGCCATGCAGTCTGTGCGGCAGCGTCTGCTGATTTTGCTGATCATCTGTCTGGCGGTCGCGCCCCTGTTCGGCGGTGCCGCCGGCTGGTTCATCGGCGGAAAGATCGCCGACGATATTCAGCAACTCACACGGACTGCCCGTGCGGCGGAAGATGGCGATTATTCCGTGCGTGTGACTCCCGACAGCAAGTGCCGGGAGATCCATGATCTTGCCCGCGCATTCAATGCCATGGCGCGGAATACAGAAAAAGTTTTGAGCGAACTGCGCACGATCTCCGACAATGTGGCACATGATCTGAAGACCCCGGTGACCCGTCTGCACGGAAAAGCGGAACTGGCGATCATTGCCGATTCCGGGAATGAACTGGCGTGCGATGTGGCAGAAGAATGTGCCAATATGCTGAAAATGATCAATACCATGCTGGAACTGACGCGTACGGAAAATGGTGTGGCGGAAATCAGAAAAGATCCCGTGGATCTTTCCGGTCTGATCGAAAATATGACCGATCTGTATCTGCCTGCCGCCGAAGATGCCGGAGTGGTCCTCCATTGCCGGAACGGTGAAGAATTGTTCATTGCCGGAGATAAAGAGAAATTACAGCGGCTGGTCTCCAATCTGCTGGATAATGCCTTGAAATTTACCCCCGACGGCGGAACTGTGACCATTGCCGCATCCTTACAGAATGGTAAAGCGTTGCTGACCGTCAGTGATACCGGTGAAGGGATCGCAGAACAGGATCTGCCCCATATTTTTGACCGTTTCTTCCGTGCCGATTCCAGCCGCACGATCCCCGGCAGCGGATTGGGTTTGTGTCTGGTCAAGGCGATCACAGAGGCACACGGCGGCACGATCCGCGTGGAAAGCGAAGTCGGAAACGGAACCACTTTCTTTATCGAATTTCCGATAAAAGTCCACAGTTAAAAGTTTTGGATGGAGTATTTCCGTACCCATCCGGCAAGGCAGACTGTAATTTCAGTTTTATTTTTCCATGACGAACAATGTGTTGCGGGAATACAGAAGCCAGTCCGGAAAATCCGGATGTTTTTCCAGTTGCTTCAAGGCTCCCGGAGTGATCCATTCGGTGAAATTCTCCCGGGAGGATGAAAAATGCATCGGCAGAAATTTATTCCGTTCATACAGCGTGATCCGGACCGCTTTTTCTGCCGATTCTTTTATGCTGATCCTGTACCCTTCTTTCCCTGCAAAATAGTAGAGCAGGGAGTGAAAAGGGATGTTGACCGATCCGTGGCGGTCTGTCCGGTACAGCCCTGCGCGGTTATTCCATACGATATTGCTTTCCACGGCGACCACCGGGCAATCCGCCACAGGCATCCCGTTGACATCCACCACAGTCACAGTCTTTCCGGAAAAACAGCAGCCGGTGATCCCCGAACAGATGATACACAAAGTACACAGCAGGAAAAGTTGTATTTTCATTTTATTTTTCTCCTTTATCGCCTGAAAGCTGGCGTTTTCTGACATCATCCGGATGAGGTTTCACCAACCGGTAGAGTTTTTTCAATCCGGTCAGGAGCAGTGCGGGCAGAAACTTGATCGCACACCAGAAATAATGAAGGATCTTTCTGCGGACCGTCCCCGCCGGAAAAAATGTATTGATGGTATTATCCATTTTTTTCGCTATGAAAAAGAATTCGTTTTCCGCAACGGTGCGGTCAAATTCCGTTCTCATTCTGCGCAGATGTTCCCGCAGGCGGTCATTGCTGAAAAATTCCGTCAGCATAAGCAGTGCATCGTCCTTATCCTCTTCCCGCATTTGGATCAGGATCTGTTCATAAATGCTTTGATACAAAAAGTTTTCTGCCAATCCTTCCGTATTCAGTTCCGGTCTGTTTTCTTCAAGGAATTTTTGTGTGTGCTTCAGAACGGCATCCCGGGAGATCATCAGTTTCCGGAATTGCGCCAGCGTCATGCCCCCCCGTGTGGAAAGACCGGTATCATAGGAATATTCCAAACACACATCGCTGCACGAAGCAAAGTGTTTTGCGTGAGCCGCGATCACGATACTCTGGTACACATCTTCCGCCATATTGGCGTAGAATCCTTCCACTTTTTCATAAGCGCGCCGGAGCATATCACCCCGGTAAACTTTATTGAAGATCGCAGGCAGCAGGGCATTTTCCTTCTGCAGCAGCGCACGGAGGCGTTCTGCGGGATCTGCGATTTCTGAAGACGGCACGATCTTTTGAAACGGGAGGACTCTGAATGAAAAATGCAGCACATCCACATCGCCTTCCGATCCGTTCAAACGATCATAAAGAGCGGACAATGCGCCGTCTGTAAAACGGTCATCACTGTCAAGGAACAGGACAAATTTTCCGTGACACGCCGCCACACCGGTCCGCCGTGCCTCCAGCAGACTTTTATTTTTTTCGTGGGTAATGATCCGGATCCGGTCATCTTCCTGCGCGATTTTTTTCAGCAGCTCCGGCGAACTGTCTGTGGAGCCGTCATCCACGGCGATGATCTCAATGGAAAAGCGGTCATCGCCGGACACGGAGCGGATGCACCGTGTCAGTGTTTTTTCCGTATTGTAAACGGGGATGAGTATGCTGAAAAAGGGTTCGTTCATTTTTTGACCGGGAAATTTTTGATCATAAAGTTCATAAACGCATCACGCACATTGGTATCATAATGTTTGTGTGTTGCACTGCGGAAATCCACCGCATTGAGTTTGTCTTTGAAACTCCGGGGGTAATAGTGATCCAGATACATGGAATCATAGAAAATGAACGCACGGAGCAGGGGATATGCTCCGTCACAACCGGTGATGTCGTAGGCGTCAAATGCCACAGTAACATTTTTTTCCGGCAGATTTTCCAGATCCAGCCCGTACACCCGTTCCGGCGAGGGTTTCAATTCCGTCAGGACCAATTTCAGTTGGGCGGGTGTCAATGTGATGGTGGAAATACTGTATTCATTTCCGATCATATTTTTGAAATCCATACGCGTCCAAAGGGGATTTTTGATTTTTCTCCGTCCCATATAGTTACGCACGATGGCGGCATCGGCATTGACTGCTTCCGCCACGGATCGCGCAAAAAGTTTCTGGAGTTCCGTATTTTTTCCGGGTGTGCTGATCAGGGATTCCGGCAGCTGCACAATGGGGGTCGTTTTCATCTGTGCGGCGGCTTTCTGTGTATCATACCAGATTTGCGGCAGACCTTCCAGTGGTTCCACATTTTTACTTGTCAGAAATTCCGATGTGACAGAGGTGACCTTCTTTGCTTTTTTATCGAAAGTCATCGTGATTTTTGCTGCTGCGGTGGCATGGATCGGCGGCTGGACCGTCCACAGGTTCGGCATCACTTCCGTGGCAGGCAGTGTCTTGTGGGTATGCCCCGCGAGGAAAAGACTGATCTCCGGGTAGGGAGTCAGAACTTCCTGCATCCCGATGCTTTTTTCCGCCGCGACTTCCGTGGATGTTTTGAAATCCAGATGTCCGGCAATGATCACCACATCTGCTTTCGCTTTACGGATCTCCTCCATGGTTTTTGCCATGATCTCGCCTGGATTGAGCAGTTCCATACCGTCATAAACAGAGGTGTTGAACCAATAATCATAGTGCGGCGAAACCAAACCGATCACGGCGATCCGCAGTCCGTAGCGTTCATACATTTTCCATGGCAGGATGGGGCGTTCCGGTGCGACGCCTTCTCTGGTGAAGGCAAGGTTTGCCGCCAGTACATCACCGGATTTGAAAAGATCCAGATTTCTGCGGAAAAGTTTTTGCCCGATACGGAATTCGTGGTTCCCCGGCACCCACACATCGTATTTGAGGAAATTCAGCATTTCCACCGATGCCGCACCGCCGTCCGCATAGGCTTCCTGTGAGCCGCGGGAGAGGTCGCCGCAATCCACCAGCAGGATTTGAGGATCGGCTTTGCGTTCCTGTGCGATCAATCGCGCAAGAGAGGCAAAACGCTGTTCCCCGTGGATATCCGTGGTCTGGATCACGGTGATTTTGACTTCAGCTGCAAAGAGAGTTGCTGCTGCCAGCAGAAAGAGAGCCGTCAGAAATGTCCGTTTCATACTTTTTCCTCATTTTGAGTTTCTCCGTAAACGCGGAGTCTGACGCGTTCAGCGGCGCGGCGCACATAGCCGCGTTCATCGTTTTCATATTTTTTCAGATATTCGATTTTTTCCAATCCGAGTTTTTTCATGGCTTCAAATGCGGCAAGTTCCAGTTTCCAGGAGGAATCGTCCACAATGGTCTTTTCACTGCACCAATAGAAAAATTCCTGTGTGTGTGCCACATCGCCGCGCTGAAGAAGACGGTCGATCATCTTTGCGGAATAGGCGTTCCCGATCTCACCCAGCGCACGCACTGCCAGGATCAATGCCTGCTGATCTTTCAGACATTCCTCATCGGTGAGAATATCCTCGATCACTGTCCGTGCATCGGTGTAACGGTTCACTCCGCAGATGGCGATCGCCGCTTTCCACAGAGGCGTTTTCCCGTGCCAGCCTTCCGGAAATTCCGAACAGCGCAGCTGGATACACTGCACCACATCTTTTTTCACCCGGTCGATCCGTGCGCCGGCAGAAAGTTTCACCGCTGCGGCAAAGCGTGTGACTTCGCTGGAAGATTTCAGATCTTTTTCCAGCTGCTGGTAACTGTTCACCGTACCGGGAAGCAGTTCACGGGAGGGAGCAAAACCTTTGGAGGTGAGTTCAAACATCCGCCGTTCCGGATAGAAATTCGCCGGTTTCCAGTTGTCGCAATGATAATTGCTTTCCGGTTTCAGCAATGCTTTTGTCCGGAACAGATCTTTCTGAACTTTCCGGATGTCGATATAACGGGGCGGAACATCGTCTTTCACTGCCACTGCCGCCGCAAGACCTGCGGCTTCGCCGATCCGCTGCATATCCCGCTGCATACGGAATTGCAGATTTGCGTCGAAATCCAAAGACAATGCGCGGCACGCCACGATGAGATTTTCGATTCCGTAGGGCAGCATAGTCCGGTAGGGGATCTCGCAGCCGATGGATTCCCAGTGTCCATCCAGAGCCCAACTCCACAGCAGTGCGTCTGTGGATTCATTTTCAAAGTCTTTTGCATGATTGTCATAATGGGATGCGGAATAGGCGATCACATCAGGGAATTCCGCCGCGCGGATCTGATCACCCAGCCCCAGTTTGTAATCGCCGCGGATCTGACGGCTTGCCCGGACACCTACCACTGCCGCAAGATACTGCATGCGGCTGTGTTTGGTATTCCAGTTGTATTTTTCGCGGTCAAATGCAATGATCCCGGCACGGCGGGCGCGGCTGATGTCCCACGGATCACAGGCATCCACATACCCGGCATCGATATTGTAGGGGAACTGGATATAGTAACAGCGGGTGTTTTCACCTTTGCTGTTCTTTTCCGCAGCCTGAAAAATATAAAGTGCGGGAATGGAATAGATGTGCTGTACCGCATCGGGTTCCCGACCCGCGGTATATTCCGCTCCGGCAAATACGGCAATGTCGGCATCCCCCGTGGAGTCGATAAAAACTTTTGCCTGATATTGTACGGGTCCGCAATCCGCAGAAACGGCATTGACGGTATCCAGGCGGCGGGAAAGTTTCGGCTGGGGTGTGCCGCGGAGGACCGGGAACATGGGCGGTCTGATCTCCGTCGTTTCCGTGCCGCAGAGCATTTGCCCGTATTTGATCCGGACTCCGGCTTCAGCCGCCATTTCTTCCAGCACGATCATTTTTGCAAAGACATGGAACCGTTTGAACTGTTCGTTTTCCGGAAATCTGTTCTTTTCTCCGCAGAGCAGCAGGGAACATTCCCGCGCCCGTGCATCCACTTCATCCTGCAAACCGCCTTCCAAGCCGTAGTAGTAAACGGGGATGGCTCCGCCGGTTCCGATCCCTCCGGGGTAATCGGTCGCTTCCAGCAGCAGAACATCGGCTCCGGCTCTGCCTGCCGCGATCGCCGCAAGCATCCCGGATGTGCCGCCGCCGCAGATGATCACACCGGCAGTTGTTTTTTCTGCGGGATATGCCACGCAGATCTCCTGCGGGAGGATCTGCGGTTCTTCAACATCGGCTCCGGCAAGCGCGGCAACTTTTTCCGCCATGGCTTCCCCTTCCGCGAAACGGACAGCCAGCAGGTCTTTATGATCTTCAAAAGTGAATTTTTTCCGCAGTTCCGCCGTGGGTGCAAAAAAGTTTTTCCAGCCTGCCGCTTTGCACAGAGGTTCTTTCACGGCAGAGGCATACAGCGCAATGGGGACATTGGAAAGACGCGCCACATAACCATCGGCAAGTTCCGGATAATCCGAGCGTAATTCCTTCACGATACGGCGGATATCGCCGCGGCTGCCGTTTTTGATCTTGATCGTGCGTTCTTCTTCAAAAACACCGCCGGAGATGAGATATTCTTTTTCTTTCTTTGACGCAGGGACCGGCAGTGTTTCATCCTCCATGAACAGATTGAGGATGAACAGGGAATCCCCTTCCGCATTGTCGATGCAGTCACTTTTTGCAGAACGGACCGCTTCCAGATCCCCGGAAAGATCCAGAAAAACTTTCGCTTTCACCGCATGGATCCCGTCTTTTGCCGCCACGATCAAACCTTTTACGGAACCGGCATCCTGAATGATCCCGGCAGGACGCGCGTAGAAAAGGATATCCGTTTTTCCCAGTTCCTTCAACATCCGGATCTGCAAGGCACAGGCATCTGCCAGATTATTGTTGTATGCACCCGCCTGACGCAGATTGATGATGAATTTATCCAGCAGCGGCGAAATTCCCGTACTGAGATCCTGCAGAAAAGAATAGGAACATTCCGAAGCCACGAAACCCGTGGGAGATACGATCAGGATCCTGCGATCCGGTTGTTCTTTCAACAGATGCAGAGCGGCACCTGCGGCAGAGATTCCCGCACCATAAATACAGACATCGTAAAATGTGTTATACATAATGTAAAAAACTCCTTCCGGGGATTTTGATATATATATTTCAGAATCAGATCCTTAAAGATTGCTTGGCTGCCAGTTCCGCTGACGCGCCGCTTCGTAAAGCAGGATCGTTGCGGCGGTCGCCACATTCAGAGAATCCATTTTTCCCAGCATGGGGATCAATACCTGAAGATCGGCGGAATCCATCCAGTAATCGGAAAGACCGTACTGCTCCGCACCCACCACAATGGCAACGCCCTGTTTCATATCCACATCGGTATGATAAAGATGAGTATGTGGCGTCGCCGCCAACGTCTTGATCCCCAGCTCTTTCAGCCATTTCAATGCTTCTTCGCTGGTACATTCCGCCAGCGGCATGGAGAAGATCGCGCCCGTGCTTGCCCGCAGAACATTGGGATTGAATACATCGGTCTGACGGTTGCAGACGATCACTGCCGTGGCTCCCACTGCATCCGCGCTCCGCAGAATGGATCCCAGATTACCCGGTTTTTCAATGGTTTCCGCCACCAGATAAAGTCCGTCTTTTTTTGCAGGAATATCCGCCAGCGTTTTGTGCCGCATTTCCGCAATGGCGATCAATCCTTCCGGGCGTTCCCGGTAGGCAAGTTTTTTCAGGACCGCTTCGGAACATTCGTACATCACCGAACCGGCGGCATGGAGAGTCGCCAGCAGGGAATCATTGTTTTCCCCGATGAAAAGATCCCGGCAGAAAAATGTTTCCCGGATCCGGATCCCTGCCGCATGGGCGCGGGTCAGCTCCCGGTATCCCTCCAGCACGGTGACGCCTTCACGGTCGCGTTCCCGCCGTTCCCGCAGGGAGTAGGCATATTTGACTTTAGGGTTTTTCAGGCTGGTCAGTTCCACGGTATCCACGGTATGATTGTTCCTTATGCAGAGAGTTTTTTGTAATACATGATTCTTCTTGATATGTAATATAACACACTTTCCGGAAAAAGATAGTTCCCCGTCAAAAAAACAAAGACTTTTTCCCGCGCAGGATGAAATGTATGTGCAAATATAACACAGATGCTTGAAAAATCAGAAACATGTGATATTTTAAGTGCTCGAATCATTTTCGGAAACAGAGAGACGGTCACTCATTGCACGGTGCATGAAAAAAGACCGTTCCCGCAAAAAAACGAACCGGAGAAAAAATATATGACAGATCTGACGATGCCTGCAATACTGCTCCTCCTTGCAGGCGGATTGAGTCCGCTTTTCTGCGGAAAAAAAATAGTGTATGCGGCATTTTGCATTGCAGCGTGCGCAGCGGCATTGACCGGCGCGCTGTATCAGATCTTTGCCGGAAACGGAGATGGTTTGCTTGCCGCTCTTTTTCAGATCCCGATCGCGCTGATCGGACTTCTGGCGGCAGTCCATGCCATCGGCTATGTGCATGAACGGCACGGGATCTTCTGGTGTTTCTTCAACTGGATGCTGGCGTCCATGCTGTGGGTGACCATTGCAGATTTTTCGCTGGAATTTCTTTTTGCGTGGGAAGCGATGGGGGTGACAAGTTTCGCGCTGGTGGCGTTTGAGTATCACGAGAAAAAAGTCCGTCAGGCAGCCTGGATCTATCTGCTTGCCTGTCACGCAGGTGCCATGTTCCTGATCCCCGCATTTGTGCTGGGCGGGTGCTGCTGGGGTGTTGTTCCCGTGATCCTGGGATTGATCGGATTCGGCTTGAAAGCAGGGTTCCCCATGCTGCATGTCTGGCTCCCTGCGGCTCATCCGGAGGCACCGGCACCGGTTTCTGCGGTGATGTCCGGAGCAATGATTAATCTCGGTTTTTACGGTATTCTGCGTATGCCCTGTGATCCGCAGATCCCGTTCCTGCATCTGTTGGGCTGGGTATTGTTGATCATGGGATTGGCGGGCGCGTCCGGCGGCGCACTTTTTGCTGTGAGCAGACAGAATCTGAAACAGCTTCTTGCCTATTCCTCTGTGGAAAATATGGGGATCATTGCCATGGGTGCCGGACTCGGTTTCCTCGGTGCCGCAGAAGGCTCTTTCACCGTTGCCGCCGCCGGTTTCGCGGGAGCTGTCCTGCACATCCTGAACCATGCAGTTCTCAAGGGGGCGTTGTTTTTAGGGGCGGGGTCGGTGATGACGGCAACTCATTCTCTGAATATGGACCGTTTCGGCGGGCTGATGAAACGGATGCCCCGTACCGGATGGGCATTTCTCTTTTCCAGCATCTCTCTCAGCGGACTGCCGCCCTTCAATGCCTTTGTCGGGGAACTGATGATCTATGTGGCGGCATTCACAGCGATCCTGGACGGATCCGGAATTCTGCTCGGTGCCGGATTGCCCGTATTGCCGGTGCTGGCTCTGACCGGTGCGCTGGCGGCAACCGCATTTGTGAAGGCATACGGCGCCGCTTTCCTGGGGGAACCCCGCTCGGAAGCAGCCGCAGAGGCACGGGAAGTATCGCTGATCATGCAGCTGCCGGTGTTGATTTGTGTGATCCTTTCCATGGTCCTGCTCTTTTCGTCGCCGTGGCTGATCCGGATTTTTGCACCCATTCAGGAATACATCACCGGATCGGCGGCAGATGACAGCGCGATCACCGCTCTGATGCAGATCCTTCAGAAGACTGCTCTTTTTTCTGCGGCGGCAATCCTGCTTTTCTTTATTCTCATCCTTTTCCGCAGAGCGTTGCCCAATGGCAAAAAGGAAACCGTTGCCCCCACCTGGGATTGCGGTTATGCCAGACCCACGGCGCGTATGGAATATACTGGGACCGCATTCGTTCAGCCGGTGGTGGATTTCTTTGCGCGGATCCTGAAAAGCCGCAAAACGGTGAAAAAGCCCGAAGGATTGTTCCCGGAAGATGCGTCGATCTCTGTGGAAACGGAGGATTGTGCGGAACGGGTCTTCTGGGGACCGGTGTTCAGACTTTTCGGAAGGATCGCAGATAAAGTGCATCATCTGCAGTCCGGTTATCTTCATCTTTATGTCCTGTTCATGGTCGCGGCATTGCTGCTGATGCTGGCATGGAGTTTTTTCGGAAAGGAGATCTTCTGATATCATGAGTACACAAACGATCTGCTTTTTTGCCGGTACACTCGGAGCATTGGTTCTTTCGCCGCTGCTGCCGGGGATCATCAACAAGGTCAAAGCATTTTTTGCCGGACGCAAAGGACCGCGTGTCCTTCAGACTTATTATGACATTTTCAAACTGCTGAAAAAGGAAAGTATCAAATCTTCCACATCCGGCGGACTTGTCCGGCTGGGACCCGTGCTGAATCTTGCCGCATTGATCATGGCTCTTCTGCTTCTCCCCAATGCCATGATGCTTTCGCCGTTCTCCTTCAACGGAGATGTGATCCTGTTTCTGTATCTGCTCGGGTTCGGCAGAATGATGACCGTGCTTGGTGCATTGGATACCGGATCCAGTTTTGAAGGGATGGGTGCAAGCCGGGAAATGCAGTTCTCTGCATTGGCGGAGATCGCATTTCTGACGGTGGCGGCATTTCTCGCGATCCTCACAAGATCCATGATGCTCAGCGAAATGCTCCGCTGCAATTCCGGGGATTTCACCACATGGAGCGCACCAGCCATCCTGCTGACGGCATTTGCGCTGCTGATCGTGCTGCTCGCGGAAAACTGCCGTGTGCCTTTCGATGACCCGGAAACCCATTTGGAACTGACTATGATCCATGAGGCGATGGTGCTGGATAACGGCGGACCGGATCTGGCGTTGATCCACTACGGTGCATCCTTGAAACTGTGGCTGCTTTCCGTATTTTTTGTTTCGGTGCTGCTGCCGGCGGATCTTTGCGGATACACGGCGGTGCTGATCCAATTTGCCGCAGTGTTCCTGACTTCGGTCCTGGTGGGCGTGATCGAATCCACCATGGCAAGATTCCGTTTCCTGAAAGTCCCGCAGATGCTGCTGACGGCATTTGCGCTGGCTCTCGTGGCGATCGCCATGCTTTTCATCTTCCCCGCCGCACAATAAGAGAAAGAAGGATAAAAAATAATGACTATGACATTTCCAACTGTATTTTTTGCTGTCCTCTTTGTGCTGGATATTCTGCTGGTGACTTCCAGCAGACTGCTGCATTGCATCCGGCTCGTTGCCATACAGGGGGCTGTGATCGGACTTCTGCCGCTGGTCCTGTTCAACTGGGGATCTGATGCCATGCCCGGGATCGGACTGCTGGTGACGGTGGTTCTGAACATTTCTCTGAAAGCCGTGGTGATCCCCATTCTGCTGGGTAGGACCATGCGTTCCGCCAATGTCCGCAGAGAACTGGAACCGCTGGTGGGATACTCCATGTCTTTGCTGATCGTGGTGCTGATCGCCGGGGGATCCATGATCCTCTGCCGCAGACTGCCGCTGCCGGGTACGGATATTTCCGTTCTTGCCGCACCTGCCGCGCTGACAACGCTTCTCACCGGACTTTTTCTGATCATGTCCCGCAGAAAAGCGTTGACCCAGGCTTTGGGATTTCTGATTTTTGAAAACGGGATCACCGCATTCGGGGCAGGCATGATGCTGGAATACGGTCTGCTGGTGGAATTGGGGATCCTGCTGGATGTATTCGTACTGGTATTTATCATGGGGATCGCGGTCTTTCGCATCAGCCGTGAATTTCAACATATTGATTCCGACCGCCTGAACAAATTGGGTGACTGGTCGGAAGATCAGGGAGGTGCGGAATGATGAATTATATTCCCATTGGTATCCATAATCTTTTCCCGTTTCTGCTTACGGTGGTCCCCCTTCTTGCGGCGGTCTTTGCGTATCTTGCCGGAGGCAGAAGCAAAACTGCAAAATGGATCCTTGCCGTGACAGCTGTATTGCACAGCGCAATGAGCTGCACCGTGGCATTTTTCCCCCAATGGCGCAACAGTGCGGGACATTGGATCGGTTTCGATACGCTTGGTGTGATCATTCTCGGGGTGACAAGTGTGCTTTTTCTGGCGGTGTCCCTGCAAACACTTTTCTGGATGGATGCAGATGACCGCTATGCCGCCGGACACGCGCATCTGCTGATCTTCGGCAGACCCATCTTCCTGCCCGCGCAGCTGGCGTTCCTCGCAACCATGACGCTGGTTATTTCCGCCCGGAATTTCGGGCTTCTGTGGGTGGCAGTGGAGGCAACGACTCTGGTGAGCGCACCTCTGATCTGTTATCATCTTTCGGACCGGTCGCTGGAGGCGATGTGGAAATATCTGCTGATCTGTTCCGTGGGGATCGGGCTGGCTCTGTTCGGCACCATGGCAATGGCTCTTTCCGCTCATGCCGCCGGTGTTCACGGGTTGGGATTTGATGAACTTTCCGCCGCGTCGGAAGCCATCCATCCCGGCTGGTTCAAAGCGGCATTTGTGTTCATCCTTGCCGGATACGGAACAAAAATGGGGTTGGCTCCCTTCCATACCTGGCTGCCGGATGCCCACAGCGAAGCTCCCGGCACGATCTCCGCATTGCTTTCCGGAGCTTTGCTGAACTGTTCTTTCCTGGGGATCGTCCGCGTAATGGATATCGCACCCGGATCTTTGCAGAGTCTTTGCAATGAGCTTCTTCTGATTCTGGGGATGCTTTCTCTGGCGGTGGCTGCATTTTTCATTCTGCGGCAGACCGATTTCAAACGGATGCTGGCATATTCCAGCGTGGAACACATGGGGCTGATCGCCATTCTGTGGGCGATCGGGCTGGAACAGGCGGCAGTGCTGCATATCGGCGGACACTCCCTGATCAAAATGACTCTGTTCATGCTTGCCGGGAATATCCTTCTTGCTTACGGAACGCGTAATATCGCATACGTGGGCGGGATCTTCAAAACACTCAATGCCAATGCTTTGCTGTGGATCACCGGGATATTGCTGATCTGCGGGACTCCGCCGTCACCGCTGTTTATCACCGAATTCTTTCTGGTACAGGAATTGCTGACGGGCGGGCATCCCATCCTCGGGGCATTGGTGCTGCTGCTGCTCTTTACCGTGTTTGCGGGTATGGCGCGGATCTGCCTGAAAATGTGTATGGGGGAAGCGATCAACCTTCCTGCACAGGAGCGGCTGGCAGCGTGCGAAAGACTTTCTCTGCTGCCGTCGGTTTCCCTTGCCGGAGCATTGATGCTGGGTACGGCTGTTTCCATATTGATCCTGAAAACTATTGTAAAGGCGGGGTGCTGATATGAACGGAAATACATTTTTGAAATTGAATGAACGGGGCTTGGGGTGTCTTGCCGATATCCCCTGCCTGACAATGGAACTTTTCCGCACAGAATTGATCTCTGCGGTGAAAAACGGCAATCGCGCCGGAGCATTTTTTCATCAGGACGGTATCCTTTATGCCGTGATGATCTCCGATGCAGATCATGCTGTTTTTGTGACATCCACCGCGCTGGATGCCGGTTCCTCCTATCCCTCCCTGACGCCGGATGCACCCGCGTTCCACTGGTTTGAACGGGAACTTTTTGAACAGAGTTCCATCAAACCGGAAGGGCATCCGTGGCTGAAACCCATCCGTTTTACCGGAGAAGGTGCCGAGCCTGCGGTGACCGATTATTTCACCATGAAGGGTGACAGTGCGCACGAAGTGGCAGTCGGTCCCGTTCATGCCGGAGTGATCGAGCCGGGTCATTTCCGCTTTCAGTGCATGGGGGAAGATGTTTATTCGCTGGAAATTTCGTTGGGATATCAGCATCGCGGAATCGAAAAAATGTTGACCGGCGGACCCCGGAAAAATACGCTTTCCATCATGGAGACCATCGCCGGAGACAGCTCCACCGCTCATGCCGGAGCCTATTGTATGCTGGTGGAAGCTCTTGCCGGATTGGAAGAAAATTCCGCCGGGACTGAAGTGCGCCGCGCTATCGCCTGGGAACTGGAACGGATCGCCAATCATACCGGGGATCTGGGTGCCCTTGCCGGAGATGTGGCGTTCCTGCCTACACAATCCTATTGCGGCAGATTGCGTGGTGATGTGTTGAATATGACTGCACACCTCTGCGGAAACAGATTCGGTCGCGGCTTGATGGTTCCCGGCGGTGTCGGCTGTGCCATCAGTCAGGAACACGCCGATGAGATCCTGAACCGTATGAAAGCTGTGGAAGAGCAGCTGAACGATGCGCTGGATCTGATGTTTGATGCTCCCACCGTGCTGGACCGTTTTGAAAATACCGGTTCTATCAGTACGGAAACTGCTGCCGCGATCGGAGTCGTGGGTGTGGCGGCGAGAGCATCTTCTCTTGCGCAGGATATCCGGAATACCCATCCCTACGGCGCGTACCGCACCTGTAAAATACCTGTTGCCTCCGCGGTCGGCGGGGATGTGATGGCGCGGGCGGAGATCCGCCGTCAGGAGATCCGGTCTTCTTTCGCGCTGCTGCGTGAATTGCTGAAAGAACTGCCGCCTCAGGATTCCGGAGCAAAACTCATGCCCGGAAAAACAGCATTGCGCAGCAATATGATCGCAGTTTCTCTGGTGGAAGGCTGGCGGGGAGAGATCTGCCATACAGCGATCACCGGAGCGGACGGGACCTTTACCCGGTATAAAGTGGTGGATCCCTCTTTCCATAACTGGTTTGCACTGGCAATGGCTCTCCGTGGGGAACAGATCTCCAATTTCCCCATCTGCAATAAAAGTTTCAATCTTTCCTACTGCGGACATGACCTGTAAGAGAGGAGCATAAATCATGTTGAAAATTCTCACATCCCGTATCAGACAGGGCTATCGCACCGGATCGTTTCCGGATACAGAACCGACTCTCCCGGATCGTTTTTCCGGTCTGCCGCAACTGCGCTATTGCAATGAAGATTGCCGTCTTTGTCAGGAGATCTGCCCGGCGGATGCCATTACCCGCGATGCGGAAAAGAAATTGCAGTTGGATCTCGGCAGCTGTACATTCTGCCGCCGCTGTGCCGGAGTCTGTCCCGAAAATGCCATCAGCTTTACCCGGAATCATGACCTTGCCGTATTTGACCGCAAAGATCTGATCCGCACCACCTGTTCTCCTGAATATCATTATCAGCCCCAGCCGGATGCAGGGATCCGCGCACTCTGCGGCAAATCATTGAAGATCCGTCAGGTATCTGCCGGCGGATGCGCCGCCTGTGAACTGGACTTTAATGTGCTGAACACGCTTGCGTGGGATATGGGCAGATTCGGTATCCAGGTGGCGGCATCGCCCCGTCACGCAGATTGTCTGCTGATCACCGGACCTGTCAGCAGAAATATGCTCACTGCATTGAAAAAGACATACGATGCTGTGCCGAAACCTTCCTTTGTGATCGCCTGCGGCGCGTGTGCGATCTCCGGCGGATTGTTCCGGGAAAATCCGGAAGTCTGCGGCGGAGTGGACGATATTTTGAAAGTGGATCTTTATGTTCCCGGCTGTCCTCCGCATCCGGCGACCCTTCTGGAAGCCCTCATCCGTTTCATCGGAAAAAATCCGCGAAAACTGAATTGATGTTTTTTTGTGAGGATGTTTTTGCGGGGAAGGCTTTTTGAAAAAAGTCCTTCCCCCGCACGCCGCAGCGAAACGGCAGTTGAGCAGAGCGGCAGAAAAATCGTGTGCTTTGCACGCCGCAGCGAAACGGCAGTTGAGCAGAGCGGCAGAAAAATCGTGTGCTTTGCACACTCGCGAAAACGAGTCAAAGCCGTATCTGCGAACGCAGATACGGCTTTGCGCCCGGAAGTTTTTTGAAAGGGTGAGGGTCCGGGAGCGGGAAAACTTTTTTTCAAAAAAGTTTTCCCGCTCCCGGAGAATCTCTCCCGGAGAATCTCCCGTCAACAAACTCAAACGGCGGTGAAATGCCAGAGGATCACATCGTTGTCGCCCCACGCTTGAGGAATGGGCAGACCCGCATCCATGAGATAGGAGCCGGAAAGCACGGTATCGGTGCCGTCAAGCTGATATTTCTTTTGAGGATCAAGTCCCCGGAAACGGATGAATTTTCTGCCGGGATGGGGGATCTGGCGGGCAGTCACATGGATCATAAGCATTTCCGACTGATCTTTCGCCGCGAATTCCCAGGTGCAGAAACGGTTTTCGCCGTCCCACAGATTGTTCAGACGGAAAAGGATGCCGTCGTTCACCAGATGATGATACCGGTGATACATGGCGATCTGGTCGCGGAAGATCTGCTGTTCTTCTTCAGTGCATTGTGTCATATCCAGTTCATAGCCGAAAGTCCCCGCCAGCGCGATCGCACCACGGGTCTCCCAGGACATATTCCGTTTGGCGGGATGGCAGCGTGTCACATGGGCACCCTGACAGGAACAGGGGTAGAACAGGGATGTATTAGCCTGAATATACATACGGTCCAGCGCGTCGGTATTGTCGGATGTCCAGATCTGCGGCACATAATACAGCATCCCTGCATCGAATCTGCCGCCGCCGCCGGAACAGCCTTCGATGAGGAGTTCGGGGAAGGCTTCCAGCAGACGGCGGTGGAGTTCGTACATCCCCAGCACGAAACGGTGTCCGGCTTCGCCCTGACGGTCCGGAGGGAGGATGGGGCTTGAGATCTCTGCCGGCTGCCGGTTGAAATCCCATTTCATATAAACGATGGGTGCGGAACGGAGGATCGCACTGATCTTTTCAAAGAGATAGTCCACAACTTCCGGCAAGCCCATATTCAGGACGCATTGATGTCTGCCGTAGGTCCTTGCGCGGTTGGGTGCGGAAAAGAGCCATTCGGGATGTGCTTTATACAGTTCGCTGTCTTCGGAGATCATTTCCGGCTCGAACCACAAACCGAATTTCAAGCCCATTCTGTTGATGTCTTCCGCCAGTGTTTTGAGGGAGCCGACTTTTTCTTCATAGACGAACCAGTCCCCGAGAGAACTGCGGTCATTGTCCCGGTGTCCGAACCAGCCATCGTCCAGCACGAACATTTCCACCCCGCATTTTGCGGCGACGGACGCGATGTTCAGCAATTTTTCCCGGTTGAAATCCATGCCTGTTCCCTCCCAGTTGTTGACCAGGATGGGGCGTTTTTCGTGGACCCAGCGAGGGCTGATCAGATGTTCCCGCAGCATTTCATGGAAATTATGACTCATGCCGCCGATCCCGTTTGAGGAAAAGGTGAGGATCGCTTCCGGGGTACGGAAGGATTCGCCGCTTTCCAGATGCCATTGGAAGGTTTCCGGATGGATCCCTGCGGTGGCACGGGTGCGGAAATAGGGTTCCTGTTCGATTTCCACAGAGAAACTGCCGCTGTAAAGAAGAACACAGCCGAAAACGCCGCCCTGTTCTTCTGTGGCGGAGCGTTCCGCAAGAGCAAATGCGGGATTCTGATCGTGACCGCTGGAGGTGCGGGTGGAGAAAAATCCCTGTGTACCCGGCTGAAGGGGGGCGCGGGAATACCCGAAGCGTTCCCTTGCGTAGGAACCGTGACAATGGATCAGATCCAGATCGCTGTGTTCAATATCCAGCGTAAAACTCATGGCACGGGTGATATCCACGGCATTTTCCGTGTTGTTCCGGATCTCCATGGACCGTACGATACAATCCTGTGCGGGGAATACAATATAATCCAGCACATATTCCACACCGGTGGCGGGATCGCGGAGAAGGACTTCCAGCGTTTCCACGGAAGCATCGTCATTGACCCGAACCCGGGGCATGGATCCCGCCCATTCGTAACGGCCGGGGAAAGTCTTTGCGGAAACGAATTGGGGATCTGTGCTGTCGCATCCCAACGCATCCCGGACGATCACGGAGCTGATACGGTAATCTCCCACATTGTGCGTGGTACATTCCTGAAGTGCCAGATTGCGGGAATCGGTGATATGTTCCAATTCCCGGTAAGGACAGAAGGAGATCCCGGAAAATCCATCTTCCGTATGGCGGAAATCTGCGGGATCTGCGCCTGTGATCTTTTTGCCGTAGTAGTAATGATTCAGATAGCCGGAGGGACTTACGCCGGAGGCATAGGTCGTATTGGCTGTTTCAATAAGAAAATTTTTTCCATCCTGTGAAATCCGGATCGACATGATTTTATCCTTTCAGTTATCAGTTATCAGTTATCAGTCTTCAGTCTTCAGTCTTCAGTCTTCAGCTTTCAGCTTGTTTTTTTTACTGACCAATTTTAAAGCGGATTGATTTTTCCATCCGGTTTATGATTTTCCAGATAGCGGAATATGATCCGCGCGAATTCCAGTCCGATTCCCGGGACCCGTTCGGCAATGGCTTCCGGGGAGGGAGCTTTCCGCAAAGCCCGTACCGAACCGTATTCCCGCAGGAGTGCGGCTTTCCGGTTTTCGCCGATGCCTTCGATCTCATCCAGAATGGAATTGCGGATGGTATCCAATCGCAGATTCCGGTGATAGGTGATGGCAAAGCGGTGTGCTTCATCCCGGACCGCCTGAAGCAGTTTCAAGGCAGGGCGGTCATGGCTGATCACATAAGGTTCCGATCTGCCCGGCACAAAAACAAGCTCAAATTTTTTCGCCAGTCCGATCACGGGGAAGGGCGGGCATTTCACCGAAACAAGAGCTTCCAATGCAGAGGAAAGCTGACCTTTTCCACCGTCCACCATAAGGAGATCCGGCAGGGGAAGGTGATTTTCCAGCAACCGTTTGAAATGACGGGACACCGCCTCTTTCATCATGGCAAAGTCGTTGGATCCGGTCACGGTCTTGATCCGGAAACGGCGGTAGTTCGCTTTGTCCGGTGCGCCATCGGTAAAATGTACCAGACTTGCCACTGCGAGGGTCCCGGAGATATTGGAGATATCGAAACACTCAATAGACCGTGGCGGCAGATCCAGTTTCAAAGCGGTCTGCAGATCTTCCACTGCAGTCATTCCCGGTGCGGAATCGGGGACCGAGGCATTTTCAAAAGTGCGGTTTTTCTGACCGTACACCGATTCGATGTTGGCGGAAACATCCCGGTACAGTGCGGCTTTTTCAAACTGCTGTTTTTCCGCACATTCTTTCATTTTCAGTTTCAGAACTTCCCGCACATCTTTGATATCGCCGTTCAATATGGCGATCAACTTGTCCACACGCGCCCGGTACTCTTCTTCCGTTACCTTGTTTTCGCAGGGGCGGCAGCAATCTTTCAATGCTCCAGCCAGACAATGTTTGCGGTCGTCCGGTCCGGGATCGGCAGCTTTACAGGTGCGCAATCCCAGATGCTGAACGAGGAATTCCGCAGTCATTTTCAATGCTCCGCCTTTTGGAAACGGTCCGAAATAAAGACAGGAATCATCTTTTTTCAGCCGTGCCATTTTCAGCCGGGGGAATTTTTCCGTGAGATCCAGTTTCAGCATCAGGTGGCGTTTGTCATCCCGCATGAGGATGTTGTAATGGGGGGCATATTTTTTGATGAGATGGGTTTCCAGCAGCAGAGCTTCATCTTCATTTTTGACAGTGATATATTCCCAGGAATCAATGGTATTGATGAGCGAACGGGATTTGGGATCGGCACGGGTGATGCGGCTCGGCTGGAAATATTGAGACATCCGCCGCCGCAGATTGGTTGCTTTCCCCACATAGATCACCACACCGAAGATGTCACGGTAAATGTAACATCCCGGTTTTGCGGGGATATCACCCGGATAAAAGTTGTGTTTCTTCAAATTGCTCATCTTAAAAAAGTTCTGCTGATTTTTAACACATTTTGAGCAGCATCCGCCGCAGATGATCCAGTGCTTTTGCCGCGGCGCGTTCCCGGATCTGCTCCCGGCTGCGGGTCAGACGGAATTCCAGGATCTCCGTTTTATCGCAGCATTTCACTCCGCAATAGACAAGCCCCACGGGTTTATCGGGTGTTCCGCCGCCGGGTCCGGCGATCCCGGTAAGGGAAATGGCACAATCCACACCGAAGCGTTCTGCAATGCCGTTGACCATTTCCAATGCGGTTTCCCGGCTCACCGCGCCGAAATCCTCCAGCGTGGTGCTTTTGACACCGAGAGCCGATTCTTTGATGCGGTTGGCATAAGATACCACCGACCCCATAAAAACATCGGAGGCACCGGGAATATCGGTGATCATTTTTGCTGCCAGCCCGCCGGTGCAGGATTCTGCTGTGGCAAGAGTCAGCCCCATTCTGCGGAGCTGTTTCACGGTATCGTAAGCCGGACCGGTGGATCCGTCCATCAGCAGCAGATCGCCGAATTCATCGCGCACCTGTGTCACCACATGGGAAAGGATATCCATATCGGAGGAATTGAGGAAAAGTTTTACAAATTCATGGGTGGCACAATAGGCGACAGACAGGGGGTGTGTCCGTGCAATGACCGGCAGCATCCGTTCTTCGATCTCCGATTCTCCGATCCCGCAGACATAAAACATTTTTGTATGGCTGCGCCGTTCACTTTTTTCCAGCAGGAACGGCAGTACATCGCTTTCAAACATGGGGCGGATCTCACCCGGAGGACCCGGCATCATAATGATCGTTTTTCCCGGATAGGGATCATCGACAGGTGTGGTCAGGATCAGACCGGGAGCCGTGCCGTTGCGGTTGGGGATCACGGTGGCACCTTTCGGGACAAGGGATTGATTCAGGACCCGTCCTGTCGGTTCGCCGCAATGTCTTGTTTTCCAGTATTTACGGATGGCAAAAACGGTTCCGCCATCTTCTTCCAACGGCATTTTCAGACGGCGTGCGATATATTCTTTGGTCATATCATCGGCAGTGGGACCGAGTCCGCCGGAAGTGAGGACGACATCGGCGCGTTTCAGAGCTTCATCCAGTGCGTCGATAATATCATCGCCGCCGTCCTTGAGTTCAACGGAAAAATCGATCAGCAATCCATTTTCCAGCAATTTGTTTCCGAGATAGGCGAGATTGGTGTTGATGGTTGCTCCTTTGAGCAGTTCATCACCCACACACAGCAATGCGATTTTCATATTTTTCACCGGCAGATCCTTTCAAGTCAATTTTACCGGAGAATACTATAATCGCAGAAACGGCGATTGCAAGAGGAAAAAATCGCAAATTTTTATGCGGAAGTGTTGAAAAAAGCATTTTCGGCGTGTATTATAATGTGAGTATTATTTAATTTTACAGTACACCCCGGAGATCATGTAATGAAAAAACAGTCCTTTGGAAATAAATTCCTGACAGCATTTGCCGCCGCATTTCTGGCATTTGTCTCTTTGCAGGCGGAAGAAAAAGCTGCCCGTGCCACGGTGGGAAAAGCCGCAGATGTCAAAATCACCATCGATGATGTGAAAAAAGCCGATGAAGCCGCCAAAAACAAAAAAGCCGTGATGACCCAGATGATGCAGCTGTTCCTGGATGATAAACCGCCTGCATATCTTTTGAGCCATATCTCCAAAGAAGCTCCCGCAGATGTCAAGATCATCAAAGGAAAAGATGATATGGCAACGCTGATCTACCGCTGCCGTTATGTGGATCCGGAATATCTCACAGACGCATTGGATGCAGTGGTGACCGATGCCGGTTATGTGGAACTGGTGAAAAAACTCGGTTCGGAAACCAATGAATACAGCCAGATCATCGTTCACGATAAAGCGGAAAAGATGGAAGAACTCAAACAGATCCTCCTTGCACTGGATGTACTTCAGCCGCAGGTGCTTGTGGAAGCACAGGTGATCGAAGTCTATTGCGAACAGGGCGCGGAACGGGATGTGAAACTCTCCTATCAGTATTACGATTCCACCTACAATACCAATCACTCCCTCGGTTTCAATCTGGATTCCCCCGTGCAGAACCGCAGTGCCACGGAAGATCAGGGCGGCACACTGAATTTCATTCCCTTCACCCATGTTTCCGGAGACGGTTCCAAAGGTCAGCTTTCCGCGGCGATCCGCTGGCTGAATACCAGTACCAATGCCCGCGTCCTTTCCGCACCGAATGTGATCGCGGATCAGGGGGCGGAAGCCACCATCACCACGGCGGAAGAACTGCCGATCCCGGAAACGGCGGCACTGTCTTCCTCCACCAATTTGTCGTTCAAATTCAAACAGGTGGGGGTGACGCTGAAGATCACGCCGAAAATGATCAACGAAAAGACCGTTCAGCTTTCCGTGAATCCGCAGGTGCGTTCCGTGCTGCGGTACGAAGCATTCAAGCAGGACGATGTCACCAGCAATATCCCGGTGATCTCCGTGCGCAGCATCGACACCCGTCTGACTGTGGGTGACGGCGATATCATCATGCTGGGCGGACTTTACAACAGCGAAAAATCCGAAAGTCTGCGGAAAGTTCCCTATCTCGGAGATATTCCGGTGTTGGGCGATCTGATCAACGGCAGAGATTCCGGCAGTGTGGATAAACAGCTGCTTTTTCTGCTGAAAGTGCATATCATCCATCCTTTCAAACCCCGTGCCATTGCACCGGATGAAACTGCGGCAAGCATCCACAAGACCGCCGAAATTCTGGAGCAGTCCAACAAAATTTTCACCAACAAGCCCGCCTCCGAATTTGTGGATGTGGAAAATCTGGTGAACGAAGAAGCCAAGAACCGTGCGGAACGCAGACAGCATTTCAGAAGTGTGCTTGATTTCCTGTACGGGAAGGAAAAGAAAGAATCCGGAAAATCGGAAAAAACAGCTCCCGGGAAATGATTTTTGCCATGAAACTGAATGTAAAAAAGATCATTAAACGATTGGTGTTCCTGCTGATCTTCGGCGGAGCCGCCGCATACGGAGCCTGGTACGGATGGCAGAAATGGAAAATGCACAAACAGGAATTGCAGGCGAAAGATGAAAAATCGCCGGATAAACTCTTTTCCGCCAAACGGGGCGATCTGGTGATCGGGATCACTCTTTCCGGAAGTGTCAATACCAAGATCAAACACAAACTCGCGCTGGGTGTGCCGCTCTCCACCAAACTGGTGGCAGTGGTGGATGAAAATGCCCAGGTGGAAAAAGGCGATATCGTCGCCCGTTTTGAAACGGAAAATCTCCAAACCCAGATCGACGATCTGAAACTCAGTATTGCCGACGGGGAAAAGACGCTGGAACTGGCGTTGGAGGAATTGGAGATCCTGAAAAGCACCAATGCCGCCGATATCAAAACGGCACAGGATAATCTGGACGATGCCATTTCCGCGTACAGTAAACTGCGTAAACTGGAAGGACCGAAGAGCAAAAACGCCCAGGACCAGTCCGTTTCCGATGCCAGTCAGAAACTCAAAGATGCCGAGGAAAAATACAAGACGGCTTACGAAAATTACTATAATCCCACCGATGTTGCCGACGATGAAGCCGAAGAAGCAAGCCGCAAATCTGCTTATGAATCGGCATTGAAAACGCTGAAAAGTGCCCGGATCTCCTACCGCAATGCGGTGCTGGACCGCAAGATCTTCAAGCGTTATACCCAGCCGAACAACTACAAAAATGCGAAAGATAAAGTCAAACGGCTGGAACTGACACTGAAAAAAGAACTTGTCCGGACACAATCCAATCTGGCACAGAAAAACACTTCCATTGCCAATGCCCGGGTGAACCTGCGCAAGAAACTGTACGATCTGGAACAGGCTCTTTACAATATGACGCGGATGCAGCTTGTGGCTCCTGTGAGCGGATTCGTCACATACGGGGACACGGAACGCCGCCGCTGGGGAAATCTGGAAGTCAAAGTCGGTATGGATGTTTACCGCCGGCAGGTCCTTGCCACGATCCCGGATATGAGCAAAACGGTGATCGATGTGGACATCCCGGAACAATACCGTTCCAAAGTCCGGACAGGTGCCGATGTGATCATTACGCCGGATTCCGTGGAAAATCTGAAGATCCCCGGAAAACTGACCGTGATCGCACCGCTGCCGATCCTGTTGATCCCGTGGGATCCCAACAGTGCCAAAGCCTATAAATCCACCATCGAATTCCATACGGATGATCCCCGGGTCGTCAGCGGGATCAATGTGCGTGTGGAGATCGTTTCCCAAATCCTGAAAAATGTGGTTTATGTTCCTGCTGAAGCGATCTTCGAGAAGGAAGGCAGATATTTTGTTTACAAGGATACGATCAGCGGTCCCATCGAAGCCGATGTGGAGATCGGTCTTTCCAATGATAACTATGTGGAGATCAAAAACGGCATCGCGGAAAACGATATCGTTTATCTTTACAGACCCTTCCAGCAGGATAAAACCGAGTGATGAGCGGCAGCGGGGACAACAACAGCGGCAATTATGCGCTGACCATGAAAGATCTGGTCAAGACCTATTATGCCGGATCATTGAGCGTGCCGGTCCTGAAAGGGATCAATCTGAATGTGGAACGCGGAGAATTTCTGGGGATCATGGGTTCTTCCGGATCGGGAAAATCCACACTTCTGAATATTCTCGGCTTGCTGGATAAACCCACCGGCGGCAGTTATATCCTGGATGGTCAGCGGGCGGATTCCATGAACGATTATATGCTGACAGAACTGCGGAACAGAAAGATCGGATTCATTTTTCAGGCGTTCAATCTTTTCCCTCATCTGACCGTGCAGGAAAATATTGAAGTGCCAATGGTCTATTGCGGCGTATCAAAACGGAAACGCAGACAGATCGCCGTGGAAAATGCCACACGGGTGAAACTGGCACACCGTCTGGATCACAGACCCACCCAGCTTTCCGGGGGGGAAATGCAGCGCGTTGCCATTGCCAGATCGCTGGTGAATAAACCCACATTCCTGCTGGCAGATGAACCCACAGGGAACCTGGACGAAAAGACCGGTGACGAGATCATGGAGCTTTTTCACGAGCTGCACGCGCAGGGCGTGACCATCGTCATGGTCACCCACAACCCTTCTTACGAACACCACTACGACCGGGTCGTGTATCTGCGGAACGGTCAGGTGGGCAGGATCGTGGATGTGAAAAACGGCACGACACAGGAATTTGAGGTGAAACTGTGAAATTCGGTGATCAGATCCAGCTTTCCTTTCACAATCTCATGCTTCATAAAGTCCGGTCCATCCTGACTTCACTGGGGATCATTTTCGGGGTCGGCAGCGTGATCGCCATGCTTTCCATTTCACAGGGGGCAAAAGATCAGGCTCTTGCCACCATTCAGGCAATGGGGATCGATAAGATCATTGTGGCATCCAAGAAACCGCCGATGGAGGGAAAAGATACTTCCAATGCTTCCGCCACGACTCAGACTTACGGTTTGACTAAAGTGGATCTGGAGCATATCCGGAAGATGGACAACGTGAAAAATGTGACCGTGGCAAGAAATTCCCGTCAGAAAGTCGTGAAGGGCGTCACCATGCTGGAATTGCGTCTGGTGGGCGTGGGATTCGATTTTTTACAGAATTCCAATTCCATTGTGACACAGGGACGCTGGTTTTCTCCGGCAGATTTCAATATGCGCGCCGCAGTCTGCGTCATCGGCAGAAATGTAAAACGGAAATTATTTAATCTGGGAGATAAAAATATCCTCGGCAGGCAGATCCGTGTGGAAAATCATGTCTATACCGTGATCGGTGTGCTGGAAAATAATCACGGCACCAATATTCTCGGCGTGGGCAAGCCGGACGATATGATCCTTTTCCCCATCACCACCAGCGAAGCCAAATACGGAAAACGCGCCACTACCGTGTCAACCGGGACTTTGCAGGTGGAGGAGATCGAATACGATACATTCATCGTCACCGTGAGCGATACTTTTTATATCGACTATACCTCAAAGCGTATTTCCGCGTATCTGGATAAAACACACGGAGAATCCCGCGACTGGGAAAAACTGGTGCCTTATGACCTGTTGATGCAGCAGGAAAAAACACAGAACATCTTTACCATCGTCATGGCGTCCATCGCCGGGATCTCCCTGCTGGTGGGCGGGATCGGTATTATGAATATCATGCTCGCCAACGTTTATGAACGGCGCAAAGAGATCGGGACCCGCCGCGCACTCGGCGCACAGAAAGGCGATATCATTATGCAGTTTCTGCTGGAAACCATCTTCCTCACATTCATCGGCGGCGCATTGGGCGTGGCAACCGGGATCGGGATCGCAGAAGTCGTGGCAAAATATGCACAAATGCCCGTGTCTTTCTCCATCTGGTTCATCCTGCTGGCTCTGGTGATCTCCGCTATGATCGGGATCCTCTTCGGAACATATCCCGCCTGGAAAGCCGCACAACAGAACCCCATCGATGTCCTCCGCGCCGAATAAGATGCGCGGGGCGCGGCAGCACCGGAGCGACAAGCGTTTCCACGCGCGCTACGCTCCGGCAGAAGCACACAAAAAACGGTGTTGATCGAAAAGATCCGCACCGTTTTTTGTGTGCTTTGAAACCGGCAAGCCGGTTTCTGCTGCCGCGCCCCGCGTTATCTGTCAGCGGATCTGTTCGTAGCCTTCGGGTGCGGAACAGGAGATGACTTTTCCGTTTTCGATTTCAGCTTCGATCACGCCGCCGGGAACGGGTATGGTGATGGAAAGATCTGCGCCGGGGAGGGGATCCAGCCGGAATTTCCGCCATCCGTCTTCCACGGGTTTGATCCCGGCAAAGAGTTCTGGCAGGAGGAACAGAGGACCTGCACCCCAGGCATGACACAGACTTTTTCCGTATGCCCGGTCATAGAACACATAATGTTCTTTTCCGTTGTGAGCGGGATCGAATCCTTCCCAGAATGTGGTCGCCCCCAAATTGAGCATCCCGCCCCAGATCTCCCGGATCCGTGCGATGGCATCATCGGCATTTCCGGCGAGGGCGATGGCTTTCGCTTCAAAGACGGACATATAGGGCGTTCCCACCGGCGGCAGATCGTGTCCGGCAAGAGCTTCCGCAATGACTTCCGCTTCTTCTTTTGAGGTGTATCCGAAGACCACAGCCAGCAGATTGGCGTGCCGCAGGATTTCTTTTTCTCCCGGAGCGGAAACAAAGAGACCGCATTTTTTGCAGAACATTTCTTCGCGGATCACCGCCACCAGTTTTTCTGCTTCTTTTTCCAGCATTGCGGCACGCTGATCATCGTTCATGCGTTTTGCCAGTGCGGCACCTGCCTGCAAGCCCCGGGCGAAAAGGATCTGGACTGCGGAATCTTTTTTTCCGGGAACCCAGTCGATGAACGGAAAATCCTTTTTGGAGAAGATCAGGAATCCTTTTTCATCCCGCTTTGACAACAGGATATCGATGGTTTCGGTGATCCGTGGATATTCCAGTTTCAGAAATTCGGGATCGCCGTAGTAGAGTTGATAATATTCATGGTTGATGAGCCACCACATGGTGTAATCGGGGATCGTGTTGATGTGCGCTTCCTGAATCCCGTTGGCACAGAGAACGGACAATGAATCCCGCACCAGACCGCGATCGGCGAAGGAAAAAGCATTGCCCAGCAGCGATACCGCCAGATCTCCCGCCCACGGCAAACGGTCCCGTTTGATCCCGTCCAACAGGAAATTGTGCATACACAAACGCAAAGTATAAGCGGAATTCATCCAGATTTTTGTGAGATCATCTTCTCCGCGGATCGCCATTGCTCCTTTGTATTCGGCGGGATGAAAGAGCGCGCGCAGGGAGATTTCCGGATCTTTGCCCGCATTTTTCAGCCGGATATACCGGAGTGCCAGCGGGACTTTGCTTGACCAGAGTCCGGGTCCGTTGTAGACCAGTTCTCTTGTCTGTTCTTCGTGTTGCGGATCTTCGTTTTCCATTTCCGGGATACTTTCACCGAAATAGAGTTCAGGCGTTGCATCTTTATCGCAAATGATATCCACATAACAAAGCAGTTCCACACCGGCATCCCACACATTTTCAGCCACGATCTGTGCGGTCAGAGGAATTTGCGGCAGTTCTGCGTGATGGGGTGCGGAGCCGTCTTCCCGCTGGGGACGGCACACGGGATCGGTTTCATGGATCCCGTCGGTGGAATATTTCCAGCCGTCCACCACATTCAGCGGGAGAAGTGCGGGCAGATCTTCCTTCACATCATCCACGGCAAGATGGATCATCAGTTTTCCGGGGGTGGGCAGGCTGATCTCATGGCGTTCTGCGGAAGGGGCTGCGCTGTAAATTTTTCCGTTATTGAAAAAGACTTCCACATTTCCGGTGGCACGGAATTCGATGGTGCCGCCCACAACGCTTTCGAGGGAAAAATATGCTTCAGCGGCAGGTTTTCTGCGGTATTTTGTGTATCCCACCAGCAATTTTGCTTCATCTTTGCGGCGGACCATTTTTTCCAGGAGGAACGCTTCACATTCATAGTGTCCGTAATGCCAGTAGGGGGTATCGTTCAGATTTTGCTCTTCCGGATAAACGCCGTGGATGGAGTGAGCGGGATCGATGACGAAATTTTTGGAATCGTAATGTGCTTTGGAGATCATAAATATCCTTGGTGTGATGATCAATTTCAGTTATTGTCCGATAAGGTAGCTTTGCAATGTGAAAAAATCAAGGGGAAAATGTTTGTAATTTTACAAAAAAGGTAAAAATCCTTGATTTTAATGAAGAAAAGATGTTGAAAAAAAAAGTCTGTGCGCTATATTATCAGCGTGTAACAACATATTTGAAACAAACCGAAGGAAAATTTCTATGGCTCCTAAAGTCGTCGTCACCGGTCGTGGTCTGATTACTCCTCTTGGTGCTGGACTCGCCGCCAATCTTGAAGCTTTGAAAAACGGCAGAAGCGGGATCACACTGGATGATTCTTTCTGCGAAGAAGGCTTGGAATCCAAAGTTTCCGGTCGCGTAAAATACGAGATCGATTGCCCGCTCTTTGAACGCAAAGCTCTCCGTTTCATGCCTGCGAATGCGACTTTTGCCGTGGCTGCCGCGTATGAAGCCATTACGGAAGCCGGCTACACACTGGAAACACTTCCCGGTAAACGCATGGCTGTGATCAACGGCTGCGGCGGAAGTGCCTACGGTGAACTGGTTCCCAATGTACGGAGATTTCAGGATCACCGCAGTCTGCGGAAAGTTTCTCCGTTCAGCGTGCCGCGTATCATGCCGTCCTCTGCGGTGGCGAACCTTTCTCTGGTCTTCAAGATCGCGGGGGAAAGCTACGATATCAGCTGTGCCTGTACCAGCAGTGCTTTGGCGATCATGGCGGGTGCGCGTCTGATCAAATCCGGAGAATACGATATCGTGATGGTGGGCGGCTCTGAAGAGGTCTCCTGGCAGCAGGCACTGGGATTCAATGCCATGAAAGCCCTGTCCCACAGTTATGCGGATGATCCGGCGAAATCCAGCCGACCCTTTGATCAGGGGCGTGATGGTTTTGTGATCGCGGAAGGTGCGGGTATTCTGATTCTGGAAAGCGAAGAACATGCGAAAGCGCGTGGTGCGGATATCATCTGCGAACTTTCCGGTTATGCCTCCAACAGCAATGCTGTGGATATGGTGGTGCCGGATCGTGCGTCCAGCGCGGAAGTTATGACACTCTGTCTGGAAAATGCAGGACTGAAGGCAGACGATATTGCCTATATCAATACTCACGGTACCAGTACGGGTGTGGGTGACCCTGTGGAACTGGAAGCGATCAAAGATGTGTTCGGCGATGACGGCCGTGTTCTGATCAACAGCACCAAATCTCTTACCGGTCATACCATCGGTGCTGCGGGTGCGGTGGAAGCGATCTTTACCACATTGATGATGGAACACTCCTTTGTGAGTGAATCTCTGAATCTGGAAAATGTGGTGGAAGGCTGCGAATGGGCAAATATTGCCCGGTCCATGAAGGATCAGGTGGAGATCAAACACGCGCTCAGCAACAGTTTCGGATTCGGCGGCACCAACGCCAGTCTGATCTTCTCCAAATACGAAGGCTGAGTGTTTTTCCGCCGTGGAGATCTATCCTGAAAATGCCGTGATCGAAGCACCGATCGCGGGGCATACCGATTTACCGATGCGCCGTTCGGCGTACCGTCATTCCTGCCGTTTTGCATTCACGGAAATGATCGATGCCGGCTCCATGGTCTATCAATCCGGGAAGACACCGAAACTGGCGGTGCGGGGGGATGATGAGGCGTTTCTCGGCATCCAGCTGGTTGGCAGTGATCCGGATCAACTGGCAAAAGCCGCCTGTATGATCAATGAACTGCACTTTGATGTGCTGGATTTCAATTTGGGATGTCCTGCTCCGAAAGTCGCAAAAAAGGGGGAGGGGATCACCTTTGTTCACCGGGATCCGGATGGAGCGGTCCGCGCGGCGGAAACATTGGTGAAACATGCAAAGATCCCTGTGAGTGCCAAAACCCGTATCCTGGATTTTGATGATCCCGCACCTACGGTCGAATTTTGTAAACGGCTGGAAGCGACAGGAATTCAGGCATTGACACTTCATGGAAGGATCGCCAGAGTTTTTTATTCCGGTCCCGTGGCATTTCATGTGATCAAAGCCGTGCGGGAGGCTCTCTCCATTCCCGTGATCGCCAATGGAGGCGGTCTGACGCCGGAAACTTATTTTGAATTACTGCGGGAAACAGGTTGTACCCGGGGAATGATCGCCCGGGGGGCATTGGGGAATCCGTGGCTTTTTGATGCAGTGAATAATCCGGAAACATTCCGTCCGCCCACGGTGGAGGAATATGCAGCGGAAATGGAAACGCATGTACGGGAAATGACGGAATTTTACGGTGAAGATCTCGGGTTCCGTATTGCCCGGAAGACGGTGCTGGAATATTTACGCGGACGCGGCTATCCCGGTTCGCTCCGTGCATCCATTTCGTATCTTTCCGGTTTCGATGCGTTCAACCGTCTGCTTGATGAGGTGCGGAAAGGTCCTTCCATCCGTTATTGGGAAAATTTGGAATTGCATCCGGAAAGCGTGGAACGCAAACTTTCCCGCTGAATGGCACATTTACTGGAATCCGAGATCCCGTTTATCGAATTCCTGCTGAAAGAGTTTCAATTCATCTTTGATCCGGTTCTGGAAAGAACTGTCCTCCCGGTAGAAATCATAAAATTTTCCATTTTCCCGGAAATCCGCATCCAGAGGTTGTTCCTGACAATACCGGATCCCTGTGGCGTAATCCTTTTCTTCCCAATAGGTCTGACACTTCTTTTCAAAAAGTTCGATGGCGCGTTTTCTCTGTTTTTCGTATTCTTTGCGCAGATCTTCAATGGTTTCCTCCTCCGTATCCGGCAATGCCGCCATCGCAGTTGTTTCCGGCAGAATTTTTTCCGGAGTCTGCTGTTTCTTCGGAAGAAGAAAATGCAATGCAACGATGATCGCCAGACAGATCCCCGCCACAGTCACGGCTTTCAACAGAATGGAACGCAATGCCGTCTGAAATTCCACATCGCTTTTGCGCTTTTCCCGTTTGACCGCGTTTTCACGGATCGCGATCAGTTTTTCCCGGAGTTCATCCCAGGATCCGAAACGGTCTTCCCGTTCCTTTGCCATCATCTTTTTGATCAGTTGGGCAAATCTGCCGGAAACATCCGCGCGGACGCTCCGGACATCCGGGACCGGTGCTGAAAAATGTTGAGTGACAACTTCCACGGCACTTTTCCCATCGTACGGCGGCACCCCCGCCAGCAGTTGATACAGGGAGATCCCGAGGGAATAAATATCTGCCCGGAAATCGATATCCGTGTTGGAACGCGCCTGTTCCGGACTCATATAGGAGGGAGATCCCACCATTACTCCGGTATTGGTCACAAAAACATCCTGTCCGGAAGATGCGGAAAGTTTTTTGGAGATACCCAGATCCAGGATCTTGACCGTTCCGTCCTTCAGCCGCATGATATTTGCCGGTTTCACATCCCGGTGGACCAGCCGGTCTTTCTGCCAGGCGTAGGAGAGTGCGGATGCCACCTGCAAAGCCACATCGATCACTTCCAGTTCCGGGAAGACATATCTGCAATCCAACAGCCGTTTCAAGTCCAGCCCTTCGATATATTCCATGGAAAAATATGCCATGTTTTTATCTATGCCGCCTTCATACACACGAACCATATTGGGGTGTTCCATTGCTGCCATTACGCGGACTTCATGGAAGAAACGTTCCAGATAGACCCGGTCTGTGGAAAGATTTTCCCGCAGAACTTTCAATGCTACAAAACGGTGCATGGAGATTTGTTTGGCTTTATAAACCATTCCCATACCGCCGGATCCCAGCCGGCTGTCGATCATGTAATCACCGATACGCGCGATTGTCTGTTGAGGCATAAGATTTTGTTCCCGAATCAATTATTGTTAAGAGCGTTATTCTTTTTTCCGAGACGGTACACCACCGCGGTAAATATCACTGCCACCGCTGCTCCGGCTGCCATGGAAATATGGATCGGCAAGCCGAATCCGTAAGCCTGTTTGTGAGCGGGACTCGTCCACAAGATATAAGTCACCACGATAAATGTCATGAAGATACCCGGAATAAATGCGATGTACGGTTTCTTTCCCTGACGCAGCAGCCACACCGCCGCCGCCATGGAGGTTGTCGCCGCAAGGATCTGATTGCCCCATGCAAAATAGTTCCAGAGGAAAGCGAAACTTTTTGTATCGCTGTTAGACCACCACAGAATCGCTGCCGTCATTGCGATCAGCGGCAGACAGATCAGAACACGGGAGTGCAGAGATGCCTGCTTCACGCGCAGCATTTCCGCCAGTGAAAGACGGGCACTGCGCAGTGCCGTATCCCCGGATGTGATCGCCAGAATGATCACCGCTACGACCGTGATCGTTCCCATCCATTCACCAAGCATGGATACCGTGATTTTGTTGAGAGTGACAACGCCGCCTTTATCTGCCATCAGTTCCGGCATTTTGTTGAAGATCGCCATTGCTGCACCTGCCCAGATCATACCGATGATCCCTTCCAGGATCATGGTCCCGTAGAAGGTCGCACGGGCTTCCCGTTCGCTGCGCATGGTGCGGGCGACAATGGGTGCCTGAGTCGCGTGAAATCCGGAAATGATCCCGCAGGCGATCGTTACGAAAAGCAGAGGGATTACCGGAGCGTGTTCACTGGTATATTTTCCCGCCTTGAACGCTTCACTTTCCTGCAGAAGTGCCGGATCACGGATCACCCACACAGTCAGCACCGCCAGCAAAGACAATGTTCCCAGCAGGAGCAGACCGCCGAAGAAGGGATAGATCGCCCCGATGATCTTATCCACGGGAAAGAGCGTCGCAACGATGTAGTAAATGAAAACAGCCGCCACCGCCCACCAGAAGAAGGGGATGTCCGGCAGAAATGTTTTGTCAATGAGATTGGCGGGGATATTGATGAATACCGCCACCACCAGTACCAGCAGAAAGACCATGAACCAGGAGAAGATCGCGGCATAACCTTTACCCAGATTGTCGCGGATGATCTTCGGCAGATTCGCCCCGTTGTCCCGCAGTGACATCATTCCCCCGAGGAAATCGTGAGTCGCTCCCGCAAGCACACAACCCACGGGAATGATGTAAAATACGATCTCACCGAACTTGATCCCGAGGATCACTCCGATCACCGGACCGACTCCCGCAATATTCAACAGCTGGATCAGCATATTTTTCCATTTCGGCAGAATCACATAATCCACGCCGTCGCCGGAGGCGATCGCCGGAGTGATCCGGTCATCCGGAGCAAGGATTTTTTCCACCAGTTTCCCATAGACAAAGTATCCTGCCACCAGAAAGATCAATCCGCCGAAAAATGCCAACATATCCTAATCTCCTGCTTCAGTTGCCGTTTGCTTCAGATCAGCCGATGGATGCGCCGCTGGGGAAATCATTTCCATCCACGGTGATCAGTTTCAGTTTCCCGTCCGCTTTCGCCGCCAGCAGCATCCCGTGGGATTCATTGCCGCGGATCACTGCGGGCCGCAGATTCGCCACGATCACAATGGTCTTGCCGATGAGTTCCTCCGGCGTATAGAATTGAGCGATCCCTGCCACCAGCGGACGCGTTTCTTCGCCCACTTCAATGGAAAGTTTCATCAGTTTATCGGTATTTTCGATCTTTTCCGCAGTGAGGATCTTTGCGGTCTTCAGCTGAACTTTCAGGAACTGATCGATGGTAATGACGCCTTCCGGCAGGATCTCATCGATCTTCGGCTGTTTCGGAGCTTTGACCTTTTCTGCTTTCGGAGCTTTTTCCGCTTTGGCTGCGGGCTGTTTACATTCCGGCGTTTCGGTCTGAATACGCGGGAACAAGCCTGTAATGTCGTGCAGTTCTGCGCCCGGAGTCAGGGCTCCGATATTTTTCAGGGATTCAAAATCCACAGCTTTGATCTCATCTTCCGTCATACCCAGCGTGCGGCGCAGTTCCGTCATCTTTTCCGGCATGAGGGGCATGAAAAGACCGGACACGATCCGGAGGACTTCCGCCGCAGTGTAAAGCACGGTGCCGAGCCGTTTGGTATCGCCATTTTTCGCCAGAGTCCAGGGAGCGGTCTGTTCCAGATAGCGGTTGCCCGCGCGGACCACGTTCATCACGGCATCGATGCCTTTATCCAGTTTCATGGCGTTTACTGCATTGCCCAGCATATCGATCGCCTGATATGCTTTTGCACCCAGTTCCTGATCGATTGCTTCCATGGTATCAGGCTTCGGCAGTTTGCCGTCAAAATTTTTGATCGCCAGTTTCACCACGCGGCTGAGGAAATTACCCAAATCGTTGGCAAGGTCGCTGTTGTACCGTGCAATGAATTCTTCTTCCGTGAAGGATGCATCGTTACCCAGTGTCATACCAGCCATCAGGAAGTAGCGGAAGGCATCCACGCCGTACTGATCCGCCATATCCATGGGGTTCACCACATTGCCTTTGGATTTGCTCATTTTATCTCTGCCGGAAAGCCACCAGCCGTGAGCAAAAATACTCTGCGGCATATCCACACCCATGGCATGGAGCATGGTCGGCCAGTACACCGTGTGAGTGGTGAGAATGTCTTTGCCGATGAGGTGATGACAGGATTTCCAGAAACGGTTGAACATCGCTTCATCGCTGCCGTATCCGATCGCGGAAATATAGTTGATGAGCGCATCGAACCACACATAGCACACATAATCTTCATCAAAGGGCAGTTCGATCCCCCAGGAAAGACGGGATTTCGGACGGGAAATGCACAGGTCTTCCAGCGGATTGCGCAGGAATCCCAGCGTTTCATTTGCCCGGAACGCAGGCTGGATGAAGTCCGGATGATCTTTGATATACTGGATCAGCCAGTCCTGATATTTACTCATCCGGAAGAAATAGTTGGATTCAATGATCTCCTCCGTCGGTCTGCCGCAATCGGGACAGAGTCCGCCTTCCGCCAGATCTTTTTCCGTGAAGAACCGTTCGCAGGGGACGCAGTATCTGCCGCTGTATTCCGCTTTATAGATCAGATCCCGGTCATAAAGATCCTGCATAATGGCGCGGACGATCTTTTTATGGCGTTCTTCTGTGGTGCGGATGAAATCGTTGTTGGTGATCCCGAGGCGTTTCCACAATTCCTGAAAACGGACTACGGTGGTATCGCACTGTTCGATGGGGGTCATATTGTTGGCGATGGCGGCTTTTTCCACTTTCTGCCCGTGTTCATCGGTGCCGGTGAGGAAGTAGGTATCGTCGCCTTTTGCCCGGTGATACCGCGCCAGCACGTCTGCCAGCACAGTGGTGTAGGCGTGACCGATATGCGGTTTATCGTTTACATAATAGATAGGTGTTGTTACATAGTATGAATCCATGATCGCTGACCTCTTTCACTTCGTTTGATTTTTTTACAGAAAAATGTTCTACGCGTTATAAATATAGCATATTTCTGTATTTTTGCAAGCGTTTTTTTACGGTTTCACTGTACCTTCCGGCGATGTCTTTTTTTCTTTGCTGCCGGAACGGTAGGCGCGGTTCAATTCTCCCAGCACTTCTTTTGTGAGATCGATCGCGGGGGAACTGTAAATGACCAGCGGCATATCGTTGAGAGAGGCTCCGGATTTATCCAGTACCAACGTCCAGCCGTTCAGGATACATTTGTTCATCACCACCTGCCTGATCTCTGCGATAACATCGTTCCGCAATTTGTCATAACGCTCTTTGAGCTGTTTCTGACGGCTCTGATTGTATTCTTTCAGTTCCGCCTCTTTCCGTTTCATTTCTTCGCCTTTTTCCATGGCGCGCATTTTCCGGTTTTCCCGTTCCGCATTGCTCAAACTTACATTCAAAGCACCTTCGCGCAATGTTTCAAATTCCTTCCGCAGGGTCTGATATTCCTGCACCAGTTTTCCGGCATATTCCTTGTAAAGCTCCATTTGCTGATTCAACTGGAGTTCAATGGCTTTTGTTTTGTCATATCCGGAAAAGACCTGCTGCATATCCACCACAGCGATCTTCTGCTGTTGCGCGGAAAGGGTCAGACAGGAAAAAAGGCACAGCAGTACAGAAAGCGTTGCCCATTTTTTCATGGTTCGGCTCCTTTATTGTTTTTCAGGTTCAGCGGACGGTGACGAACAGGCAGGAACGGGGCGGCAGTTCTGTTTCGATCACGCCGTTTTTCGCTTTCACTGCTTTGTCATTCCAGAAGTTTGTGATCTTCTTTGAAGGCAGTCCCAACTGGTTCAGGTCGATCCGCACCACACCGGGCGCATCTTCCCAGTTGATCATCAATACGCGGTGATGATCTCCCACTTTCTGCACCCAGTATTTCGGCAGCGCGGAGCTGAAAAGATCCAGCGGGATCGCCGCATCGCCGGACTGTGCGGAGACTGTTCTCCGGGCAAGATCCAGCCCGGATTCATTCAGTCTGGTCATCTTGTCGGAAAGATTCACCGATCCGCCTGCGCAGATCACGATGGAAAGCAGCACTTCCGCCTGTGCGCGGTTCATATCCACCAGTTTCCAGTTTCCGGATCTGAAATTGGGATCGGTTTCATCGGGTTTCACATAGACCAGACAGCAGCGCATCTGGTTCATCATGGGATCTTCGGCAGTATCGAATCCGCGGCAGAGCGCGAAATCCGGGTCATTGATCCAGAGTTTCTTGTTTGCCCAATAGCGCAATGCGATGGATGCTGTGTTGGCTTTGATACTGTCCCAGCGTGCGTGGATGTCTCCGCCCACACGCGCCATATCCACGGGATTTTCCCCGCCGCAGAAAATGTAGCCGCAACCCAGGATCTGCGCTCTGTCTTTCGTGGCTTCCCGCGCCACACCGAGGGTCAGATCAATGAGTTTGCCGCGTCCCACTTTTTTATCGGTGAACTGCCGTGCGCAATAGGTTCCCCACAGGAAATCGACCTTGAAATATTCGTATCCGTCGTTGGCAAGACCATCGAAAAGATCGTAGATGAATTTTCTGGATTTTTCCACTGTCGGGTCAAGCACGAAGGCATGCCGCTGCATACATTGCCAGCACAATGTTCCCTGACCGTTTTCCGCTTTTGCCAGCATATCCGGTTCCATCTGACCGATCCAGGAGTGCGGTTCCACGATGGTGGGGGCGACCCACAGACCGGGGATGAATTTCAATTTTTTCAGTTCTTTTGCCATCCATTTCATACCGTGGGGGAAGTAGCTGTTGGCTTTCCATTCCCCGTAGGCATACTGCCAGCCGTCGTCGATGATGATTTTTTTCACATGTTTGGAAAGCACGGGATCGCGGGCGATGAATTCGGCGTTTTCCAGCACTTCATCTTCAGTGATTGTCCAGCGGTAATAATCCCAGGAGTTCCAGCCGGGATCCACGAATCCGCTTAAATCGCGTTTCAGTTTGCAGTTTTCCTCCCCGTAAGCATAGAGAGCCTGGAAACCGTCACCCGCACGGAGCGTCAAGTCTTTGAGTTTGATCGTCTTGGCGGTGATGTGTTTGATTTCATATCCGGCTTTGAAGGATTCCACTTTCCCCTTGGAGCAACTGCCGGTATAGCTTTCGATATGGTCACCCAGCAGCGGTGAGGAAATGGTCAGCTGGGTCCCCTTCTTTGTGATGGTGATGACGGTGGCACCGTGAAAATCGTTTTTCTTCACATTTTTCCCGGTCAGCGGATAAAGATCGCTGTCGCCGGTGCCTCTGCCCTGTGTGGCAAGATGATCTGCGGGGATACAGAGATCTTCAAAATAATATACTGCAATATCTTCGCATGCTTCTTTCAGGTGACCGGTCATACCCAGCACCAGTTTTCCGTCTTTGTCCACTGCGGCTTTGAAATCCCAGCTGCCACTTTTGCCGTCTGCCTTTGCGGAAAGGGAATTTTCTGCTGCTTTCACGATCTTCCATTTTCCGAAGGGGACTTTTTTTCCGTTCATATACAAAGCGGGTGCGAGGTCTTTCAACTGGAATACGCCGTTTTCAAAACTGTAATTTCCGTTGCCTTCAGAGTAGGTGAAAAGGCTTCCGCCCCGTGCGATCTCATGGGTTTTCATTCTGTTTTTCTCCTTGATGAAAATTTGATTTTTCTGTTTTGCACTTGCAATATACACCCGGAGCGTGTATTTTTATAATGAAAAAATACAAAAAACAGATAAAAATCAAGGTTTTTTTATGATTTCGGATGCAAATATCGTCCAGGCTGCGGAAATTTTAAGAAATTCCGCTGAAATTTTGTTGTTTACGGGAGCCGGGATCTCCGTGGAAAGCGGTATCCCTCCCTTCCGCGGGACCGGCGGATTGTGGGAAAAGCACGATCCCTCCTTTGTGGAGATCGATCATTTTCTCCGTTATCCCCGGGAATCGTGGGCGAAACTCAAGGAGATTTTCTACGATCACTGGGGACAGGCATGCCCCAATCCCGCACACTACGCGCTGGCAGATCTTCAGAATTCGGGGCGGGCAAAACTGACGGTCACGCAAAATATTGATTGTCTGCATCAGCGTGCCGGTGCGCCGGCGGTGGCGGAATTTCACGGAACACTGGAATATCTTGTCTGCATGGAATGTGCTTCGCGTCTGAAAGCGGAAAAGGAATTGATCGCCCAACAGCCTTTCCCTCTCTGTCCCTCCTGCGGCGGTCTGCTGAAACCGGATGTGGTGTTTTTCGGTGAGGGGATCCCGGAAGATGCTGCCGGTGCCGCGTATGAAGCTGCGGAAAATTGCGATGCAGTGATCGTGGTGGGGACATCCGGGGAAGTCATGCCTGCCTGTCACATCCCTGTATTGGCAAAACGGCGCGGCGCAAAAGTGATCGAAGTCAATCTGGATCCGTCCTCATTCAGCCGCAACGGTGTTTCCGATGTGGTCCTGACGGGAAAAGCGGGTGTGATCCTGCCGCAGCTGGTGGAGATGATCCTCTCATGAAACTGATGGAACATCCTTTTCTGCCGGTGGAGTCTTTTCTTCCGCAGATCGTTCAGGCAGTCGATTCTGCCGGAACCCTTCTGCTTTCTGCGGAACCGGGTGCGGGGAAAAGTACCATTGTTCCGCTGGCGTTTCTGAAGAAGGATTGGAAAAAAATCATTATGCTGGAGCCGCGCAGGATCGCCGCACGGGCTTCTGCGGCGCGTATGGCACAGCTGCTCGGAGAAAAAGTCGGTCAGACTGTGGGGTACAGGACCGGTACGGAAAGCTGCTGTTCGGCATCCACCCGCATTGAAGTCGTCACCGAAGCGATCCTGACGCGGATGCTTCAGCACGATCCGGAACTGCCCGGAGTGGGACTGATCATTTTTGACGAATTTCACGAACGGAGCATCCACGCCGATCTCGGTCTTGCGTTGTCGCTGGATGTGCGGGAAAATCTCCGGAGCGATCTGAATATCCTTATCATGTCCGCCACATTGGATCTGCCGTCGCTGAAAAAACTGCTGCCCGATGCCGCAGAACTTCATGTGCCGGGGCGGATGTTTCCCGTGCGGACGATCTATTCCGATGTCGCTCCCGACCAGCCATTGGAAAAACGAATGGCATTGACCATCCGCAACGCCTTGAAATCTTTTGAAGGGGATCTGCTGGCATTTCTGCCGGGGGAGGGGGAGATCCTCCGCACCATGTCGGAATTACAGAAAGACACATATTTTTCCGGGAATACCGCCATTGCCGTCCTGCCGCTTTACGGAAATCTTCCCGCAGACCGTCAGGATCAGGTTTTTGTGCGTAAAGAGGGGATCCGGCGCGTGATCCTTTCCACGGCGATCGCGGAAACAAGTCTGACGATCGACGGTGTCCGGATCGTGGTGGATTCCGGCTTGATGCGTGTGCCGCGTTTTTCCCCGGGGACGGGGATGGATCATCTGGAAACACTGCCGCTGCCTTTATCCGGCGCGGAACAGCGGCGCGGCCGCGCGGGGCGAACCGCAGAAGGTGTCTGCATCCGTCTTTGGAGTGAGATCGCGGAACGCTCCTTTGAAGCGCACCGTCCGCCGGAAATTCTGGTGACGGATCTGTGTGAACTGACTCTTGAACTTCTGAATTGGGGTGTTGCTCCTGCCAATGTATCATCCCTTCCATTTCCCGATCTTCCTCCTGCGGCAGCCTTGCAGCAGGCGTACACGCTTCTGCAGGATCTTGGTTGTGATGACTCCGCATACGCAAGAAGATTACTGGATCTTCCGGTACATCCCCGATTGGCACACATGATCCTGAAAAGTGCAGAGATCTCCGCACAAGCGGCTGAAACGGCAGTGAAGATCGCCGCCATCCTTTCGGAAAAAGATTTTCTCCGGTCTGCACCTTCAGCAGATCTTTCTTTGAGGCTGGAATCTTTCCACAAAAATCATGGTGATCATGCCGCATTGTTCCGGGTGCGGCAGACAGCCGACCGGATCCGCAGTGTGATGAAATTGAAAAAACAGGATCCTGCCAATGACGATTTTCACACCTTTCTTCATGCCGGTCAACTTCTGGCATACGCCTGTCCCGACCGGATCGCCCGCCGCCGTCCCCAATTTCAGAATCAATATATCCTTGCCAACGGTGTTGTGGCGGAATTGAACGGGAACGATCCTCTGACGCAATCTTCTTTTCTGGTGGTGGGTGAAACTTCCACACTGAATGGAAAAACGCGGATCCATCTTGCATCCCCTCTGACGGAAGATATTTTGCGGAAAGAATTTGCACACCGGATCACAGAACGCTTTGAAACAAATTGGGATGCCGGTTCAAAATGTGTCCGCGCGCAATCGGTCCATGCCATCGGATCACTGGTGCTTGACCGGAAAAATGTTGCCGATCCCCCGGAAGATGTATTGCTTTCCGCGTTCCTTGAGGGGATCCGGAAAAGCGGTTTTTCCGCCCTCGGATTATCAAAAAATGAACTTGCCTTCCGGCAGAGAGTCACATTCCTGCACCGTCAGGGACTGGAGGAATATCCCGACTTCAGCGAAGAAGGCTTGATGTCAACTCTGGAAGATTGGCTGGCTCCTTATGTGACCGGGATGAAAAAACTGGACGATCTCCGCAAACTGGATTACCGGATGATATTGGAAACTTTTGTTTCCGTCCCCGCCCGCCTTGCCATGCGCGATCTTGCTCCGGAAAAACTCACTGTCCCCAGCGGCAGTCAGATCCGGATCGATTATTCCGATCCGCTCCAACCCGCAGTATCTGTGCGTCTTCAGGAACTTTTCGGTATGAAAAAAACACCCGCTCTCGCCGGAGGACGCGTCCAACTCCTGATGGATATCCTCTCTCCCGCCATGCGGACCGTACAGAAAACATCCGATCTGGAATCCTTCTGGCGCGAATCTTATTTTCTCGTACGAAAGGATATGCGGGGCAGATATCCGAAACATGACTGGCCTGAGGATCCGACTGTTGCCGTTGCTCACCGCGGGGTGAAACGCGCGTCGTCTCACGGGCAATCCTGAACCTTTCCTGCACCGTGCGGCTCAGTCATGGATGTTTTATCCACTCCTTCGCCTCCGGCTTGGAAAAATTCAGCCTTGCGCCGTGATACTTCCGCGCGGGCGGATTTTTGATTTTGGGGAGGACAGATGGGACCTGTGGGACGACAGGGACCTATGGGACGCGGATGAGGCGTAATCTGGAGGATTTTTTTATCCGTAGAACCGGAGGAAGTGATAAAATCCGAATTTAGTATCACTGTACCCATCCGTACCGTGGGTTCAAAGGTGTATCACACCACATGAGCCATTGTAATTGTTTAACCTGAACGGCGGAGCCGCTCATCCGCTCTGCCCGTCGCAAAAACGGCTGCCGACTGAAGACTGCCGACTGAAGACTTCATACCGGACAAGTCGGACAAGTCGGACAAGTCGGGCAGGTCGGGCAGGTCGGACAAGTCGGGCAGGTCGGACAAGTCGGGCAGGTCGGACAAGTCGGGCAGGTGCGATCCGAAAAACTGAAAATTTTTGCTTGAAAAAATTTTCTCCCGTGTTATATTGCAGAAATACGATGTTTTTGTCAGCACAAAATAAATCCAATGGAGGCAGATATGACACAGGCATTTTATGAGGAACCGGCAAAACAGATCCCGGTGGTTGGCAGTTATGATGTGATCGTGGCAGGGGGCGGCCCCGCAGGGATCGGTGCAGCGATCGCGGCGGCGCGGCACGGCGCAAAAACACTTCTGCTGGAACAACAGGGATTGCTGGGAGGTATGGCGATCCCCGGTATGATGTCACATTGGGGCGGCACATCCAGCTGCAGTATTTACCGGGAACTCATGCAGCGTTGCAAAGATGCTCCGTGGCCGGACGAAGAAACCAATCCGTGGAATGCCATCAATCACGAAAAACAGCGTTTGGAAGTGTTCCGGATGATGGAAGAAGCCGGTGTGACTGTTCAGCTTCATACCATGGTGGCAGGAGTCCGCAAAGACGGCAACCGCATTACCGGACTCATTACGGAAAGTAAATCCGGGCGTGAATTTGTGGAATGTAAAGTGGTGATCGATTGTACCGGAGATGGTGACGTGGCTGCTTTTGCCGGAGCGGAATTCCAGCTGGGCAGGGAAGAAGATCACCGGATGCAGCCCTGTACGCTCATGTTCAAGATCGCCGGTGTGGATTGGGATCGTGCCATCACGCCGGGTTCCTTTGAAAGTATGGTGGATGTACCGAAAGGTGAGATCCAGACCCTTGGCAAATCCATTCTGCCGCATCCGGCAGGTCATGTGCTGTTGTATAAATCGGTGATGCCCGGCACGATCGTGGTGAATATGACCAATGTGATCGATATTGACGGAACTGATGTGCGGGATCTGACCAAAGCCGAGATCATCTGTCAGAAACAGATCCCGGAAATCGTGAAATTCCTGCGGGAATATGCACCGGGTTACGAAAATTGTTATCTCATTGCCGCCGCATCCCAGCTGGGGATCCGTGAGACCCGCCATGTGAAAGGTCTGTATTGCATGACCGGCGATGATATTCTGGAAGGACGCGTCTTTGAAGACTGGATCGCCACACGGTCCGCATTCAATTTCGATATCCACAATCTGGACGGGGCAGGGCTGGATAAAAACGGTGCGCAGAAGCACTTCAAATCCAAAGGACCCTACACCGTGCCGTACCGTGCCTGTGTCCCGGAAAAGATCGAAGGTCTGCTCCTGGCGGGCCGTTGTATTTCCGGTAGTCACCTCGCACATTCCAACTACCGGATCATGTCCGTTTGTGCGGGGATCGGTCAGGGGTGCGGTACTGCTGCCGCCGTGGCGGTCAAACACGGGATCTCTGAACGGGATGTGGATATCAAAGAAGTCCAGAGTCTGCTGATCGCCGACGGCGTGGATCTGTAACAGTCGATCGATCAATCTTTCAGATCATTTTCGTGAGGAAATATTCTGCGATACGGGTATCTTCCTCCAATTCGGGATGAAAGGTCATTGCCAGTTGTTTTCCCTGACGGACAGCGGTGATCCTGCCGTCGTGTTCCGCCAGGACTTCTGTGCCGGGAACGCAAAATTCGATTTGCGGAGCCCGGATGAAACTCATGGGGATCCCTTTCATCCCGGCAAATGTGCCGTCGGTATGGAACGAACTCAACTGTCTGCCGTAGGCATTGCGCCGCACCGAGATCCCCATTGTCCCCAGATGGACAGTCGGATCGTCCAGGATCTGCTGTGCCAGCAGGATCGTTCCGGCACAGGTCGCCATCACCGGCAACCCGTTTGAGATCCGTGCGCGGATGTCGTTGAACATATCCAGTTCCCGCAGCAGTTTACCCTGAACGGTACTTTCACCGCCGGGCAGGATCAAGGCATCAAAATCCTGTTTCAGATCATCTTTTTTGCGTAATTGGCAGGTTGGGATATTCAATCGCCGGAACACTGCTTCATGTTCGGCAAAATCCCCCTGCAATGCCAGCACTGCGATCCGCATCAGATCCCCCGTTCTTCCATGATGATCTTGATTTCCGCCGGATTGATCCCCACCATGGCTTCACCCAATCCGCAGGAAAGTTCCGCCAGCATTTTGCAGTCCTGATAATTTGTCACCGCCTTGACGATCGCTGCAGCCCGTTTTGCCGGATCGCCGGATTTGAAGATCCCGGACCCCACAAAAACGCCTTCCGCCCCTAACATCATCATCAATGCCGCATCTGCGGGAGTCGCCACGCCTCCGGCAGCAAAATTCACCACCGGCAATCTGCCGTTCTGATGAACCGACAGCAGAAGATCGAAGGGGACCTGCAGCTGTTTTGCCGCTTCATAAAGTTCATCTTCCGCCATATTGACGATCCGGCGGATCTCCTGATTCATTTTGCGCATGTGGCGGACAGCCTGTACCACATCGCCTGTCCCCGGTTCCCCTTTGGTGCGGATCATTGCCGCGCCTTCGTTGATACGGCGCAATGCTTCCCCCAGATCACGCGCTCCGCAGACAAATGGGACTTTGAACGCGCGTTTATCCACATGGTAAATATCATCTGCCGGACTCAATACTTCGCTTTCGTCGATGTAGTCGATCTCGATCGCCTCCAGGATCCGTGCTTCGGCAATGTGTCCGATCCGGCATTTTGCCATCACCGGAATGGATACAGCTTCCTGGATCCCTCTGATCATGCCGGGATCACTCATCCGGGAAACTCCGCCGGCAGCACGGATATCCGCAGGGATGCGTTCCAATGCCATGACTGCGCAGGCTCCGGCATCTTCAGCGATTTTTGCCTGTTCCGGTGTAGTCACATCCATGATCACGCCGCCTTTGAGCATTTGTGCGAGATTGCGATTCAATTCATACTGTGTGTTTTTCATTTTTTCTTCTCCTGAAATTGAATTTTAGATTTGAATTTAATATAATGCGGTGATATATTCAATACAAACAATAAAATTGTATGGATTACAATAAAATGCCAACAAATTCTTTTGACAGTTTTTATTTGAGCTGGACGCCGGAACGCAGCCGGCTCAAACGCCCGTTTTATCTGACACTTGCCAATGCCCTTGAGGCGGATATCGTTTCCGGGAAACTTGCACCCGGCACCCGTCTTCCGCCACAGCGGGAACTGGCGGATTATCTGGATCTGAACTTTACCACGGTCACGCAAGCCTACAATCTCTGCCGTGAACGCAAACTGATTTACGGTATGACAGGGAAGGGGACATTTGTTTCGCCGTTTCCCGGAAATGATTTTATCCGGCAGGCAATGCACGATTCCGATATGATCGAACTCGGTCTGGTAAAAGGATTTGATCAGATCAAAGCCCCCATCATCGAAGCCAGCAGGAATGTATTGAAAAAGGGCTATATCGAAGAACTTTATTCTTATACGGAAGCGGCAGGGCATCTGCACCAGCGGGCAGCCGGAGCCCATTGGATGAAACAGATGGATGTGCATACGGACAGCGAACATACGGCGATTTTTTCCGGTGCGCAAAATATCATCAGTGCGGCATTGCTTTCTCTGTTCAGGATCGGGGACAGGATCGCGGTGGATGAATTCACCTATTCCAATCTGATCGGGACCGCGCATCTTTCCCACATCATTCTGATTCCCGTGAAAGGCGATTCCGATGGAATGATCGCCGGAGAACTGGATTCTCTCTGCCGCAGGGAGGAAATAAACGGTATTTTTCTGATGCCGAACTGTGCCAACCCCACCACTTGTACCATTCCGGAAAAACGCAAGGATGAATTGGCACAAATTATTGAAAAATATAATCTTATATTGATCGAAGATGATAATACCGCCATTCCACGGAACAGTACGGAAACCTATCACTCCATGTTTTACCGTCTGCCGGAACAAACCATTTATATCTGCAATTCCACCATGACTTTATGTAATGGTCTGCGGGTGGCATTTGCGGCATTTCCGGAAAAATTCAGAATGGTGCTTCTGAATGCACTGTTCCATCTGAACATCAAAACATCATCGCTGGATGCAGAGATTGTGACGGAATTGATTTTGAGTGGAAAAGCTGCAAAAATTCTGGAACAGAAAGCCGAACTTGCCATGGAACGGAACCGGATCTTTGATAAAATTTTTCCCGAAGCAGTCAAGCCGGGGACTCCTTCCGCATTTTTCCGCTGGCTGCCGCTGCCGGAACTGGATGTGGATGAAATGGAAACGGAACGGCTGTTGCAGCAGCAGGGGGTGAATGTTTATTGCTCCTACCGTTTTACAGTGACGCATACGCCGCGGAGTTTTATGCGGATCGCGATATCATCTCCCTTTGATGAAAACCATCTGAAAAAAGGGTGTATGATCATCCGTGATTTTATCAGAAAACACCGGATCTGACAGGGTTGCGGACAACAGTCAGTTTTTGAACAGTTTGAATTTTTTGTAAAAAATATTTATATGACTTGCTTTTTTGAAAAATTAGTATATATTACGGAGTTATCGTATTTTGCGGCAAAATTCCGCGGATGAAAATAAAACGACACAAACAGTGGAGAGATTCTTTAGTTATGTCGAACGAAATACAAACACAGGATCAACAGCAGAATTTGAGTGCATTGTTCTGTATGCGTGCGCTGTTCCTGCAGTTCCGCAGGAATGTGAACTTCAATGCGTTGATCACAGAAGAACTGAAAAACCGCTTCCTGGCGGATGAGATCACAGTTCTCACGGAATTGGCAGAGGCACAGAATTTGCGCCCGGAAGTCGCGTCCTCGACCGAAGTGTTTGAAGCATATTCCGGTCCCGCGTTGTATAAGTTGAATAATGGCACCTGGGTGGTGCTGATGGATACCCGCCAGTGGCAGCAGGAGGCTGTGGTGATCCTGGATCCCAGTATTCAGGGACAGAAACAGCAGATCCGTGTGCCGAAGGAACAGGTGGAACAGCGGTTCGGCGGCTCGGTCATGGTATTCCGCAATCTGGCGGAAGTGGATGCGGCGAAACACTCCGGGATCTTCTGTCTGACCTCGGTGGCGCGGCATCACAATGTGCCGATGGATATGCGCCGGGTGATGCACGAATACGCGATCAGCGATGAAGAAGTCAGTCAGCGCAGACTTTTCGGAATGGCGGAAGATTACGGATTCAAGATCCGGTCTGTCCGTATGAAATGGGATAAACTTGCCAAATCCACCAATATTTTCCCCGCGATCATCCGGAAGAAAAACGGAAAGTATGCCGTGCTGTGCGGTTTCCGGAAGAATGAACAGGAAGTGATCGAAGCGGTGCTGGTGGATCCGGAGGCGCGTCAGGCATCCGGCAATAATTTTTCGTTTTTCACGGAAGAACAGTTTGCGGAATTTTATGAAGGCAGAGTCATTCTGATCAAGCGTAATTACAAGTTGACGGATGAAGACCAGCCCTTCAGTCTGCGCTGGTTCCTGCCGGAATTTTTCAAACTGCGCGGTGTGTTCGGTCAGATCGCGCTGACGGTGGCAATGATCACATTGTTTTCGCTGGTGATCCCGCTGTTTTTCCAGATCGTTGTGGATAAAGTGCTGGTGAATAAATCCTATAATACCCTTGACGTTCTCGGGATCGGTATCATTGTGGTGATCCTGTTCAATGGGATCCAGGAATTCGTCCGCAGTTATCTGCTGCTTTTTGCCACGAACAAAATTGACATCGCCACGGCAACAAAGACCTTCCAGCATCTGATGCATCTGCCGCTGGATTTCTTTGAACATGTTCCCTCCGGTGTGCTGCTCAAACACATGCAGCAGACGGAAAAGATCCGCGGCTTCCTTTCCGGGAATCTGTTCTTCACGATTCTGGATTTGTGTTCGCTGGTGATCTTTATTCCGTTCCTTCTCCTTTACAGTGTGGAACTCACCCTTGTGGTGATCGGATTTTCCGTGTTGATGGCATTGGTCATTGCCACGTTGATCAAGCCCTTCCAGCGGCGGTTGGATGAATTGTATCAGGCGGAAGGGAAACGCCAGAGTATGCTGGTGGAAGCGATCCACGGTGTGCGTACTGTGAAATCTCTTGCACTGGAACCGGTGGAACGGAAACATTGGGATGATACCACAGCGTATGCGATCAAAGCCTATTTTCGCGTGGGCAAGATCTCCATGACGGCGCGTACCATAAGCCAGATCCTGGAAATGCTTATGACGATTTGTGTGATCTGGATCGGTGCGCACCTCGTGTTCAATCACAGTATTTCCATCGGTGCATTGATCGCGTTCCAGATGCTCGCGGGACGCGTGACCGGCCCGCTGGTGAAAATGGTGGGGTTGATCCACGAATATCAGCAGATCGCACTTTCCGTGCGTATGCTTGGTGTGGTGATGAATACGCCGGTGGAATCACAGGGCGGCGGTGTGCGTAATCCGCTGCGCGGGAATGTGGCATTTGAAAACGTCACCTTCCAGTACCGCATGGATACACCGCAGGTCATCAAACATCTTTCGCTGGATGTGCCGCAGGGCAAGACCATCGGGATCGTGGGCCGTTCCGGTTCCGGGAAGACCACGCTGACCAAACTGCTTCAGGGGTTGTATCCTGTTCAGATGGGGTTGGTGAAGATCGACGGGATCGATATCCGCGAAATCGACAAAGCGCATTTGCGCAGCAGTATCGGTGTGGTGCTTCAGGAAAACTATTTCTTCAGCGGCACCGTGCGTGAAAATATCAGTTTGACCAAACGCAGTGCATCGCTGGAAGAGATCCTCTACGCAGCAAAACTTGCCGGAGCCCACGATTTTGTGCAGAAACTGCCCCGTGGTTATGATACCGTGCTGGAAGAAAATGCTTCCAACCTTTCCGGCGGTCAGAAACAGCGTCTTGCCATTGCACGTGCGCTGCTGACGAATCCGCCGATCCTGATTTTCGACGAAGCCACCAGTGCCCTTGACCCGGAAAGCGAATGTGTGATCCAGCGGAATTTGAAAGCCATTGCCAATGGCAGAACGGTACTGATCATTTCCCACCGTTTGAGCATTGTGAGCCATGCCGACCGGATCATTGTGATCGATGCCGGTGAACTGACGGAAAGCGGTACTCACGATGAACTGATCGCCGCCGGCGGTATTTACCGTGAATTCTGGAGACAGCAAATGGAAGGACATCTTGAACAATGAGCGAAAATGAAAATAATGTCGCCGCAGCAGAGGCAACTCCTGCGGAAAATGTAAAACAGGAAACGCGTTCCCGTGGAGCGGCAGTGTTTTTTGCACTGTTTTTCGGTCCGCTGGGCATCAGCGAAGCCTATCTCGGCAGAAAGAAATCTGCGGTCACAGTCCTGCTGCTCACCATTGCAGCGGTGGCGGCAGCGTGGTATTTCAAAGTGATCACCCCCGATTATAAAGCGATCGATCTGACATCCAAATGGTTTCAGCTTTTTGTGATCGGTATGGGGGCGATATGGGCTTATACCTTCCTGTGTTCCATGATCGTTACGCTCAATCCGGTGGTGGGGGATCAGACCCCGGCGGAAGCTGTGGAGTTTCAGCCGGACGCGCTGGAGATCAAAAACTCCAAACTGCCCGTTATCATCCGTCTTTGCGTCTGGATCCCTGCGGTGGTGGTGCTGATCGGGATCGTGTGGGCATCGCTCTGCGAAGTGGATATTGTGGTGTCCGCCCGCGGAAAAATCATTACCGGACAGCCGACGATCGTGCTGAAACCCTACGACCGCGTGTTCGTGAAGGATGTGAAAGTGAGCGTGGGTGATATCGTGGAAAAAGATCAGGTGCTGATCGAATTTGAACCGAAGATCTACGACGCCGATGCCGCGCGTCTGGAAAATGACCGCGATACTTTCAAGGCACAGTATGAACGCTTTTCCGCAGAGTTTGAAGGAAAAAAATATGTTCTGCCGTCGGACGCCACGGTGTATGACAAGGAACAGCTGGAGATCTACAAACAGCGTCAGGAATACTACAACGCCCGCATCCAGTCTTTTGATGCTTCCATCCGCTACTACAACGAAGCAAAAAAGACCAAAGAAGTCACCCTCAACAGTATGCGTGAACAGTATAAAGTGTTCAAGGAACTGTGCGATCAGTATGAACGTTTGCAGAAAAGCAATGCCGCATCCTGGCGGGAATATGCCCAGATGACCATCAGCCGTCTGGAAATGGAAGGAAATATTGCAGCTTTGCTTCAGAGTATTCAGGAATTGAAAAATCAGACGGAAGCGACTGTGGCGCAGAAGGAAGCATTTGTGCAGGAATGGCGCAATACCATCTCCGAAAATATGGTCACGGCAAAAAGTAAACTGAAAACGGCGGACAGTCAGCTGCTTCAGGTCAATCAGTTGCGGATGTACACCGAACTGAAAGCTCCCTGCCGCGCAGTGGTCCACGAAGTTGCTGCGTTTTCCGAAAATTCCGGTGTCCGTGAAGCTGAAGCATTGATCACATTGATCCCCATTGACGGCGATCTTTTTGTGGAAGCGGAGGTCAGACCTATGGATATTGCCCGCGTCCGTCTCGGTTCGGAAGCCCGGATCAAACTGGACGCTTATCCCTTCCAGAAATATGATACCATGAGCGGCGAAGTCGTGGGTATCTCCGAAAATACGATCCAGAAAGACCAGCGGTCTCTGGATCCGGAAGCGTCTATGACTTATTACCGCACCCGGCTCAGCTATGATTCTTCCACAATGAATCATCTGCCGGAAAATTTCCGTCTCATCCCCGGTATGGAAGTGCAGGTGGAGATCATGACCGGAAGACGGAAAATCATTACCTATGTGACTTATCCGCTGATCAAAGCATTGGATACTGCGATCAGAGAACCGTGATGCCTCGTATGTATGAACCACAGAAGTGAGAGGAAAAAGATTCATGAAGAAAGAACGAATTTTTAATCAGATCAATCAGTTCGATGACCGGAAACACGAAACCGTGATGGGCGTATGGTGGTCCGGACTCCTGCTGAAGCAGATCGCACGTCAGTTTTTCAGACCCACCGCACTTTCCGAAATCCAATTCAATGTGCTGATGACTCTGAAATATGCAGAAAAGAAACTCTCTCAACAGGCGTTGAGCGATCGCCTCCTCGTAGATAAATCCAACTTGACCGGCGTGATCGATACTTTGGAAGATCTGAAATATGTTGAACGCTGCGCCGTTTCCGGCGACCGCCGCAGATATCATCTCAAATTGACAAAACTGGGGCTGAATGTCCTCAATACGCTGGAACCCTCATACCGCGAACTTCTGGAACGGCTGACTTCCGAATTCTCCGATGAAGAAATGGAACAGCTGACTTCGTTTATGGTCCGTTTCCAGACCGTCTTGAGCAAAGAGGAAAAAACAAAATAAGCAGGAGCGCGTACAGCGCACGCCCCGCCACAAAAAAACGGCGGCACCGCAGCGCGCGCGATGAAATCGCGCGCCGCTCCGGTTGATCCCCTGCACAAAAAAACGCACGGCAGAAACCGTGCGTTTTTTTTGTGCAGGAGGATGGTCCGGCTTGAGCCGGACCGCCGCCGTTTTTTTTGTGCGGCGGGGCGTGTGTGTGGAGATCAGCGGTATCTCACCTGCTGCTGTTGGATCTTCTGCATTTTAGGAGCTTCCAACTGGAGAGCGTACCATGTTTCTCCGAGTCCGGCGTTGGAGAAATGGGCGATCTTTCCGTTTACGAGCATTTCCCAGTTTTTGACGACGACGGGATTATCCATGGATCTTGCTTTTGCTTCGGCGAGAGCCTGGATCGCCACATCGGTGCGTTCCCGTTTGACGAGGATCCAAGCGTATGTGGATGCGGTCAATGCGCTTTCCACGCCTTTGAAACGGAGGCATTTGCGTTTATAGAACTTATCCAGAGCTTTATCATCGGCTTTATTGACATACATCCGTGCCAGTTTCATGGCGCAGGATTGTGCATCAAAAAGGATGCAGTGATCCATGAGCGCGTCCACGGTTTTAAAATCTTTTTTCTGATATGCGAACATCATTTTCATGGTATTGATCTGTTTCCGGATCATAAAATTCCATTTATAGAGCGGTTCAAAGATCTTCAATGCGTCCAGCATCCGGTCGATCCCGGCAGCCTGTTCTTTTTCCAGTTCTGCGATCATCTGTTTCTGGCTCAAAGGACGGCGCATGAACTGCTGTTGTTTCATCTGGATCCTTTTTTGAGTTTCCTCCATGATCCCCTGCAGGATCATATTGTTTTTCATGGAGATCTTCCGCAGGATCAGCATGGAAATGATTTGACCGGCAAGGATGACGGTGGCGGCGATCACGATGGACCAGACATCATGTTTTGCGGCGAATCCGGAGTGCCAGAGTGCGCCGTAAACGGCACCTGCTGCGAGAACGGAACAGATCAAAGTAAGCATAATAAAAATACCCTCGTGCTATTGTTGATTTATTTGTG
>JAZNXT010000090.1:0-55333 GCA_045594005.1 Victivallales bacterium
GCTGTTGTCCGTTCCAAACTCATTTAAATATGCGCGTTGTCTCGCGGGCTATTTCGGACCTTTGCTTACGGGTCTTTTCGGTCATGGACCTTTAGTCCACTCCCTCAAAGCGTTCCGCGCAAAAATCCGAACTGCCTCCGCGATACTTCCGCGCATGGCGGCAAGCTTTTTATTTTATAAGTCCCATAAGTCTTATAAGTCTTATAAGTCTTATTTTTATCAAGCCTCCGGATGCACCCCCAGCGGCAAACAAGCGTTATCACCCGGCGGCAAACAAGCGTCAGCGCAGTTGAGCCGCCCGAGGGAAGTGCGCTTTGCGCACCCGCGTTGTCTCGCGGGGCGTGTGATTTTTATTTTAGGCAGGACAGATGGGACATTTGGGACATCAGGGACCTGTGGGACGCGGATGAGGCGTAATCAAAAAGATTTTTTTCATCCGTCCCCATCCGTCCCCCCATGCAAGAATGCGCGGGTGGTCGGACAGGTCGGACAGGTCGGACAGGTCGGAGCCGGAGAGCTGCGTGCAATCAAGCTGCTGGCTGAAGACTGAAGACTAAAGACTGGCGGCAAATGAGCGGAGCGAAATTGAGCCGCCCAAGAAACGGGTGCTATGCACCCAAAAATCCGAACTGCCTCCGCGATACTTCCGCGCATGGCGGCAAGCTTTTTATTTTATAAGTCCCATAAGTCTTATAAGTCTTATAAGTCTTATTTTTATCAAGCCACCGGATGCACCCCCGGCGGCAAACAAGCGTCATCACCCGGCGGCAAACAAGCGTCAGCGCAGTTGAGCCGCCCAATAAAACGGGTGCTTTGCGCACCTTATTCGGAGGTTTTTTCTCCGGCGACTTTTCCCAGATATTCGGGCAATTCGATTCCAGCCATATTGGCGACGTCATGGAGCGGCGGCAGGCTCTGCATCATTCCGGAAAGGAAATTGGCGGTAGAGGTCTTGCCGTTGGCAGAAGTACCGGCGCCATCCCAGACGGTGACTTTGTCGATCTTGATATTCCTGATCGCTTCGGTCTGGAGTCTGACGATTTCTTCCAATTTTTCGATCAGCAGCATTTTTGTGGCGGCATCGGCATTATCGCCGCATGCTTCGATGATTTTTCTGAAACCATCGCCTTTTGCCTGAAGGATGGCAAAATTACCTTTGGCTTCCGCTTCCAGTTTCTGATAGATCGCCGAGGCTTCCCCGCGTGCTTCTGCGGCACGGGCTTCTGCTTCAGCTTCGGCAGCGATCACCTGCTGTTCTTTATCGATTTTCGCTTTCACGATCGTATCGGCGCGCTGGCGTTCTTCTTCCATGCGTGCGCGGACTTTCTGTGCTTCTTCTTCTGCCTGATAGGCTGCCTGGCGGATCTGTGCTTCGGCGATCTGTTTTGCCGCTTCTGCCGCACGGTGTGCTTCGGCTTCTTTTTCCGCGCGGATCGCATTGGATTTTGCGATTTCGATGGCAGAAATATTTTCGCCGTCGATCGCCTGTGCTTCTGCCTGTTTCACAGCCACGCGGCGTTGTTTATTGGCTTCCGCTTCGCCCACCTGAGCCTGTGCATCGGCATTCACCACGGCGACGCGCCGCTGGCGTTCCGCTTCGGCTTCACCGGACTGCGCTTCGGCTTCGGCATTTGCCACAGCCACACGCTGGATCTTACGCGCTTCGGCTTCACCGATTCCCCCTTTGCGTTCTTCTTCCGCCACTTCCACGCGGGCGCGGTTGATCGCTTCGGCTGCGGCGCGTTTTCCGATGGCATCGATATAACCGCTTTCGTCGGTGATGTCGGTGATATTCACGTTCAGAAGCTGCAAGCCGATCTTGTTCAATTCATCGGCAACATTGGATTCGATCTTGCTCAGGAATGTTTCGCGGTCGGAGTTGATCTGTTCAATGGTCATGGAGGCGATCACCAGACGCAGCTGACCGAGGATGATATCCCGGGACAATTCCGCGATCTGTTCCATCCGCAATCCCATCAGGCGGTTTGCGGCGTTCCCCATCAGTTCTTCATCGGTGGAGATCCCCACGGTAAAGACGGAGGGAACGTTGATACGGATATTCTGCAAACACAGAGCATTGGTCAGGTTCACATCCAGCTGCATGGGACGCAGTGAAAGGAAGCCGTAATCCTGGATCACCGGGAAAATAAATGCCGCGCCGCCGTGGATACATTTTGCCGCACGGTTTCCGCCGGTCTTACCGTAAATGACCATCACGGCATCGGAGGGGCATTTTTTATACCGGGCGGCAAAGCCCGCAAGCAGAAGGATCATCAGGATCACAAAAACGACAGCAAGCGCGCCCACTTCAAAGGCATCGGCACTTGCCAGACTGGTCAGGATTGAGCTGTTCATAAAATCTTATCTCCTTATATATTTTTTCAGTTCTTTTTCACCAGAAATTTTCCGGCTCCGATGGATTCCACGATCACTACCGGAGTGCCGGTGGGCAATGCTTCATCTGCCATAGCGGAGATCTCCCGGGTATCCGAGCCGGTATTCACCGTCACTTTTCCCGATCCGGAACGATCCGCCGGGATGGAAATATAAACATTGCCGCAGCAGCCGATCAGGCTTTTACTGCTTTTTGTTCCGTTCTGCTGAAGTTTCAATATCAGAAAGATGATGAGAGCCGCAATGACCATGGTGAACAGACCGCAGGCAAAAGCGGCAAAAAATCCGGTATAACCATTTTCTTTTCCGAAAACGATCCCGCCCCAGCCGAACATCATAATGAATACAAAAACGGTACGCAGGGAAAACAATTTGAAATCGGGGACTCCGGTATCGGAATGAGCTTCATCAAAATGACCGTCCGCATCGCTGCTGTCAACATCCTCCCCCAGACCTCCGAAAAAGGACATCAGCAGTGTGATCCCGAAAAATGCGCTGCCGGCGATCGCCAGGAACCAGTACATCATCTGCCCGTTGGAACCGGATAAAAAATTACTGAACAAATTCAATAATGCCATTTCAAAAATCTCCTTTCTGAATGTGCTGATACACCATTAGGCATATTATAACAGCGATCAGCCGATTTGCAAACTGAAATATCGCACCGGAATGATTTTTTTACAGTTTTTTTGTGCGGCGGAAGAAAACAATAAGCCGGAACCGGAGAAAATCAATGCTTTCTCCCGTCCCGGCTTTCAAGCGTACTTTTTTCCGCTCAATATTTTTTATCGGCGTAATCGACCCAGCCGCCTGCGCGGATGAGTTCCAGATCGAATGCACTTGCTTCAAAGGGATAGACTTTTGTGTCTTTCCCGTTGGAGAAGGTAAGGGTCTTGGCATCGATATCTGCGGCGCAATCACATTCGCTGCCGGAGAAAATGGTGAAGATCTCGTCGATCTCGCCTTCGGAAAGACTGATCGCCGCCATACCGCAGTTGAACATATTCTGACGGAAGATGCGGGCAAAATTGATCGCCACCACCAGATTGATCCCGTTACATTCCAAAACCCACGGCGCGTGTTCGCGGGAGGAACCGCAGCCGAAATTTGCGCGGGTGACGATGACGCTTTTGCCTTCGATATCTTTTTTGGGATCGAATCCATCCAGGATCAGATCTTCCAGACAATACGGTTTCAGCGCGATCTTTGTGGATTCGGTCAGATACTTTGCGGGGATGATCTCATCGGTATTGATATCCGAGCGGTCGAGAAACAAAACTTTTCCCTGAAGATTTTTCATAATATACTGTTCACTTTCCTGTTTCTTTGATCAATCAGCCTGATAGAGCGGGGAATTGGTGATAAATCCGGCAATGGCAGTGGCGGCTGCCGTGGCGGGACTCATCAGATGGACCATGCCGCCTTTACCCATTCTGCCGTTGAAGTTGCGGTTCGTGGTGGAAGCGCAGACTTCGCCGTTTGCCAGAACGCCGTTGCTCATGCCGAGACACGCACCGCAAGTGGGGTTGGTCACGCAGAATCCGGCATCCATGAAGATCTGGATCAAGCCTTCTGCCAGTGCCATGGAATATATTTTCGGTGTGGCGGGCGAAACGATGGCGCGGACTGTGGGGGCGATTTTTTTGCCTTTCAGTACGGCTGCCGCCGCGCGGAGGTCGCCGATCCGTCCGTTGGTACAGCTGCCGATATAGACCTGATCCACTTTCGTGCCAGTCATTTCACGGACAGTACGCACCTGATCGGGTTTGTAGTTGACTGTCACCACCGGTTCGATGGCAGCGGCATCCAGTTCGATGACCTTCACATATTCCGCATCGGCATCGGGGTGCCATTTTTCAAAATCGGCAAGAGCATCGGCTTTGGTTGCATATTCGTCCTTGATGAAATCCCACAGATATTCCACAGTCTGGAGATCGGGCAGGCAGATCCCGCAGGTCGCACCGGCTTCGATCGCCATATTGGAAAGCGTCATACGGCTGTCCATATCCATGGCGGAAATGACCGGTCCGGCAAATTCGATGACCTTGTCCGTTGCGCCGTTCACCGTCAATTCACGGATAATGGTCAGGATCAGGTCTTTTGCGAATACACCCGGTTTCAGTGCGCCGTTCACATTGATCCGGATCGTTTGGGGTTCACGCATGGTCACCACGCCTTTGAGGATCCCCACTTCCAAATCGGTGGTGCCGACACCTGCGGCAAATGCGCCGAAAGCACCGTGAGTGCAGGTATGAGAGTCACCCATGATAATGGTGAAACCGGGTCTGACATAACCTTTTTCGGGGAAAATGGCGTGGCAGACACCGTTTCTGCCGATATCAAAAAAGTCTGCGATTTCCTGACGGCGTGCCCAATCGCGGAGGGTCTTGCCCTGTTCTGCCGTCTTGGAATCTTTTGCCGGGGTGACGTGGTCGATGACCGCTTTGATCTTTGTGTTATCAAAAACGCGGTCTTTGCCCCGTGCGATAAGGTCGTTGATGGCGATCGGTGTGGTGATTTCGTGACAGAACACGCGATCCAGTTTCAGGACCGAAACTCCTTCTGCCGGAGTATCAATGCGGTGTGCATCAAAAATTTTCTGAGCAACAGTTTTTCCCATGATCTCAATTCCTTTCATGTCATGATTTACGCGAACAATAATATATCACGCGCGCGGGAATATTCAAGTTTTGTCCGGTCCCGATTTTATTTTTCCACACTGAAACTGTAATGGATCACCTGATGATAGGTCTCACCGCTTTTCAGAATGGGGGAGGGAAATTCCGGATGATTGATGGCATCCACATAATTCTGTGTTTCAAAACAGAAACCGCTGAAATTGGGATGCAGATATTGATTTTTTCCCATGGTTTCTTCATTCAGCATACTGCCGGAATAGAACTGCACCGCACGATCCGTGCCGGAAACATCCAGCCGGATCCCCGTGGTGAGAGAACGCGCGGACGCCATTTTCCGCATCGTTCCGGCAGGGGTGTTCATAATGAAACTGTGATCGAAGCCGCCGGGTACCAGTTTCTGTGTGTCGCTGAAACGGACAAAATGCCGCAGATCGAAGCCCGTTCCGGTGACATCGATGAGCTTGCCCGTGGGGATCAATTCTTCGTCCACTTCCTGATAAGCATCGGCATACACCGCCACTTCGTGATCGTTGATGGGACCGGCATTTTCGCCGGAAAGGTTGAAATAACAGTGGTTCGTGAGGTTGACAATGGTGTCTGCATCGGTTTCCGCGGTCATATCAATGCTCAATGTGTTGTCCGGCAGGATCTCATAGATCACACGGATCTTCAGATTGCCCGGAAATCCGGCATCGCCATCCGGACTGAACAGGGAAAGTTCCAGTCTGTTTTCGCCCACAGGTACCGCATCCCACACGCGGAACGCATAACTTTCTCCGCCGTGAAGCGTATTGCCCCGTTCGTTTGCCGTGATCCTGATCTCTTTGCCGTTGAGCATGAACGAGGCTTTCCCGATCCGGTTTGCCACCCGTCCCACCATGGCACCGAAATAAGGTCCGCCATCGTAATTTTCCGGCTGGCTGTGTCCGAGGGCAACATCGGTCAATCTTCCGTAACGGTCCGGCACGAAAATGGAAACGATGTCACCGCCGAAATCGGAGATCTGTGCGATCATGCCGCCTTCGCCGCGGAGCGTATAAAGTTTTGCTTCTTTATCATTTGCCGGAGAGAAAAAATGAGAGATCTGCATAAAAACCTTCTTTCTTTATAAATATTAAGGATAATATATGTAATATATCCCCATATCTTCATAAATGCAAAACTGTTTTGTATTTTCCGGAAAAAACTTTTTTGAAAATACTCGGCAGGAGTCCCCCGCCTGATATTGTCGCGCGGCGTTCCGGCGTTCTGTCGGAAAAAAGCAATCTTTTTTCCGACAGAACTTGTGTTCCGCGCAGGAAGCCGCTCCGCTTCCTGCGCGGAACACGCCCCCTTTTCGGGGGCGCCGGAACGCCGCGCTCGCGCCATGATGGAGTCTGTATAAGTCTGTACAAATCCGGCGACATTGAGCAAGCGTCGGCGCAGTTGTTCTGCTGACGCGGGAACGAATGAAAAAGGGCTGTTGCCGGTTTTGTTCAGCAACAGCCCTTTGCTTCTGTTTCAGGGATTCAAGGGATCACTTGAATTCCACCAGACTCTTGTCGTAATCTGCGGGGGGGACGAGACCCAGCATATCAATACAGGTTGCGGCAAGGGAGCTGATACCCAATCCGGTACGGAGGGTCTGGGAATATTCGCCTTTATATTCGGGGTCGAAGATGATTCCCGGCACGGGATTGAGGGAGTGACTGGTCTTGCGTTTGGGGTTGCCGGCTTTATCCAGCTTCACGGATCCGTCTTTTGCGTGTTCGTACATATCGTCGGCATTGCCGTGGTCGGCGGAAACGATCATAACGCCGCCGGCTTTTTCCACGCTGTTGTAGATGCGTTCCAGACAGATATCCAGTGCCGCCATAGAGGTCTGCACTGCCTGATACACACCGGTATGTCCCACCATATCGCCATTGGGGAAGTTCAGACGGATAAACTGGTATTCATTATTTTCGATCGCCTTGCACACCACATCGGTGATGAGCGCGCACTGCATCCAGGGACGCTGTTCAAAGGGGACCACATCGGAGGGGATCTCAATATATTTTTCCAGTTTTTCATCGAACATTCCGGATCTGTTGCCGTTGAAGAAATAGGTCACATGACCGAATTTCTGGGTTTCGCTGATGGCAAGCTGGGAAACGCCGGACGCGGCAAGGTATTCACCAAGGGTGCGGTCGATTTCCGGCGGATTCACCAGATATTTGTTGGGAATATGCAGGTCGCCGTCGTATTCCATCATTCCGGCATAGTACACATCGGGCATGGGGATGCGTTCAAAATGATCGAAGCCTTCTTTCTGATCGAAAGCCTGACTGATCTCCAGTGCGCGGTCGCCGCGGAAGTTGAAATACACCACAGCATCGCCGTCCACGATGGGACCCACCGGAGTTGCGCCGTCATCGGAAATAACGAAAGGCGGCAGATCCTGGTCGATGGCTTTTGTTTCCGCGCGGAGTGTTTCCACTGCTTCGTGAGCGTTCTTGAAATATCTGCCTTTTCCGGCAACATGGGTTTCCCAGCCTTTGCGGACCATATCCCAGTTGGCACCGTAGCGGTCCATGGTGATGACCATTCTGCCGCCGCCGGATGCGATGCGGTAATCTTTTCCGTCAAACGCTTTCAGATATTCTTCAAAGGGATCGATGTAGTCCAGTGCGGATGTTTCGGGAACATCACGGCCGTCCAGCAGAATGTGGAAACGGATCCTGGTGATCCCTTCTTTCGCAGCCTGTTCCACCATGCCTTTGAGATGATCGATATGGCTGTGAACATTGCCGTCGGAGAAAAGACCGATGAAATGGAGGGTGCCGCCTTTTTTGGCTGCGGCGATCAGTTCCTGCCATGTCTGACCGGCAAACATCTTGCCGCTCTTGATCGCTTCGGAAACCAGCATGGCTCCCTGTGAGAAGACGCGGCCGCAACCCATGGCATTGTGACCGACTTCGCTGTTGCCCATATCGGCATCGGAGGGCAGCCCCACTGCAGTGCCGTGCGCTTTCAATGTGGTCATGGGGCAGCTTTCCATCAATTTATGAAGGAACGGGGTGTTGGAATCCAGAACGGCATCGCCTTCGGTGTACTTGCCGATCCCCACACCGTCCATGATCACGAGGACGGTGGGACCGCGGCGGCCCTGGAACTTCGGATTTTTTTCGAGTGCATTCAGCATGATTGATCTCCTTGTAAGATAGATTTGTTGACTTGTTGATTCCTTATATAATATACCACCGTGACAGACATTTTTCAATACGGCATGTTTATTGCGGAGAGAGAAATATCACCTTTTTTCTGAAAAAAACTTGATTTTTTCCGGATGTTGTCCTATATTAACAATCCGTAACTTTCAGGAAAAAATGAAAAAAATGCAAAAAAAATTGAAAATGCACTGGAAATTTTTGCAAACAGGGTGTATCTTATATGCACTGTTCACATATTTTTGTGTACTGACGGCGGATGAAAAGAAGTCTTCAGGCACAACAATACGCCTTGCTGATCCGGCAACGGAATCAGTTTTGGCGAAGAATAGAGAACGACTCGCTTCGCAGGAGGCAGAGATAAAGAAGCTGAAGACTGAGAACATTCAGAAACAGACTGAAAATGCTCAGAGAACAGCGGAAATATCGAAGCTGCAGGGTGAGATCCGGGCGAAGAATACGGATTTGAACAAAAAAGATGCACAGATCCGGACGCTTCAGAAGGAAATCGCCGCTCTGAAAGGTGAAATCCGCTCGAAAGACGCAGATTTGAGTAAGAAAAATACGCAGATCCGCGAGCTGGAGAAAGGAATCGCCACTCTGAAAAGTGAAACCCGGTCGAAAGATGCGGATCTGAATAAAAAAGATGCTGAGATCCGCAGCCTTCAGAAGGGGATCGCCGATCTGAAAACAGAGAAATCCAAACTTGCCAGCCGTGTTTCCAGAGAAACAGACAGTTTGAACCTGGAAAAAACACTGCTGGAAGAGGAAAACAGAAACCTGCGGGTGGAGCTGCTTGATACTTTGAAACGCTGTGCAAGGCTGAGTGATCAGCTGAAACGGTTGGAAATGAGCGCGGCTGGCGTGCTGGAAACCCTGAATCCGGTATATGCGGGAACACGGGAAACCGAGCTGACAGATGCTTACAATCTTGCGATGAAAAGCGGGATGGAGCTGGTGGCAAAAGGTAACGCAGTTTGCGAATTGATCCTTCCGAAACTTGCAAAATCGGGCGTAAATGCTGTGGATCAGGCTCGCTGGCGCGTTGCGCTGGAAGATCTGATGGCTCAAAACAGGATTTTTGCACGGTTGAGCGTGGCGCGGGGTAAATCAAGCGGCGAACGGTCATGCAGGATCCTGGAAGTCTGCCTGAAACCGGAACTGGTCATTTTGAATGTGGGATACAACGATGGTATCCGCGTGAATATGACCTATAAGGTGAAAGGTCCGGCTGGAACAGTTTTGCGGATCGTGTCGGTGAGGCCTTTTGTTTCAGCAGCTGTGTCTGAAGCAGGAGCGATCCGCGAATTGAGTGCCGGTATGGAAGTCGTTCTGCCGGATGAGAAGAAGAAAACAAACGAGTAACTTTACACACATAACAAACGAGAGTGAGAAACAAATGGAAGTACGTGCAGTAACCAAGTACGTGCGGATATCGCCGCAAAAAGCGACCGATTTCTCCCGGACGATCCAGGGAAAAACGGTGGCGGAAGCGCTGGCGATGGCCGAACTCAGTCCGCGTAAAGCAGCCCGTCTCTTCGCAAAAACGCTGAAGAGTGCGCTTGCCAACGCGGAAAACAACCATGAACTCAAGAAGGAAGCATTGACAGTGAAACAGGCTGTCGCCAACCCGGGCCCGATGTTGAAACGGTTCCGCCCGAAGGCGCGCGGCATGGCAGGACGCATCCGCAAACGGATGAGTCATTTCACGGTTGTGCTGACGGACGAATAACAGAAAGGGCCGGATCGTGGGTCAAAAAGTAAATCCGATCGGGCTGAGATTAGCCCTGAACAAAAATTGGAGTTCCAAGTGGTTCGCGAAAAAGGACTGCTTCGGCAACTGGCTCCATGAAGATGTGAAAATTCGCAACTTCATCAAGAAAAAATATGTCGATGCCGCCATCGCAAAAGTTCTGATCGAACGCTATGTCAACCGTGTCCGCGTCACTGTTTACGCTGCACGTCCTGTCAAGCTGATCGGGATCAAAGGTGCGGAAATGGACGCGCTCAAAGAAGCTGTGACGAAACTGCTGAGCAAGGGTCAGGAACTGATCCTGGATGTGGTGGATGTGAAACAGCCGGAAACCTGCGCACAGCTCGTTTCTGAAAGCGTTGCACAGCAGCTGGAACACCGTATCGGTTTCCGCCGCGCCATGAAAAAAGCCATTCAGACCGCAATGCAGCTCGGTGCTGAAGGCGTGAAGATCCAGTGCTCCGGCCGTCTCGGTGCCGCTGAACTGGCAAGAACCGAACAGTATAAAGAAGGCAGAACGCCTCTTCATACTTTGAAAGCATGTATTGATTATGGATTTTCCGAAGCCAACACGACCGCTGGTAAGATCGGTGTGAAGGTTTGGATTTGTCACAAAGAACCTACGGAGGAAATGCAAAATGCCGTTAATGCCAAAAAGAGTAAAGCACAGAAAGGTGCAGCGCGGTAACAATGCCGGGCTGAGCCAGCGGTGCAATGAACTGGACTTCGGTGACTTCGGTCTGCAGTCCCTCGATCGTGTCTATCTGACTGCGAACCAGATCGAAGCCGCCCGTGTTGCGATCACGCGTCACATGAAACGTCGTGGTAAAGTCTGGATCCGCGTGTTCCCTTACAAACCCTACACCAAGAAACCCTTGGAAGTGCGTATGGGTAAAGGTAAAGGTGCTGTCGAATACTGGGTCGCACCTGTGAAACCGGGTCGTGTCCTGTTTGAAGTTTCCGGATGCTCGGAAAACGTCGCCCGCGAAGCCATGAGCCTCGCCGCTGCGAAACTTCCCATCCGCTGCCGCTTCCTGGCACGTGCTGTCACCGCTTGATGGAAAGGAAAACTGAACAATGAAAATGAAACTGTTCAAAGAAATGAGCGACGAAGAACTGGCTCGCCAGATCGAAGACCTGAAGAAGGAAAAATTCGAACTCCGCGCCCAGTCCAGAGCTGGTCAGTTGGAAAGCCCGGCGAAGATCCGCAATGCGCGTCGTGACCTCGCCAGAGCGCTGACGGAAGTCGAACTGAGAAAAGCTGCCAAGGCTGATGCCTGAGCTGAAACATGGAAAGAGAAATAACCATGGAAGAGACGAAAACTACGACTGCGGCAGCACCGGCAACTGCTGTGCGCGGCAACAGAAAAACGCGCGTTGGCAAAGTGGTGAGCGACATTCAGGATAAGACCATTGTGGTCGAAATCATGAGCCGTACCACGCACAAACGCTACAAGAAAGTTGTGAAGACCCGTGTCCGTTATGCGGCGCACGATGAAAAGAACGAGGCGAAGAAGGGTGATATGGTCCGTATTGCGGAAACCAGACCCATCAGCAAAAACAAGCACTGGCGCCTCCTTGAAATCATCAGTCACGGCGAATAATCACCGGGGAAGGATAAGCTATTATGGTACAGATGCAAAGTAATATGGAAGTCGCCGACAACTCCGGCGCAAAGCGTATCACTGTGATCACTGTGCTGGGTCAGCGTAAGACCATTGCACATGTGGGTGACATTGTCACTGCGGCTGTGAAAGAAGCACTTCCCGGCGGCAACGTCAAAAAAGGCGATGTCGTGAAAGCGGTGATCGTCCGCACTGCGGCTCCGATCCGCCGTGAAGATGGATCCTATCTGAAATTTGACAGCAATGCTGCTGTGATCATTGACGATCAGAAAAACCCCAAGGGTACCCGTATCTTCGGTCCGGTTGCCCGTGAATTGCGCGAAAAAGACTTCATGAAGATCATTTCTCTCGCGCCGGAGGTGTTGTAATGGATAAAATGACCCCGAAATGTCAGAAGATCTATCATGTCAAGAAGGGCGACCTGGTTGATGTGATCAGCGGAGACTGGAAAGGCGAAAGCGGCAAGATCCTTGCGATCCTGAAAAAGAAAGACCGTGTTGTGCTGGAGCTTCAGAATCTTTCTGATGCGAAAAAACAGAATATCGGTATGCGCACGCTGAAGAAATCTCAGGCAAACCCCAATGGCGGTTTGATCGAGCGTTCTGTTTCCGTTCACGTTTCCAATGTGAAAAAACAAGAAGAAAAAAAGGCGTAACAGCCTTGAATGGAGACATGAATCATGCCTGATATGAAGAAAAAATATAATGAAGAAGTCAGACCTGCGCTTCAGGCGAAACTGGGTCTGAAAAATGTGATGGAGATTCCGAAGCTGACGAAAATCGTCATCAGCACCGGTATCAGCACCAAGATGGAAAAGGACGCTCTTTCCGAAGCGCGTACTCACATCACGGCTCTTGCCGGACAGGCTCCTGTCGCATGTAAGTCCAAGAAGAACGTTGCGAACTTCAAACTCCGCGTGGGTCAGGTGGTCGGTCTGATGGTCACTCTCCGCGGCGAAAAGATGTACCAGTTCCTGGATCGTCTGGTTCACAACGCATTCCCCCGTGTCAGAGACTTCCACGGCGCGCCGAAGAAGGGCTTTGACCATGTGGGCAACTACAACCTCGGTGTTCCCGATGTTTCCATCTTCACGGAAATCGATCTGGACAAGATCAAATATCCGTTGGGATTGAACATCACTTTCGTCACTACGGCGAAAACGGATGAAGCCTGCAAGGAACTTCTGGCTATGCTGGAATTTCCCTTTGCGAAATAAGGAGTAATCAAACATGGCTAAGAAAAGTCTGATTGCAAAACAGCAGCGCGGTTCCAAATTTTCCAGCCGGAACTATAATCGCTGTGCCGCTTGCGGGCGTCCCCGTGCGTTCATCCGCAAATTCAAACTTTGCCGTATCTGCTTCCGTGAAATGGCCTCTACCGGCCAGATCCCGGGTGTGACGAAGGCAAGCTGGTAAGAGAAAGGTCACGAAACATGAGTATGCAGGATCCTATTTCCGATATGCTGACCCGTCTCCGCAACGGCGTTATGTCCACGCAGAAAGTTGTGGAGATGCCTTCTTCGAAGATGAAAGAAGCGATCGCCAAAGTCCTCTGTGACGAAGGTTACATCACTTCCTACACTGTCGAAGGAGATGTCCGCAAGGTCTTGAAGATCGAAATGAAATATTTTCAGAAGCGTGCTGTCATTGAAAACCTGGAACGTGTGTCCAAACCGTCTTGCAGACTGTACTGCGGCAGCAAGGACATCCCCAGAGTGAAAGACGGCATGGGTATTGCGATTCTCTCCACCCCGAAGGGCGTCCTTTGCGGCAGAGAAGCTGAAAAAGAAAATGTGGGCGGAGAAATTCTCTGCTACGTCTGGTAATCTGTGAGGTATTGAAATGTCAAGAATTGGTAGCAAAACCATCGCAGTCCCCGCCGGAGTCAAAGTTACCGTTGCCGATGCAGCTGTTGTTGTGGAAGGCAAACTGGGCAAACTGAACATCGAACTGCCGGAAGGCATCAATGTTGCAGTGGAAAATGACACCGTGACGGTCACCCGTACCGGAGATCAGTACAAGGCTCTCCATGGTCTTGTGCGCAGCCTGATCAACAACGCTGTCATCGGCGTGTTGAACGGCTACAGAAAAGAACTTTTGATCGTTGGCGTCGGTTACAAAGCCACGCTGGCGGGCAACAAGCTCACGCTGAACCTCGGTTATTCCCACACTATTGAATACATTGTCCCGGAAGGCATCAAGATGACCATTACGGACGGCACGAAGATTACCATTGACGGTTACGACAAGCAGCTTGTCGGTGAAGTTGCCGCCAGCATCCGCCGCTTCAAGAAGCCGGAACCCTACAAGGGCAAAGGCGTGCGCTATGCGGATGAACACGTTGTGATCAAGCCGGGCAAGACGAATGCATGATGAAAGGTTGACGAGAAAATGATCAGAAATCCTAAATTCAAAAAAGCACTTCGTCATCTTCGCATCCGCAAAAAAATCAGCGGTACTGCGGCACGTCCCCGGATGTGTGTGAGCTTCACTGCAAACAATATGTATGTGCAGTTCATTGATGATGATGCACAGGTCACGCTGGCTGCGGAATCAACTCTTTCTGCTGATTTCAAGGCTTTGAACCTGAAACGCAACGTGGAAGCGGCTGTTGCTCTTGGCAAACTGGCTGCAGCCAAAGCCATTGCAGCGGGCATCTCTACGGTCGTTTTTGACCGCAGCGGTGTGAAATATCACGGCAAGATCAAAGCGTTGGCTGATGCTGCGCGTGAAGCCGGTCTGAAATTCTGAGGAGAGATACCACATGGCTATCGAAAAAGCAAAAAATGAATCTGCGGTGAAAGCATCCGATGAACGCGCGTTCAACGCTTCCCAGCGTGACGCTGCGGGCGACGGTGAAATCGTTCTGGCGATCAACCGCAGTGCGAAAGTTGTCAAGGGCGGTAAGAACTTCAGTTTCGGAGCTCTTGTTGTTGTCGGCGACCGCAACGGCAAAGTCGGCTATGGCTACGGCAAAGCCAACGAAGTGTCTGATGCGATCCGTAAAGGCGGCGAAGCTGCCCGTAAGAACATGATCTGTGTTCCTGTCCGCGGCACGACCATCCCCCACACTGTGGAAGCAAAATTCCGCGGTTCCAAAGTGTTGATCCGTCCTGCATCTGAAGGTACCGGTATGATTGCCGGCGGCACCATGCGTGCGATCCTCAGTCTTGCGGGTATTGTTGACGTTCTGGGCAAATCTCTGGGTTCCAGCAATCCGGCGAACGTTGTGAAAGCGACTTTTGCTGCGATCAGCTCTCTGCAGTCCAAAGCTCAGGTCATGGAAAAACGCGGCAAGATCTAATATTGAAGGGTGATTTACTATGAAATTGCATGAATTGCAGGTTACTCCCGGTTCCAGAAAGCGCAGAACGCGCGTGGGCCGTGGTGATGGTTCCGGCCTCGGCGGCACTGCCGGCCGTGGTGAAAAGGGTCAGCGTTCCCGTACCGGTGCAGCGATCCGTCATCACTTTGAAGGTGGTCAGACTCCGTCTTTCCGCCGTATTCCGAAACGCGGCTTTACGGTCGGCGTGAAGATGATTTACAATGTTGCCAACCTCAGTGACATCAATGATGTGTTTGAAGCCGGTGCGGTGATCGATTCCGACGCACTGCGCGGCAAAGGTCTCATTGGCAAAACTGTTGCTCCGCTCAAGATCCTGGGCAATGGCGACATCACGAAGGCAATGACATTCAAGGCGGAAAAATTTTCTGCTTCTGCTGAAGCGAAGATCAAAGCTGCCGGCGGCACCGTGGAAGTCATCAGCAAGTAATTGACTGTTTGACATTCCGGGTGTTCCGTTCACACCAAACAGGTGCGGGGAGAGATCCCCGCGCCGGAAATTAGAGGATATATGTTTTCAGCATTCATCAATGCCTTCAAAGTGAAGGAACTGAAAAAGCGGATTTTGTACACTGCGGGTATTATTATCCTGTGCAGAATTGCCGCGAATATCCCGTGTCCCGGTGTCAATTCGGAGAATCTCGGAAAGTATTTTGAGCAGCTGGCAGGCAGTGCGGCGGCTGGCGGCATCCTGAATATGGTTGACATTTTCAGCGGTGGTGCGCTTCAGCAGTTCGCGATCGGTGCGTTGGGGATCATGCCCTACATTTCCGCATCGATCATCATGCAGTTGCTTGCGCCGGTTGTTCCGTCTTTGGAAAAATTGAAACGGGAAGGAGAGGTCGGTCACGCGAAGATCAACCAGTACACCCGTTATCTGACGATCGCGATCTGTCTTGTGCAGGGTGCGATGGCGTCCGTGGCAATGATCAATCCGGAACGGTTGGGACTCCGTGCGCCTGAAGCTCCGCTGGTGAGCGGTAATCATACGACATTCATTCTGATGTCTATGATCATTCTTACCTGCGGGACTATGATCCTGATGTGGTTCGGTGAACGTATTACAGCAAAGGGGTTGGGCAATGGTGTTTCGTTGATCATCACGATCAACATTATTGAGCGTCTTCCGCAGGCGATCAAAACTTTGATCGATATGGCAAGCAGCGGTGTGACTTCTGCAGGCGGAAAATTCCGTCTGGCTCACTTGTTCCTGCTGTTTATCGTCTTTGCTGTTGTGACGGCTCTGACCGTGGTGCTGACTCAAGGTGTCCGCCGCGTTCCGATCCAGATGGCGCGTAAAACGGTGGGCAATAAGATGACCGGAGGCAATACTTACATGCCGTTGAAGGTCAACTTCCCCGGCGTTATGCCGATCATCTTCGCGGGTGCGATCATGATCTTCCCGCCGATGATCCTTCAGCTTCTGGTGAAATATGAATGGGCGCGCAGTGCAGGCCGGTTCTTCGATCCGCAGCATTGGGTCTATCTGACGATCTATGCGGTATTGATCCTGGCGTTCTCTTTCTTCTGGGTCGCCAATATGTTCAATCCCCTTCAGATTTCCGATAATCTGAAGAAGGAAGGCGCATATATCCCGGGTATCCGTCCGGGGCAGCCCACTGCTGACTTCCTGGATACGACTATGACGCGGGTGACTTTCGCCGGCGCAGTCTATCTGACTGCCCTTGCGATCTTCCCGACGCTTCTTACTGCCTGGTTGAAGATCCCGTATAATGTTTCCTCCTACTTTGGCGGCACCAGTTTGCTGATCATCGTAGGTGTGACGATCGATACGCTCAGCCAGTTGGAATCCCATCTTGTCATGAAAAATTATGACGGCTTCCTCTCCCGCGGCAGACTCCGCAGCAGAGGCGGCAGAGTGTGATCTCCACGATCTCACCACAGATCAAAAATTCAAAACGCACGATCCTTCCGGACCGTGCGTTTTTTTTGAGTGTCTGTTTAGAAATTTTGCGGGGAAAAACTTTTTTGAAAAAAGTATTTCCCCGCCCCCCTTTCCAAAAACTTTTATTCGCAAAGCAGCCCCGGCATCTGCGGGGGCTGCTTTGACTTGTTTAAATACTGAAAAAGCGCAATTCTTTTTGTACATTGCAAAAAAAGACTTGCGCCATAAATAAAAAGGGTGTGCGTCAAGCGTTATACTTGCTTTATTTCTGCATCATTTTCTTTTTGATTTCCCGCAATTTCAGGGCTTCGGGGAGTTTTTTGTACCATTCATCCAGGGGGTAGCAGCCGGAGATCATACCGTGGCGCGGGGCGTTGGTGCAATCGCCGAAAGTACGGCAGATCCGGTTCCGCTGAATGGGATTGCCTTCCAGAACATCGGCACAGAGGTCGGGATAGGAGAGGACCATCCGTCCGATCCCCACAAAATCGGTCCAGCCGTGTTTGATGGAATATTCTGCGGCATGGGGGAGGAAGTCTTGCAGGCAGGTGTATCCGGATCCGACTGTCAGGATGTCCGGACAAAGCTCTTTCAGGCGCTTTACAGCGCGGATATGGCGTCCCACGTTATACAATGGGGGTTCGGGCATTTCGTAGCCGTCAGATACCGGATAATAGGCGGGTCGCTGCATGTGGACATTATAATACGGGCTTCCGATGGTGGCGCAGATCAATTTCACGCCGTAATCGTTCTGCATCATTTTGATCAACTGCACGGTTTCCGTCAGATCCGGATCCATATTCATGCCGTCACCGGCACCGCCGAACGCGTAGGGATAATCGCCATCCCATTCCATGGGGATGCCCACGCCGTCGCTGCCTTTGATGAAAGGTTTGATATCGAACAGGCTGATGCGGGAGGAAAGTTCCAGTCCCGGCACATTTTCCCGGATTCCGTCAGCGATCTCCCGGTAGAAACGGGTCCGGTTTTCAAAGGATCCGCCGTAACTGCCTTTGCGGTCGTATGCGGTAAGGAATTCGTGTCCCAGATATCCGTGAGCCATTTTGATATCCACGAAATCGAATCCGGCTTCTTTTGCGATGGCGGCGGCTTTGATGAAGTGGCGCACGATATTTCCGATCTCCTGATCGCTGACAACATTTCCGGGACCGTTTCCGAATTTTTTATCCAGCAGCGGATGCGCGTATGCGGTGACCGATTCCAGTTTTGCGGCTTCGTTGGGATGGGAATAGCGTCCGGAATGAGTCAGCTGCAATCCGATATGGAGATCATCGCAGCTGCCGAACCGGTCTTTATGTGCGGCGCGCATATCGGCGCAGATATTTTTCAGAGCTTCTTTTGTGTGATCCGCCACCAGCAGCTGCTGCGGATTGCTTCTGCCGGAGTGCATCACAGCACCGGCTTCAGTTCCGTAAAGCAGTTTTGCACCGCTTGTGGCGAACCGCATCCAGCGGCGGCGGGTAAATTCGCTTGGTGTGCCGTCATTTTCGCAATCCCATCCTTCCATGGGGAGGATCGCCCAACGGTTGCCGATGGTTTTGCCATTGTATGTGATGGTTTGAGCGGTTGCGCCGGAAAGCGTTGCTTCGATCCCGAAAGAGTAATTTTCCTCCTGTGCATAGCGGGCGAAATCTTCCGGCGTTTTGAATTCGGTGACTTTACGGTATTGAGGCATAAGAAGTTCTGCTTTCTCTGTTAAGATTTTACTCATAGATTTTTCCGGTACGGCAATCCCGCCAGACTGTTTCAAACCAGCCGTCGGGATCCGGCACATCGCGGCAGGGGATCCATTCCGAAAGGACGCTTGTATCTTTGACGGAAAAACTGTTTTCCAGCACAAATCCACGATAACGGGGATCTTCGGGGATGATGTTCCCGCGGTTGTCCTGCACAATGGCACCGCCTCTGGAACCGACACCGTCTGCGATCTGCCGTTTGATCGACTCCAGATACACGATCTGTGCGGCAAGGATATGCCGGTTCCGCAAGGCTTCCGCCGCGTCCCGGCAGGAGAGACCCGCCAGACCGTCTGCGGCATTGGCTTTGTATTGTTTGCGCGTTTCCTCCAATGCCTGTTCCACATCTGCTTTTTTGCGGATGAACGCTCCGGACGCAGTCATGCGGTTTTGAAAAAGAGTCCGTTCCTGCTTGAAAGAGAGGGTATTTTTTTGTGTGAAAAGTTGTCGGAACTCTGCCAGTGTTTTTTCTGCGAGAGCAGCGGCGGCAGATTCATCCAGATCGGAAGATGCGAATTTTTTTGCGATGATTTCCGCTGCACGGAACGCGCCCGCCTGACCTGCATTGAGGGCAGATCCGCCGGGACGGGTCACACCGTGAGAGCCATTGACTTCCCCCACGGGGAACAGGCGGGGAATATTGACCGACTGCCACCAGATATCACCGGCAAGACCGCCATTATTGTGTTGAGCGCAAACAGCGATCTCCAGCATTTCTGCGGCAAGGTCGATATTGTGATCGCGATAAAGTTCCAATGCCGGTTCGTTCAATGCGATCAAACGGGCAAGCGGCGTATTTTGTGTTGCGCCGGAGCGTTTCAGATAGGTGCGGGTCTCCTCATTCAGCCGGTTCAGATCAAGATCCGCCGGATCGGTACGGTAATCCAGAAAGACCCGTCTGCCCCGTTCCACGATCTCGCGGTTGACATAAATATCGATCATGGATGATCCCGGCACATGACCTGCGGCGAAGGGCCATTGATACCCCTTCAGGAAAATAGCATCATACATTTCTGCGGGACCGGAAAAATATTCCCGCAGGAACTCGCGTTCATCGGATTTTCCGTCTGCGGTGCAGGAAACAAAACGCGGCAGCACCTGCATATAACTTCCTGATACATTCCAGCGGAATTTTACAGAAGCCATGCCGAACTGTGATTCCGCCAGATTCCGTGTCTTTGCACCGATCTCCACCGCAAGACCGATCCCGCCGTAATGAATGGATGGATAAACACTTTTTGCATAAAAACCGCCGGGTCCGCCAACGGCAAATACCACATTGTCGGCAAGGACACATTCCAATGCGTCCTGCGTCTGACTGACTTTCAGATTGAGAAAGACGGCTCCGCAGCAGCGGTCATCCAATTTCAAAAGTTTCAGAGCCACGCGTTTTTCCCGGACATCGATGGCGCGTTTTTTCACTTCTTCGATGAGGGCGCGGCACATCTCCCGGGAAGTGTAAGGTCCGCAGCTGGTGGCTCTCCGTTTGGGATCGTGATCCGTTTTGTATCCGATATGCTGTCCGTGAAGGTCGTGGGGGAATGGGACCCCCAGCAGAGCAAGGTGATGGAATGTTTCCGGCGAGAGAGAAGCCTCCACCAGCGCAATATCCCCGTGAACTGCGCCGCCTGCGGCAAGATCTTTTGCCATCAGCACGGGAGAATCGGGTTCATTGCCGTACATTCCCAGCTTGTAATAAGTCTGTTTATCGCTGCCGGTATTGATGGATGTGCCAGTTTTCAGACCTTCGGAATAAATGGCTATATCTGTGATCCCCTGTGCATGAAGACGCACGGCGGCGGCAAGACCGGCAGCACCGCTGCCCAGGATCAGTGTATGGAGTCTGCGGATCTGCGCCATGGATCAGAACCTTTCCACGGTCAGACCGCCGTCGATATTGATGACCTGTCCGGTGGAATAGGCAAGAGAACCTGCGGCAAGCATTGCCACGGCTTTACCCACATCCCGGGGCATTCCCCACCGCCGCTGGAGAGCCAGACCTTCAGCAAGCATCTTATCATATTTTGCGGAAACCACTTCCGTCATATCGCTTTTGATCACGCCGGGACGCAGCTCATACACCGCGATCCCTTCATCGGCAAGGCGCACGCTCCACAATTTTGTTGCCATTGCCACTCCGGCTTTGGAAAGACAATATTCCCCCCGGTTGATACTGGCATAATCTGCCGAAACGGATCCGGTATTGACGATACAATGGAATTTTCCGTTCCGGTTTGCCATGATCGCTTTTGCCGCGAGCTGGGTCAGGAAAAACGGTCCCCGCAGATTGATATTCAACACACGGTCAAAACTTTCTTCCCCCATATCCAGCAGGTCGGCGCGGACATCCGGAGCGACACCGGCGTTGTTCACCAACATATCCAGTTCGTTGTCAAAGGCGGCAAGGAAGGCGGAAATAAGTTTTTTCCGGTCATCACCGCTGGAAATATCGCATTGGAAATATTCAAATTTCTGTGCAGGATATTTTGTTTGCAGTCCGGCAAGGAAATCTGCCGCTTTTTCTTTAGCTGCCCTGCCGCAGAATCCGATGTTATGTCCCTGTTCGGCAAGGACTTCCACGATTCCTGCTCCGATCCCCCTTGCACCGCCTGTTACCAGGATATTCAATTTTTCCATTGTATTTATTTCCTTGTATTTTAATTTTGTTACATTGTTTTCAGCCGGAGGATCGTCAGAGTCCAGAAGAGCAGCCCGGCAATGATCGCGGAAATTGCCCAACGGTCGGCATGGATGATGTTCAGCCGTGCATTTTCCGGCAGTTCTTTTTTCCGGAATTCCATGCTTTTCCGTGCGTAAAAGACTGCCACAAGCCCGAATGGCAGGCAGAGGATCGCGGAAATGACTGCAAGGAGCATTGTATTGCGGAATGTGTTGTTCATGGCGATCAATCTTTCTTTCTGCCGTTCAATGCACTGTCGGCACCGGGCAGAACTTTCAGCAGTTCCACGGCTCTGGCTTCATCTTTTTCCACCAGAGTGCCGTCCATATAGCACATCCCCAGATGATAACGCGCACCCTGACTGCCGCGGTCTGTCAACTCCTGCAGACACGCAACAGTCTGCTGCGGGCCCTGTTCCATATAAAAACGCAGCACGCAGAAAAGGGCGTTCTCGTCGTTGATTGCCAGTTCTTTCAACGGATCCAGATAGGGCAGGACAGCCGCAGGCGGCAACTGTTTGAAAATATCGATCGTTTCCGGAAGATGCTGAAGCACAAAGTCTTGCGCTTTCGGATCTTCCGGTGTTTCTGTCAGATCATATTGCAGCAGCATGGCAAGTGCTGTTTGCTGTCCGGCATCTGCGGCGCGGCGGAGCAGGGCAAGACCCTGTGGCACATCCTGCGCCACACCGTCACCGAAAAGCAGGCAGACCCCCCATTCAAAGATCGCATCGATATGACCGTTTTCTGCCGCCTTCCGGTAAAATCCTGCGGCGGCGGCAAGGTCATTCTGTTCTGCAGCTTTTATTCCAAGCTGAAATAATGATTCGCTGTCTTCCATACAACTGTTTTCTTTGTGTTGAGATCAGAAATGAGATGCCGCCAGCGCGCGTCCGCCGTCGATCACATAGTTCTGCCCCGTAATGAACGCTGCTTTATCGGAGCAGAGATACAGGATCAGATCCACCACTTCAATGGTTTCCGCCGCTCTGCCGAGAAGCGTTTTCATATTTGCCATGGCGGGACGGGTCAGCACGGGTCCCGGAGAAACGCACATGGAACGGACACCGTAAGGCGCACCGATATTGGCGGTGCCCTGACTCAAGCCGATCATTCCCGCTTTGGAGGCAGTATAATCCAGACACTGTGCGCCGGTCACGCCGTCGATGGATCCCATATTGATGATCACACCGTATTTCTGATCCAGCATTTTTCCCAGCACGGCGCGGGTGAACAGGATCGCTCCCTTCAAATTTACATCCACACCCCATTCAATACTTTCCGGAGAGGCATTGACAAATCCGCCGGTCTGCCTGCAGATCCGCTGGGAATTGCCCCCTGCCGCATTCAGCAGATAATCCACACTGCCGAATTTTTCCAATGCGGTATTGACTGCCGCTTCGATCTGATCGTATTTGCGGACATCCACCTGACAGGCAATGGCATTGCCGCCCGCCGCACGGATCTTTTCTGCTTCCGCTTCCGCTGCTTCGATATTGACATCGCACAAGACCACATTGGCTCCGTTCTGTGCCATCTGCTGAAGGAACAGCAACGCGATCCCGGAGGCTCCGCCCGTTGCCATCGCTGTCCGATTCTGAAATTCAGGGTATCCCATAGTTAAAACTCCTTGATATGATCAGTTTGAACATTGATACAGTTTTTCGGCAATTCTGATCCTGCCGTCCCGCGCCTGCGTCCAGTCGCCGGAACGGGATGTGAGGATCACCGCGCAGAAATCATTTTCCGGATCGACAAAAAGACTCTGACCCGTCCAGCCGGAATGATGGATCGTCTGCGCCGAGAGCGCGGCAGGTCTTCCACCATCCGTCATATCCCAGCCGAAACTGCGCCGCGTGCCGCCGCAAACAAAATCGCAGGTGTAGATGAGATCATATACTTTCCGGGGGAAATATTCTCTTTTCAGGATCGTCTGCACAAATTTCAGCATATCCGTCACCGTGGAAAAACAACTGCCGCTGCCCAGCGGTCTGCCGTAACCGAAACAATCTCCGTCGTTGTGTTCTCCCGGCGTCCGTGTGGGAAAATGGTGCAGCACTTCCCATGGACCGTTTCCCGGCGCGTTCCAGGTGGTGTCTTTCATGCCGAGAGGCGACCATATCCATTTCCGCGCAAGGGTATCCAGATCCATTCCCGTGAGGCGTTCTGCGATTTTACCCAAAAGAATGAAATTGGCACAGGAATATTCAAAACAGGTCCGGCGTTCCCGGACCGGCATCAACTGGAAAAGCCGTTCCTCAAACGGACCCGGGGGCAGTCCGTGATAAGGCTTGCTGTTGTCAAAACCGCTGCCGTGTACGGCAAGATCGCGGACCGTGATCCTGCAATTTTTTCCAAGTGCGTGTTCCGGCAGATATTCCGTAAAAGGCGCATCCGGATCCAGTTTTCCCCCGTCAATGAGCAGAGCGCAGCAAAGCGCGGTGAACGTTTTGCCCGTGGAGGCAATATCAAAACGGGAATTTGCAGTCATTTGCAGCGTATCCGTCTGCATCCCCGCAAAAAACGGAGCCTGATCCCGGTTGGATCGGACGACTGCTCCCTGAATGATCCTGGCATCAAGCTGATGCCGGATCTCATTCAATACCGATTCATCTTCTGTTGTCATTTGTTACTCCGGTGTGACAGGATATTCTCTATAACATACTATAAACCGGAGTTTGTATAATGTCAAGGCAGATAAAGTAAAAATCACATACGAAAAAGGCGGGATGGTATGTGCGGCGCGGCGGCGGCAGGACCGGCGAACGCCGGTCCGATCCCGCACACAAAAAAAGCGTGCCGGTCCAGGCACGCTTTTTTTGTGCGGGATCAGCTCATTTTGCCCACAGGCAAAATGAGCTTGCCGCCGCCGCGCGGACTGCGCGAAGATCCAGACATTTCTTCACAAACTCAATATTTGGAGCCTTCAAATACGAATTTTTCCGCATTTTCCGGAGTGATCTTTTCGGCGGGGATGACCACGCGTTTCTTGCTGAAATCGTCTTTCAGGGCAAGCATTGCGGCATTATAGATCATTTTCGGCGGATAAGTGATAGTGAATTTCACCACGGGATCATTATTTTTGATCAAGCCGATGATATACTGGCTGCCGCCGCCGCCGGACATTGCTTTCACATCGGTTCTGCCGGATTTCCGGTATGCCTTCAGCACGCCCCGCAGAACATCGTCATCTCCTGCCCAGACAGCATCGATCTGATTATAGGCGATCAGCTTGTTTTCCATAAGTTTTGCGCCTTCTTCATCGTTCCAGTTGGCTCTGCCGTAATCCACTTTGATTTCCGGATAATCGGCGATCACCTTTTTAAATCCGTTCACCCGGTCGGTATTGGTCTGACACGGCACGCCTTCCATTGCCACGATCAGCCCTTTTCCGCCCAACACTTCCGCCATTGCTTTTGCGGAGGCTTCACCGAATCCGGCATTATCGCCGACCACTTCCATATCAGCCAGTTCCGGATCCGCCAATCCGCGGTCCACCACCACCAGTTTCACGCCCTGTGATTTGACTTTTTTGCAGATGGGTGTCAAGGCTTCCGATTCCACGGGCAGCAGCACCATGGTATTGATCCCCTGCTGCATCAGTGTTTCGATGGCAGAGACCTGGTCCTGTGCGCTTTTCGCTGTGGCGATGATGACTTTCGCAGACGGATCTTCTTTGCCGATATCTTCTTTTGCTTTTTCCGCCCAGGAGATCACTCCGGCGGTCCAGCCGTGGTCGGCGGCGGGGATCACGATGGCAATGACTTTACCGCTTTCCGCTTTCCGCGCACAGGCGGTGATGCCGAAAACGCAAACTGCTGCGATCACGGACAATACGAGAGAATAAAAAATCTTCATACTTTTTCCTTTCTTTGGATGAATACTGAAAACAAAATGATAATACCTTTCACCAGATCTTTCAATGTGGGCGATGCCAGCAGACTCAGAACCGCAGAATCTTTCAGATTCGGCACGGTCGCCAGAATGTTCAGCAATGCAAAGATCAGCCCCAGGATCAATGCCCCCGCAAGAGTTCCCCACAGCGAAGCCCGTCCGCCGCTCATGGCAGTGCCGCCGATCACCACAGCGGCAATGGCATCCAGTTCATAAAGATTGCCGGCATTGCTGGAGGAAACACTGTCAAACTGTCCGAGGAACAGGACCATTGCCGCACCCACGCAGATCCCCACGATCACATAGCTCATAAATGATACCAGATCGGTGCGGATCCCTGCAAATTTCGCCACTTTCACATTGGCTCCCACTGCGCACAAATGATGCCCGTATGCCGTTTTGCGCATGGTGAACGCCATCAGTGCTGTGATGATCACCAGAACGATCGCCGCCACCGGAACGATCCCGAAATCACAGTCCGCGATCTCCATCATGGAAACTTTCTGCGGCAGATCGAAGAGTGACAATGTTCCGGAATCCGCCAGATGCAATGCCAGTGACCGGTAAATGGAAAGAGTCCCCAATGTGGCAATAAAAGGCGGGATCCGGCAGACTGTCACCAGAAAACCGTTCAATGCACCCCCGGCAGCTCCCGCCAAAACCGAGATCACGCAGATCAATGCAAAGGCACCTTCGTTCGTGGTACACAGACTTTCCGGAAGCAGTCCGGGATTTTCCTGCAAATACATCAGAACCCGCACCGACACCACACCGCAGAATGCAAAGAGAGCCCCCACGGAGAGGTCGATGCCGCCCCCGGCGATCACATAAGTCATTCCCAGTGCGATGATCCCCACACACGTCACCTGCCGCACGATCATCATGATCGTTTCCGGCTTTTCAAAGGCAGGGTGTGCGATCAGACAGACCACATACATCACGGCAAGGGCAAAAAATGCGTTTCCCGCCACAGCTGTGAGGGTACTCCATTTGAATGAGCCGTCCGTATTCCTGAATTTATCCAGCAACAACATTTTTTCTTATTTCACTCCTGTTGCATAAAGAATTATATTCTCTTCATCAATATCGTTTCCGCTGACTTCGCCGCGGATCGTTCCATTATACATCACCAGCACCCGTGTGCAGTTGCCGATCACTTCCTGAAGATCCGAAGAGATCAGCAGACAGGATACCCCCTGTGCGGCAAGCTCGTGGATGAAATCATAAATCTCCCGCCGCGCACCCACATCCACCCCACGGGTCGGTTCGTCGAAAATAAATACGATGGGATCCGTGTCCAGCCCCTTCGCCAGCGCAACTTTCTGTTGATTGCCGCCGCTCAAACTGGATACCGTCGCTTTCGCACCTTCACATTTGATCCGGAAATGTTTGATATAGTCCTGCGTGGCATGGATCTGTTTCTTCTTTTCCACAATGCCCCACGAACAGTATTTTTGCAGCAGAGAGGTCAATGTGGTATTTTCAAAAAGCGTCTGTCCTGTCAGCAATGCTGTCCCCTGCCGGTCTTCCGAAAGATAGGAAAGCCCGCTGCGAAAGATCTTCTGCGGCGTTTTTGCCGTCAGGATCTTTCCGTCGATACGGATCACTCCGCCGTTGTTTTTCCGTTTGCGGAGCTGGCAGATCGTTTCCGCCAGTTCCGTTCTGCCTGCACCGGCCAACCCCGCCAGACCGAGGATCTCTCCCCGTTTGATGGAGAAAGATACATCCTTCACCAGACCGTCGGCGGAAGAAAGATGTTCCACAGCAAAGCGTACCGGTGCATCTTCCGGAACAACTGTCTTTTCCGGGAAAACCTGCGTCAGATTTCTGCCTACCATTTTGCATGCCACATCATAAGGGGTCAGATCGGAAGCCTTATCACGGGAGACCAGTACGCCGTCCCGCAGGACTGCCACTTCATCGCAGAGAGAAAGCATTTCATCCAGCTTATGTGTCACAAAAATGATCGCGGTCCCTTTTGCACGCAACTGCCGCAGAAGTGTAAAAAGATTTTCTGTTTCCTGTCTGGATAGAACGGTAGTCGGTTCATCCAGGATCAAAAGATTGGATTCAAAAAGAAGGGATTTTGCAATTTCCGTCATCTGTTTTTCCGCCACACTCAAGGTCGAAGCCATGCGTTCCGGATCAATGGGATATCCCAATTCTTTGAAAAGTTCTTTCGCGCGGCGGCACATCGTGCGGGAATCAAGAACGCCGAAACAGGATTTTTCCCGTCCGAGAAAAATATTGTCATAGACCGTCAATGTGGGGATCTGGGCAAATTCCTGCGGCAATACATAACAACTCCCGTTCAGACGAATGGAGCCGGAATCCGGTTTGAGTCTGCCGCTGATCAATCTGCCAAGCGTGGATTTTCCCGCTCCGTTTTCTCCCGCCAAACCGAGGATCTGACCCCGTTTCAGAGAGAGCGTCACGCCGGAAAGTACAGGCGTTGCGCCGAAAGATTTTGTCAAATTATCGATTATCAGTACATCATCCATAGGACAGACCGGAAAGTTTTGTCATTTCTGTTTTCGTTTTGTAATATACAGCAAAAATACTGGATTTCAAACGACATAAAGGAAAAAACGGACACGAAACCGGAAAAACATTTTCCATTCCGGGCGATTACCTCTCAAAAGCAGAGATTTTTTTATTTTTCTCCCTTGAAAATAGTGCGGGAGCGTGCTATTGTTACTCACGAATGATATAGAGAAATATACCTTACCGAGGAACAGATCATGGCACAAATCCAACTGAAATGCCCGAATTGCCAACAGATTTTTGATGGTGAGACCAATGAAAATGCGGATCCTTCCGCACGGATCAAAACAAAATGCCCCGCCTGCGGCATCGCTTTTCAATTCAAAAATGATGAAAATGCCGAAGATTCCGGTCGCGAATGGGGAAAGCCCGGTTCCCTGCCGGAAGATTTTGAAATCATTTTGAACATGGAAATGCACTCCGCTTTCGATCTCCCGAAACGGAAAAAAGCCAAAAGCGGTGCATTCGCTTCTTTGCGTATGTTTTTTCAAAGCCTGTGGGCGGGATTCCGTCTCGCGGTGGTCGTGCTGATCCCCCTTTCATGGTTCGGGATCGCGGGACTCTTCCTGGAAAAAATGCCTGCCTATGCAAAATGGATCTCCCTGTGGATCCTGCCGGTATTGCTGGTGGTGCTGACGATCATTCTGGCGATCCGTTGCGGTAAGCGCGTGAAAGCCGCTCACCAATGCCCCTGCTGCGGAAAATGCTGCACCATGGCGAAAATCAAGGAAGCTCCGCTGGTGCAGTCGGAGCTGGTGCCGCGTCCGATCCTGACGATGACGATCCTGAAATGTTCCCGCTGCGGAGCGGAAGTCACCCGGAAAGAATCCTATCCTTCCAGCTTTGTTTCCCTTGCATGGTGCGCCTCATTGGTCGTTATGATCGTGGTGTATGCGTTGCTGGTCTCCGCGATCCCCGGCGTAATGATGAAACTCACCGCCCTGTTTGTTATGATGGTGACCTGGGGCGTACTCCTTTTTGCTCCCGTGACTTACGGCGATCCTCTGCGGATCGTCCCCCCGGACGACGAAGAATAAAAGAATACAACTTCAAGTTTGTGTGATATTGCGGGAAAAACTTTTATTCGCAAAGCCTCATTCCACGTTCCGCAGAATGAGAGTTTGACTCGTTAACAAAAAATCAAACGGATGTTCGATAAAGTTAAAAAATCTTCCGGGGGGGGGGTTACAAAAAATCTCCTTTTGATTTCTGTGTATTTCTGACCTGCCAGTCGGGATACATGAAAGATCAAAAGGAGATATGAAAAAATGCGGGATCGCGGTAATATGAAAATCTTATTTCAGCCGGAGATATTCGCTGACGGCAAAGGTGTCGGTCATGCCGGCGATATGATCGGCAACGGCGCGGACAAGTCCATCTTCTGCGATCCGGTTGCGGGCGGATCCGCCCATTTCATCAGGATGTTTCAGGAAGTATTCGTAGAGGAACGTCAAACGGCTGCGGGAAAGTTCATTGAGCGGACTCAAGACTTTGCCGAAGTACAGATTCTCGTACAGAAACGCTTTGAGTTCATCGGTGATCTTCTGAAATTCCGGACTGAAGGAAACAAGAGGCCGATCCAGCAGCATCACTTCTTCCGGAGATCCCGGATCGGCAGCACTGATCGCCGCAGCAGAATAGCGGATCACATCCCCCACCATCATATCAATAAGACACCGCACAGCATAGGGTAGAAAACGGTTGTCTCCGGGCAGATAATTGCGTTCTTTTGCTTTTTCGCAGGCACGCTGCCAGATCTCCAGATCTTTGAGCATATCGTGGGTCAGCAGACCGGAATCCAGCCCGTCATCCACATCGTGTCCGTAATAGGTCAGATCGTCTGCCACATCCGCCACCTGTGCTTCCAGACCGGGACACGGCGGCAGCAGAACGCCATCCAGCGCAGTCACGCCGGGCGTCCGGTGTTTGATGAGGGCTTCCCGTGCGGCGATGGTGAGATTGATCCCGTTGTATTCGGGGTATTTCACTTCCAGATGATCGATCACACGCAGAGCCTGCATATTATGATCGAATCCGCCATGATCGGCGAGGATCTGGTTCAAAGCGCGTTCTCCGGCATGACCGAACGGAGTGTGTCCAAGATCGTGAGCCAAAGCCACAGCTTCGGTCAGATCGCCATTCAGGCACAGGGCATTGGAGATCGTCCGGGCGATGGCGGCGACTTCGATGGTATGGGTCAGGCGGTTCCGCAGGTGGTCGCCGGATCCGCTCAAAAACACCTGGGTTTTATATTCCAGACGGCGGAATGCGTGACTGTGCAGGACTCTGTCACGATCGCGCTGAAAATCCGTCCGGAAGGGATGGATCGCTTCCGGATGGACGCGTCTTACCGCAACACCGTCTGATTTGACGGCGCATGCGATAAGGTTACAGCTTTCCTGCGTGAGCAGTCCGGCTCTTGTAATGGGGAGCATGGGAACGCCACCTCATCACAGATTGAAGAAGGAACGGTCGTTCAATTCTCCGGGCGTAAGCGTGCGGAAACGCAATGCGAACTTGAAGGGTTCCGCGGGGATCCGGTATTTATCCAATGTGGCAGGGCCGCAGGATCCGGTACCGATACCGCACTGTTTCCAATCCAGATTCAGCGTGATATGATCCCGGGCTTCCAGTTCGTGGGGGTGTTTCGCTTTTGCGAAATCTTCCGCCGTGAATCTGTGAGCGGAGAAATTGAACTGGGGCAGACCGCCCACGAAAAGACCCGCCAGATGCAGATCGGTGAAGGCGGCGCGGCGGACATCCATTCTGTTGCCGTTTTCCTGAGGGAACATATAGTTCGTGAGGAGCTGATCCACAGAGGCTTTGTAGTAGCCGACTCTCTGTGCTTCTTTGGTATCGGCATAGGCTTCACCCGGACCGAGTCCGAACCAAGCGGCACTGTCCATGGCTTCGGGCAGAGCGAGACGGACACCTGCGCGGGGCAGGTGGGGCAGATCTTTATCGGGTGTTCCGGCGAGTTCCATGGTGAAGGAACCATCGTTCAGGAAGGTGTAGAGATAGGTCAGATTGATTCCGTTGCGTTTGTTCAGACCGCAGGCGCGGGCATTGACTTCCAGTTTGATGGAGCCGTCTTTCAGGATCTTTGCATCAAGATCGATCACGCGCTGCCGCATCATATTGAAACCGGCATTGTTCCAATCTCTGTCGAAGCTGGCACTCCAGCCGTGGTCGTTGTCGGTGGGTGCGCGGAAGATATTGAAGACCGGACCCTGTTCCATGATCTGGAGATTATTGCGTTCCAGACTGGCGATGGTACCGAATGTTTTATTGAATTCCACCAGAGTTCCGTTTGCAGCGGAAATGTAGAAGGATTCCTGATCTTCGTCGATATCCAGTTTATTTACATTGGTGATGATGGCGGGTGCTTTGGCTGCCGCTTTTTTCGTTTTCACCGGAATGGCAAACTGTCCCCATGCGATTTCATGACCGCAACGCGCCCACAACGTATCGCAGCCGAGGAGGAAGGAAATATTGATGAAATATTCCGCGCCGGGTCTGGCATTGATGCTGTACGGGATGGTCAGATCTTCCGTTTCGTGAGCTTTTGTGGTCATAGGCGGCAGATTGCCGGTACGGATGGTTCTGCCGTTTTCGCTGATGCTCCAAACGATGTTCAAGTGGGAGAGGTCGCGGAAATCGTAGTAGTTTTTCACGCTGAAGATCCCCTTGGCAATATCTTTTGCGGAGATGCACACGGGTTCGATCACTTTTTTGTATTCGATCAGACCGGGAGAGGGAGTTTTATCAGGGAACACCAGTCCGTCGGTGATGAAGTTGCCGTCGTGGAGCTGTTCACCGAAATCGCCGCCGTATGCGAAGAATTCGACACCGTCATCGGTTTGTGTACGGATCCCGTGATCGCACCATTCCCAAACGAAGCCGCCCTGCGTATATTTGTTGGAATAGAAGAAATCCCAGTAATCTTTCAGCCAGCCGGGGCCGTTACCCATTGCGTGGGCATATTCGCACATGATGAAGGGTTTTTTCGGACCTTTTGCATTGATGCGTTCGATCATATTTGCACACTCGGCAGGTGCGGGATACATGGGACAGAGGATATCCGTATGAGCGAAATCAAATTCGGTATCCCGTTCATAATGGACAGGGCGGGAGTTATCCCGTTTACGGGTCCATTCGATCATTTTTTCGTGATTGCAGCCGAAGCCGGATTCATTGCCCAGACTCCACACGATCACGCAGGCGTGATTCTTGAAAGATTCCACCATGCGCTGCATACGATCGACGTATGCTTTTTCCCATTCCGGCCAGTGGGAGGGATTGGTTCCCTGTGCGTAGCCGAACCCGTGAGTTTCCAGGTCACATTCGCAGAAGACATACAGACCGTATTTGTCGCAGAGTTCGTAGAAGACGGGTGTGTCGGGATAATGGCTGGTACGGATGGCGTTGATATTGTGACGCTTCATCTGGAGAATATCATCCCGGATGGATTCCACCGTGACTGCTCTGCCGAGATCGGTCTGGAATTCATGCCGGTTCACACCGCGGATCATGATACGGGAGCCGTTCACCAGCAGACTGCCCGCTTTGTAATCGATTTCGACGGTACGGAAACCAACAGCCAGTGCCTTGCTGACGATGGCTTTGCCTTTGCTGTTGAGCAGAGTCACTGCCACGGTGTAAAGGTACGGAGTTTCTGCGGTCCACGCATTCACATCTTTCACGGTCGCTTTCACGCAGACTTTGCCATCTTTGATTTTGCTTTCCAATGCTTTATCGAAAACGGGAACCCCATCAGCATCAAAGAGTTCCACTTTTGCAGAGACGGCATCTTTGCCGTCAACGGCGATCTCTGCGGAGAACATACCGTCTTTGAATTTTTTATCCAGCGGCGTATGAACGAAAATATCCCGGATACAGGCATCTGCATTTTCCGCCAGCAGATAAACATCGCGGAAGATCCCGGAAAGCCACCACATATCCTGGTCTTCCAGATAAGTGGCATCGCTCCACTGAAGGACCTGAACAGAGATCCGGTTCATGCCGACACGGACGATATCGGTGATATCAAATTCCGCCACCAGACGGCTGCCTTTGCTCATGCCCGCCATCTGACCGTTCACCCACACATAGAAGAAGGAATCCACACCATTGAATACCAGACTGATCTTTTTTCCGTCCCAGGAATCATCCACTTCAAATTCCCGGATATAGCAGCCGGTGGGGTTTTCATTGGGAACGAACGGAGCATCGGTGGGGATGGGATAGACCACATTGGTGTAATGGGGTGCGCCGTAGCCTTTCATCTGCCAGTTGCTGGGAACCACGATCTGATCCCATTCGCAGCAATCGAAATCTTCTTCATGGAAATCATCCGGCACGGCTTCAGGAGTGGCAAAATAATTGAACATCCATGCCCCGTTCAACAGTTTGAAATACGGCGAAAGAGTCCGGTCAAGCGTCAGCGCATCTTCTTTGCTGTCAAAGGGGACACAGATGGTTCTTGCCGGCGAACGGTTGATGTTGGTCAACTCCTGATTTTCCCAATCGTTTCTCATGTTTCGGATTCCTTTCCGTTGTTGATTTTTTATTTTCAGTTTTTGATCTCAATATATTCTGTCAGCGGCGATACGCCGCCGCGTCCGTAGGCTTCCAATGCAAGGCAATAATCCATTTCTGAATGGAGGCACGCCAGAAGAAAATGATCGTGTTCTGCTCCATCGATCTGACGGCAATGGTACATCCGGTCGGGAGTCAACCCCCAACGGATATTGATCCCGGTACAATCGGCAGGTGCCTGCCAGCGGATCATGACCTGTGTCGGATCCAGTTTATTCCGTATTGCAGTAACATTCACAGGTGCCGCAGGCGCAGCGGAACCATTACTGCCGAATACGCGCAGACCGGAAACTGCCGCCATACCGCCTGCGGGGACGGATGTGACGGTCAGCCGGATATACCGTGCGGAGCAGTTACATTCATGGTAACGGTGAGTTTTGTCTTCGGTATTTTTCTGTTCATCGGCAATGGTCTGCCAGTTTTCGCCATCGTCAGAACCTTCCAGCAGATAACGGTATGCACCGCCGGGGCCGCGGAATGCCCATTGTCTGCAATGGTGTTCGGAGAAGTTGACCTGCACGGCTTTGACCGCAGTCCGGGTTTGAAGATCGACTGTCAGCGTGGGGAGCGGATCGTTTTCCGCTGCCACCCAGTGCGTCATAATATTTTCGTCCACGGCATTGTATGCGGGGCAATCTTCCATTTCCGAGCTGGCAATAACGGGCGCGCGGAAACTTTGCAGCATCCAGCCGGTGAAAAGATCTTCATCTGTCCTGGTGTCCGGGATATAATGGGGGTAATCTCCGAACCGCTGCTGACAGACATAAGTGCCGTCCTCCAGAAAGTTGATCGGGAAAAATCCGATGCGCCGTTCAAAGATGAACCGTTGGGAAATACGCATGGTGCTGGCATGGACCCAGTTCCCGTATTGATCCTGAAAAGAACAGGAGTGACCGGCACCGGTGATGAATCCGCCCGCTTTGTGGGATGTAGGGGCATCCGCTTGCAGAGTGAACGGTCCGAGGGGATGATCTCCCACCCAGACATCTTCCGCGTAAGTATTGTATTCCGTTCCGCCGATCGCCCGCTGAAGATAATATTTGCCGTTGTGTTTGATGACAAATGCGCCTTCCGGCCAGGGGGCGTGTTCGGCGGGCCGTTCATCCTGCGGAGGCGATTGGAAAAATGCGTTGATGACCCGCCGGATGGCAGACCGGTTGTAAAGATTATCGTCACCGCAGCGTTCCCAGCCGCGTTTATCACCATCAAGACCGGTGAAGGGGATCCAGTCTGTCACCGGCAAAAATGTGTCCGGATCGATTTCTGCGCCATAAAGGGGATCAACTGCCGTACAGCCGTGATAAAAATAAATGCGTCCGTCATCATCGCAGAATACGGTGGGATCATGTTTTACACCGATTTCCGAGCCTGTTTTTTCCCATTTTCCATGATCGGGATCAATGGCACGGTAGATAAAATTCCCGCCGTCGGTCACATAATGAAGTCTGCCTTTATGAACAAAAAGATCCGGTCCGTAGCAGTCGTGAGGCAGAATATAATCGTGGACCGGAGTCCAGTTCACCAGATCTGTGGAGTAATGTACTGCCGCACCTTTGCTGGTGACAAGATAATATTTCCCGTTCCAGAATACAGCACCCGGATCGGCCCCTTCCCGGAACGGCTCAATGGTTCCCCTTCTGCCTTCTACGGCAAAACGGTATTCAATGTCAACAGGATTGCAGCGTGTTTTTTTCATGTTCATCGTTTCAGTCAAGTGAATCTCCGGTGACGGGATCGATCAATTTGAATTCTTCGATATGGATGGAGGGATCCGCCCGGAACTGAAGATCTTTTCCGTATTTATCTTCCAGCTCTTTGAGCAATTCTGCATCATCATTTTTCAATCGGGCAAGGATGGAGGGATTCATGATCACCCGGATCCCGTTGTTTTTCTTTTTTCCGGCGCGTTTCTTCAGCAGTTCTTTCAATCTGCGCTGGATCTCCACGCTCATGGAGATGGCACTTTTCACATGACCCGATCCGTTGCAGTACGGGCAGAGATCATAAACAGCATCTTTGACGCTTTCGTGTTCCCGCTGACGGGTCATTTCCATCAGACCGAATTTACTTAACGGCAGAACTTTTGTTTTTGCACTGTCATTTTTCAGAAAATCCTGCATGGCACGGTTGACTTTTTCCCGGTCTTGCGCCGCAGGCATGTCAATGAAGTCGATGACCACCTGTCCGCCGATATCCCGCAGCCGCAGTTGACGCGCGATTTCTTCCGCCGCTTCGATATTGGTCTTCAGGATCAGTTCCGATTGATTTTTTGCCCCTTTGCTTTTTCCGGAGTTGATGTCAATGGCGATCAATGCTTCGGTCTCATCGATGCAGATATAGCCGCCGCCGGGCAGGGTGACGACCCGGTTGAAGATCGCCGCGACCTGTTCCGCCACTTTGTAGCGGGTGAAAACGGATTCCGCACGCTTGTGCAGTGTGATCTTTGTCTGAAAATCGTTGCCCACCAGTTTTGCAAGAGTATCTTTGAGGAAATCATATTTTTCCTGATCGTCCACAACGATCTCGCTGATCTCATCGGTCAGGGAATCCCGCACGGTCCGTTCCAGCAATGTGGGTTCCGGCAGCACCAGCTGTGGCGCATTGGGCTGGGAAATGGCTTCTTCCACTTTTGCCCACAGTGCAAGGAGCATTTCCAGATCCCGGCGGAAAAAAACTTCTTTTCTGCCTTCGCCCACGGTACGGCAAATCAGCCCCATGCCTTTCGGCAGATCCAGTTCATTGAGGATCTTCCGCAGCCGGGCGCGTTCTTTTTTATCGTCGATCCGGGAGGAAAGCCCGATATGATCGGAGTAGGGCAGCAGCACCAGATATCTGCCGGGCAGTGTGATATTGGTGGTGACCCGTGCGCCTTTTGTGCCGATGGGGCCTTTGGTGACCTGTACCAGCACTTCCGAGCCGCAGGGAAAGACTTTTGGAATATCCGCCACCGTGATTTTTCCGGAATGGATCTTTTCCTCCATTTCCTTCAGCCGGACCGCTTTATTGGTCTTGCCCATAAAATTGCGTAATTTTTCCGATACAAGCGCAAGGAGTTTGCCGGGTTTCTGACGGATGCTGCGTTTGCTCCGGTCGTTTTTCACCGCTTCTTCTTCTTTATCCAGCTGCCGGATATTGTCCAGCATATCGTAGGATGCCGGCAGCATATCGCGGTAATGCACAAATGCGTTTTTATCGGCTCCGATATCCGCAAATGCGGCTTCCAGACCCGGTTCGTGCCGCACGATCTTTGCCAGATAGATGGAACCCGCCACGATCTCATCGCAGGTGCGTTCCAGTTCGTATGCTTCCAGTTTGCCGTTGATGAGGAATGCAGACCGTGTTTCCAATTCCTCGCAATTCAATATGATCTGTTTTTTATCTGCCATATTTTCGCAGTCCTCCTGACATCAGCCGGAATCAGTTTTCCATCAGTTTGTCCGGACCGTTGAGCAATACGTCCCCGACTGAAAGACGCACTCCATTGAGAAAGTCCGATACCGCCATTTCCTTTTTTCCCTCCGGCAATACCCGTTCAATGAGTAATGCCCCGTTGCCGCATTGTATCATAAGACGCCGGTTCTCCGGCAGCGAGATCACTTTTCCCGGTTCGTGTCCCGTGGAATATGCCGTTGCCTGTGCCGCAGTGATCTTTACCTGCATGGGTCTTTCTTTGACCATGACACAGAATTTCGTATTGGGCCATTTCGCATAGGCACGGATCCGGCGTTCGATCATAAAAGCATCTTCGGTCCAATCCACGGATCCATCGCATTTCCGGATCTTCGCGGCAACCGTCACACCATCCTCCGGCTGGGGTACGGCTTTGAGTCCGCCGCTGACGATCCCGCGGATCACCTCCGCAATGTTGTGTCCCGCCAGCTCGGAAAGTTCCCGTTCCAGTTTTTCCGTGGTGATCCCTGCCGTTACAGGGATACGGTCGATCCGGTACATGGGTCCGGAATCCAGTCCCCGTTCCATCTGCATGAATGTTACACCCGTTTCCGCATCGCCGTTCAGGATCGCGGTGGTGATGGGAGAAGCACCCCGGTATTTGGGGAGAATAGACGCGTGAACATTCAGACAGCCGAATTCCGGCAGATCCAGGATCGGCTGTTTCAAAATCTGACCGAAAGATACCACCACGATCAGATCCGGCGACAACGCACGGAGCTGATTCAGAAATTCTTCCGTATTCACCGAAGGCACGCGCTGACAGGGGATCCCGTTGGCATCCGCCCATTGTCCCAGCGGACTGGGCGTAAGAACCCGTTTCCTTCCTGCCGCTTTGTCCGGCTGAGTTGCCGCACCGACCAGATGGAAGGATTTTTCAGCACAAATCGCTTTCAATACCGGTGGAGCAAATGCGCCCGCACCCATAAAATAGATCTTGATCGGTTCCGTTTTGACACCCCGGACTTCTTGAGTTTGCAAATTGAATCCTGTTGAGACGGTACTTTAGCACGATTCCTGCATTTTCGCAAATCATTTTCTATATATTTTTGAAAAAAAGCCGTTAATCGGTGATCAGTCCGTTTTTCAGCTGTACGATCCGGTCGGCAAGTGACGCCACATTGCGGTCGTGGGTCACCATCACAATGGTCATCTTGTGTTTTTCACGGATCTTTTCAAAAAGATCCAGGATCTCTCTGCCCGTTTCGTGATCCAGATTCCCCGTGGGTTCGTCCGCCAGCAGAAGATTGGGTTCATTGATCAATGCACGGGCAATGGCGGCACGCTGCTGTTCCCCGCCGGAAAGTTCGTTGGGGCGGTGTTTGAGCCGGTGGGAGAGATTCACCGATTCCAACAGTGATCCCGCATGGAGTGCCGCTTCTTTCCGGGGTGTCCCCGCCAGCATCGCCGGAAGCATCACATTTTCCAGAATATTCAATTCCGGCAGAATATGATATGCCTGAAACACAAAACCGATGTAATCACGGCGGAAGCGCACCAGATTGCCTGCTGAAAGTCTGGCGGGATCCACACCGTCGATCAGAACTGTGCCGCTGTCCGGCGTGGAGATGGTCCCCGCAATATCCAGAAGCGTGGTCTTTCCGCTGCCGGACGCACCCAGCAGCGCAACGAATTCCCCGAAAGCGGCAGTCATGGAAACGCCTTTCAGGACATTGATCTCATTCTTTCCGATGCGGAAAGTCTTTTTCACATTCTGCAAAGAAAGAAAATCTTTTTTCTGTTCTGTGATCGGATCATTCATAACGCAATGCCTTTGCCGGGTCAAGCCGTGCCGCCCGGAATGCCGGGATCAATGCACCGCAGGTACACAAAAATATACTGATCACAGCGATCAATGCCACGTCCGACCAGATGATATGGGCGGGCAATTCGCTGAAAAGATACATCTCTTTCGGAAAAATCTCCATGCCGGTGACTGTCCGCAGCATTTGCAGGATCGCCATCCGGTATTTCACCACAAGCCATCCGGAAAGGATCCCCGCAGAGACCCCCAGGATCCCTACAAATGCCCCTTGCAGCACAAAAATCAGCATAACTGTGCCGGAAGATGCCCCCATGGATTTGAGCAGCCCGATCTCTTTTGTCTTCTGGATCACAGTGGTGATCAAGGTGTTGGTGATGCTGAACGCCGCCACCAGAACAATGAAGATCAGCAGAAAAAACATCATGGATTTTTCCACTTGCAGCACATCCAGAAATTGCCGGTTCATATCCTCCCAGCTGTAATAAATCAGCTGCGGATCGTTTTTGATCTCTTTCCGGACCGCCGCATTAAAATCTTTCATACGGAAGGGATCTGCCGTCCAGAAAAAGATGTGAGTGGAATTCCCCCACTCCAGACCGCAAATGTCGTCGGCATCCTCCAATCCCATAAAAATCACATTTTTATCGAAATCATATTTGTCAAAAGTATAAACACCTGCCACCGTAAATTCTTTCGGCAGATATTTTTCCGCCGCTTCGTTCATCACATAATTGCCCTGCTCGTCTTTCTTGAACATCTGCATCAGACGGTGCTGGGTGTGAAGCACCACTTTGCTGCCGGCTTGCAATTTGTATTCGTTGGCGGTGACTGAACTGATCAGGATCTCGCCGTATCCAAGGGAAAATTTCCCGAAATCACGCGCACGGAGCAGCGGCGGATCTTTCTGCTCCCGCTCCACAGCCCGCTGAACGGCTTTCCGGACAGGGAAATTTTCCGGATCTTTTGCCGGATCGAATGCCATGAGAAATTTCGGCTGGAAGGATTCCCCCACCTGAAGCAATACCGGCGAGCGCAGTACCGCCAATGCTTCCACCGCACCGTGTTTTTTCAGCATCTTCATTTTTTCTTCCGCTTCTTCCTCCGTGAAGGATGCAGAAGCACCGTCCGGATGCAAGTGGCTGGAAATGATTTGTTTCTGCAACTGTCCGTGAGATCCCGTTTCGATCAGTTTCTTTTTCAGATGATTGGAAAAACCGGTCATGACGGCAAGGACCACGATCAGGACACACACGCCCAACGCAACGCCGATCACGCTGATGAGCGTGATCACACTTACGGCACTGCGTTTTGGTTTGAAATAACGCCATGCCAGAAACATTTCAGTAAAAAACTTCATATCCGGGCGACCTGATCTTTTTGTTGTTTCATCTTTCAAATTCTAAATATAGCACTATTTTTTGATTTTTCATCCCCGCAGAGTTGTATTTTTCATTTTTTTGCATTATATTTGCGCAGAATTGACAAATATTTATGGAGAATACGCCTATGAAGAATCTTTGCAAACTCTTTTTTACCGCCGTGATCTTTCTCGCCGCCGCCGCTCTTTCCTTCGCCGCAGAAAAAAAATCCTGCACCGCCGTCTGGCTGGAACCCGGCGAAGATGCCCCGTTTACGGATATCGGATCCTATGACAGCGATGAAGCCAAAGCCATGCCGCTGAAATTCAGCGTGGGACTGAATCAGTATTTCTGGATCATCACCATTGATGCCGCCGATCCGCTGGCAGGAAAGATCGGCGCACCGCGCAATATCGTGGAACTCTTTTTCCGGTTCGGGAACGGCGGATACCATCAGTTCTACGGCTGTTTGCGGGATAAAAATCTGCGGTTCTATCCTCATGCAAAATTTTCCCGTTCCTACCCTGACCTGAAAAATGCCAATGTGAGTTATGAAACGATCCCCGGAAAAGGATACCGGGCAAAGATCCTGCTGCCCTGGGAGGATTTCCTCTGGCTTCTCCCCGGAGAGCAGAAAGTCAATGTGGATCTCGGATTGTTCCGGAACCGGGGAAAGATCAGTCAGAAATGGAGCGGCGGACTGCATAAAGCGGAAAGTTGGGGGCAGGTCACATTCCCCGCATTGACGCAGGAACAGCAGAGTGCGATCTATCGTCAGCTCATCATCAAACTGGCAGACAACGCATCCCGTGCGGTATTTCCTGTGGATCAGCCTGAACGCTTCCACAGCAATTCTCTGCAGAACTGGAAAAGCCGCATCATCGCTGAATTCCGTACACTCTCCAAAAAAATCGCGGATGCTGAAGAAAAAGAAAATGTTTCGCCTGCATTGTACCGGGAAACTTTTTTGAAAATGCGGGAAATGCTCCGTCTCCGGGAATATGTTTCCGCTGCACCCATCCGGACTGCGGAAATGAATACAAAGGAATGGACATTCTTCACTTCGTTGCGCGCCGGGGAAAAAGCTGATTTCACCAACCTCAAGCCCATCGGCAATATCGGGTGGGGCAGTCCTTTCCGTTTTACAAAAGAATTGAAAAAAGAACAGAATACCGGGAATGCCGTTGAATGGCGGATGGCACAGTTCACCGTCCCCGCAGACGGGCATTATTACATCACCAATCTTGCTTCCCGGGAAACGAACGCGGATGTGGTCTTTGAAGTGTTTTTGAGCGGACGCCATGTTTTCACAGGTAATTTTTCCGAACTGCCGCTGAATGTGAAGATCGGCAATGCCAAAGCCGGGGAAAAGATCCTCGTTGCGGTGAAACATCCGGGCAGAAATTCCTCATTCATCCTTGATTTTGCCATCGAGACCATGCACAATGGCATCATTCCCGGAAAAGCAGTGCATGTGCGTTATCCCGGTGCAGCACAGGCTATGGCAAAATGCGAGCCGGACGGTACGGTCAGTGCCGGCTATCTTCACAGGATCGTCGGTCATACCGGAGAGATCCGCGATATGATCAAAAACGGAAAAATGCCCCGTCTTTTCTTTGTGGGTGATTCCATTACGGACGGGATCCACGGCTCCCCGTGGGAAAAAATGGCAAAGTTCGATGCGGTCAATCTGGGGATCAGCGGCGATTGGACACAGAATGTTTTGTGGCGTATGGAAAACGGAATGTTCGCGGATTGTCAGCCCGAAGCTCTGGTGCTGATGATCGGTACGAACAACGGCGCGTACTCTGTGGCAGATGTCGCCGCCGGGATCAAAGCCATTCTGGATTGCGTACAGAAACATTCGCCCCGAACGAAAATTCTGCTGCTGGGGATCTTTCCGCGCGGCGGAAAATGGGTCAAAGGATGCCGTCTGGACCGGATCAATGATATCATCAGAACATACGCCGACGGGAAGCGGATCCACTATATGGATATCGGGCATATTTTCCTGGATAAAAATCAGGTGGTGGATAAAAAACTTGTTCCCGATACATTGCATCCCAACTGGCGGGGAAATGATATCTGGATGGATACCATTATGCCGAAACTGGAAGAACTGCTGAAAAAATGATCCGGAACATCCTCTTTGACAACGATGGCGTGCTGGTGGATACCGAACATGTCTTTTATGAGGCAAATTGCGAAATGCTCGCAGAATACGGGATCGATCTCCCCGAAAAAGAATTTGCCGCATTGAGTATGGCACAGGGATTGAGTTTGGCAGATATCATCGTGAAACTTGCCGGTGTCAGCCCGGAAGAAGCCGAAGAAGCCAGACAGCGCAGAAATGTGCGGTACGATGCCATGCTCCGGGACCGGGAGCTGGTCATTGATAGCGTAAAAGAAACTCTGGCGGCTCTCCACGGCAGATTCCGTATCGGCGTCGTGACCTGTTGTCAGACCATGCACTTCCGGACGATCCACAGCCGTAGCGGTCTGCTCCCGTTTTTCGATTTTGTTGTGGGCGACGACGATTTCGTTCATCACAAACCCCATCCCGAACCCTATCTGACCGCATTGAAAAAATATGACCTGAAGCCGGAAGAAACGATCGCCGTGGAGGATTCCCAGCGGGGCGTGATGTCTGCACAGTCCGCCGGACTGAAATGCGCCGCCATCCCACGGGGATTGAGCCTGTACGGCGATCTCTCTTTCGCCGATTGGCAGTTTGAAAATATCACAGATTTCGCCGGTATGCTCCTGCGCCCCGTGCGTCAGTTGCGGGGGAAACGTTTGAGATAGAACAATTCCCGGGAGGGATGGATCCCCAGATATTGGAATCCCATCCGTTCGTAGAGACGTTGTCCCCGGATATTTGCGGGGGATGTGATGAGCATCAGCCCGCCGTATTCCTGTCCGATGGCGTAATCGTTCAGAAATTCCAGCAGGATCTGTCCCATACCCAGACCTTTTGTTTCTCCGGAAACGGCGATCCCCAGTGCGGGTACGCCGCAGTTGGTATCCACCAGAAACACATAGCCGACCATTTTTCCGCTTTCCTTATGGAATGCGCCGAAATGGATCTGATTTTCGATCCCGTCGGTCAGGTAGCGGATCAACTGGATCCGGTTGCCGTCTCCGTGATTGACAAAGGCTTTGCCTTCGGGATCCATGCGGTCAAAAAAATCGAATACGGCATCCAGATCGTCCCGCGTCAGTTCGCGGATCTCCAGACCGGATTCCCGGCGGAAGATCATACCGCACAGCACGCCGTTTTCATCCACTTCCGGCAATACATCCCGATCGGGTGCGGTCACATCGGCATTCCGGTCCATCACTTCGGAAACTTCGGCATTTGCGCTGCCGCCGTTTTTCAGAAAGGTTCTGATATCCTGTTCGCAGACGGAGCCTGCGATCCTGTTGTTTTCATCCAGCACCAGCAGATATTTTCCGCGGATCCGGGCAAGCGCGCGCCAGACTGTATTGAGATCAGCGTTGCAGCGGACTGTATTTTTCATGATTTTTTCAGACAGCATGATCCGTTCTCCTTTCTCTGACAGATATAAAAAAAGCCCTGTCCTGAACGGGACAAGGCTTTCCGGATTTCTTGCAAAGTGCGAATTACCGGGCGTAGTATTCGACCACGCGCAGGGATTCGACGTTGACCGGGATTTCTTCCAGCATGGGTTCGCGGACGATGGTCACCTTCAACGCTTCTTTGTCGGTTTCAAAGTATGCCGGCACTGCGGAATCCACAGCTTTGGCAACTTCGGCGATCGCCGGAGATTTTTCAGCATCGATGCTGACGACCTGACCCGGTTTCAGTTTGTAGGAACCGCGGTCCACGATTCTGCCGTCCACTTTGATGTGGCGGTGGTTGACGAACTGTTTCGCTGCGAAGATCGTCGGAGCGAAGCCGGCATGATAGACGACTGCATCCAGACGGAATTCCAGCTGCTGCATGAGGCGTTCGTTGGTCTTGCCATCCTGACGTTTTGCCACGAGGAATGCGTTGCGGAGCTGATTTTCCGTCAGCGCATAGTGTGCTTTCAGTTTCTGTTTTTCCTGCATCAACTCGCCGTATGTGGAGAGTTTTTTGCGTTTCGCGTTTTTGCCCTGAAGACCGGCAGCATAAGTTCTTGCTTTGCCTTTGACGGTGGGGCAGTTTGCCATGTTCCAGACGCAATAACCGAGGCGTCTGCAGAGTTTGTGCTTCGCTTGAGCTTTTTTCATCCCATGATCCTTTCTCATAGAAGGTTTATTGTTGTGCCCGGCGGCGTCAAGCTCCAGGTCCATACCGGGGGCCGCCGATCACTTTCGGAGCTATTAAAATACACCGCAAAAGCCATTTTGTCAAATGGATTTACAGTTTTTTTACAAAAAAAAGATCCGCCCGCGGGCGGATCCTTCTTTTTATGAGCTTATTCCCATTCAATGGTTGCAGGCGGTTTGCCCGTAATGTCATACACCACGCGGTTGATCCCGTCCACTTCCTTCACAATGCGCTTGGACATCTTGAACAGCAGTTCCCACGGCAGCTCCACCACATCGGCAGTCACCGCATCCACACTGTTGATGGAACGGATGCAGATCACATTTTCATAGGTGCGTTTGCCGTCTTTCATCCCCACGGCTTTGACCGGGAGGAATGCCGCAAAGGTCTGCCAGGTCTTGGCATACCAGCCGCTGGCAATGAGTTCTTCCGTCACAATGGCGTCCGCATCGCGGAGCATCCGCAATGTTTCGCGGTCGATCGCGCCCACATGACGCACACCCAGACCGGGACCCGGGAAGGGGTGACGGTTCAGCATCACGGGCGGCAGACCCAGCAGTTTACCCACTTCCCGCACTTCATCTTTGAACAGCCGTTCCACCGGTTCCACCAGTTTGAACTTGAGATCTTCCGGCAGACCGCCCACATTGTGGTGGCTCTTGATGATACTTTCCGGATTGCCGTCCAGCGGGATGCTTTCCAGAATGTCGGGATAGATCGTGCCCTGACCGAGGAAAGTCGCTTTCGTGCTTTCCGCCGCTTCCGCGAAGACATCAATGAATTCTTTGCCGATGATCTTGCGTTTGCGTTCCGGTTCGTTCACGCCTGCAAGTTTATCCAGGAAGCGGCCGGTGGCATCCACATAGACCAGTTTCATATTGAAGGTGCCTTCAAAGACTTCACGCACCATTTCCGGTTCATTTTTCCGCAGAAGACCGTGGTTGACAAACACGCAGGTGAGTCTGTCCCCGATGGCTTTATGGATCAGTGCCGCCACCACGCTGGAGTCAACACCGCCGGAAAGACCAAGCACCACAGTCTGATCGCCCACCAGTTCGCGGATGTCTGCCACTGCTTCATCCACAAATGTTTCCATTCTCCAGCTGCCGATGCAGCCGCATTTTTCTCTGCAGAATTTGCAGACTTCATCCACTGCGAGGGGGTCGTTGACAGTGACTTTATCCAGCGCAGGCAGCATATCGGCTGCGGCATTGACTGCGATCTTCGGCAGATCCATCGCCGCGAATTTCTGAATTTTTTCGGCAATAACAGCATCTGTTTTATCCGCCACGATGATGATCCCCACCGGAGATTCTTCCATCACGCGTTCTGCGGAAACAGAATAAGGCATGACCATGGTGTAGATGTGCTGCGAGCGGATTCCGCGCGCAAATTTCTGGATGTCGCCATAACCGCAATCGATCAGGACGACCGTTTCTTTTGTTTTTTTCATGCTGTATATTCCTTACTTGAAAAGTTTAAGGGGCTTATTCAATGATCGTGGCTCCATCGCCGATCCCGCAGATCAGCGTTTCCACATTCTTTCCGGTCATGGACTTGTAGGCTGTACGCAACCGTTCACAGTAGCTTTCCGCCTGATCCGATTCCACCAGATGGATACTGATCCCGCCGAACCCGCCGCCGGAAAGACGGGCACCCGCACAACCGGGCAGACTTTTTGCGATTTCCACCAATGCATCCAGTTCTTCGCAGGAGTTTTCAAACATACATCTGGAGCTTTCATGACTTTCAAAAAGCAGTTTGCCGAAGGCGCGGACATCGCCGCTTTCCAGCAGTTTCACGCCTGCCATCACCCGTTCATCTTCGCCGACAACATGTTTGGCACGCATCCAGTCGATGAGATCCATATCACCTTTGCAGGCATCCAGCGTGGCGGAATCCACATCCCGCAACGCTTTGATCCCGGGATGGGTCTTCCGGATCGCCGCAAGTGCATTTTCACAACTCTTTCTCCGCAGATTGTAGTCTGATTCCACCAGATTGTGTTTCACCATGGTATTGGCGACAACCATAGACCAGCCGGAGGGCATGGGAACGGTCTTCAATACTTCCACCGTGCGGAAATCGCAGAGGATGAGAGAATCTTTTTTTCCGTAAAGACTGCTGAACTGGTCCAGCAGTCCGCTTTTCAGACCCATAAAATTATTTTCCACACCCTGACCGACGCGTGCCCAGTCCGGCAGACTCAATTCGATATTGTAAATCGTTTTCAATGCAAAGGAAAATGCCATTTCCAATGCCGCAGAGGAACTCATCCCGGCAGACAGGGGGACGGTGCTGGAAAGTTCCGCATTGAACGCGCCGAAGGTCTTTCCCCGTTTCCGCAGTTCCAGAAGCAGACCTTTCAGATAGTTCAGCCAGTCACCCTTCACATAGGTCTCCAGATCGTTGAGATCCAGCGTCACATCCGTTCCCCGTTCATGAATGGTGCAGATATTCCCTTCCACCGGCGACATGGATACCACAGTCACGCGGTCAACTGCCGCGCTCAACACAAAACCTTCGTTATAATCGGTATGATTTCCCAGAACTTCAAGTCTGCCGGGAGCTGCCGCACATACTGCGGGATCTGCGCCGAAACGCTGACGGAATGCTTGGATGTTTTCGTTCATTTTTCTCTGCTGTTTCTCTGTAAAATGTTATGTTCAATGATTATTTTTTGCTCTTGTCTTCCACAAGGAACACACAGTTCCAGACCGCTCTGGCTCCTTTGTGGTCAAATTTCCTGTTGTCGCTGGGGTGATTCACCGGATCTTTGCCTTCTTTGGCGACCAGCATGGTGGTGGAGCCGCCGCCGTCAATAGACAATCCTTCCGTACAGCCGGCGATCTTGAGAAAATAATATTCTCCGTAAAAATGGAATCCGGGCGCGTCTTCGGGAAATCTGCCGTCGCAAACAAACATGACCACGCGTTTCGTTTCCGGGTTCAGCCCCAATGCCGTGTGGGGCGTGGTCCCTGCCGCAATGGTTGCCCAATGGTCACGGGGCTTGCTGTCAAGCGTATATTTTCCGTTTTTCATAATGTGATAACCCACGATCACATTGGCATATTTTCCGTATTTATCGTCCCCTTCCACATCCAGAACAGGGAATTCGCCTTCGTTGAAGCAGAATCCGGTTTTGCTGTCATAGCCCGTGGCATCAAAAAGCTGACCGTCTTCCTTGAATGGATAGAATGTGGCAGGTCCGCGCCAGGTGAAATAAGCTCCGTTCACTGCCGCGATCAAGCCACGTTCATCTTCCACCATATCTGCCACAGTTTTCAGGCGTTTGCCGCACTGACGGAGTTTGAATTTGACTTTAGCCTGATCCCAATCCACGATCACATAGTAGATGGACGCGGGCATTTTTTCCACAAGTTTCTGAAGGCGGAGAATGAAATAACCTTCCATGCCGCCCAGTTTTCCCTTCACCGGTTTCGTATAATCACCCGTTTTTTTCAGTTTCAATACAGCTTTTTTGATCTCATCCGAACAGAATTCAGCCTTTTCGGATATCATCGTGTCAAAGGTGATCTGCGTTTTTTCTCTCTTTGCGCCCGGAGCATCGGAATAACGCTTGGCGATGGAAACAAATGCGCTGCCTTTGAGTTCCTTATAGGCTTCTCCGATCTTTTTCCGGGCAGCTTCGTCCTGTGCTTTGGCTTCTGCTTCCGGGAGTGCTTTACCGCGCTGGATCGCAGTTTTGCCGTTGGCGTTGGTGAAGATATATTGCACCCGATAGAAAGGACCGACTCCTTTCGGCAGAACATTATCGAAATGATAATGGTAATAAGTCACGCCCGGAGCCAGAATTCTGGATTCTTTTTTCAGAAATTTGGCTTTCCGCAATTCTTCGGGGAATCCTTCGGGAAATTCCGGCGCTTTTTTGGACGGTGCGGCAGAGATCAGACATGTTGTAATTGTCAGCAGACACAGGGTAAAAAAGAGTTTTCCGGCAAAATGAATACGCATTTTTTGAAATCCTTTCCGATCCGATGTGTTGATGTTCTGATCATGTCTATATAAAATACATTTTTATTGCTGATTTTTCAAGTTGCCGATCAAAAATTTTTTTATCTTTTCACAGTATGGTATCCTGTTCAGGCACGCAGACAAAAAAAAGAGTCCGCAAATGGGACTCTTTTTCTCAATATTTTTCTCCCGGCATTTGCAGGAGATGGAATATATCAGTTCAACTTATTCCGTGTAAGCGGTCTGATTGAACACTGTGTTCCAGAGGTCGGTTTCCGGCGTGACGATCCATTCGGGAGAGAGGATCGGGCCGTATCCCCAGCCTGCACCGTTGATGTGATCGTTGGGCGTGAAGGGCATGGGGAAGGGGAAGGTGATGATTTCAAAAAGACCCACAAATTCGCGTGCAATGAAATAGCCGACACCGTTGATCGCGCCGAAAGTCACAGCGGAAATACCGCCTTCTTCAAAACGCACATCATAAATACGGATGGGGACTTCCAATGCACCGAACGCTACATTGCTGATGCCGCGGCCGAGTTTACGGCTGATGCAGTTCCAATAGTTTTCATACCCCATGGGCTGATCCATAACGGCGGGATCGTTCACATCCGAGATGCCGCTGGTCAGATTGTCAACTGCGCTCAACGTCGCACAGACACCCATAACCATGAAGACGATTGCGCCCAACAGGAATTTTTTACCGATTTTCATCAGATTCTCCTTCAGTTCTTATGTTTTTTTTCGTAAAAAGTTTATTTCATCACTGGTAATTTCAGAATTCTCATCTAATATATTACATGTTTCTTGCCAATCAAGTGACTTTTTCAAGAAAATTCAATTTTTTTTGCATTTTTTGCAGCCGGAAAGGAAAAAAACATGAAAAAAACAGAAAAAAAGACGACAGAAGTGAAAGAAAACCGCGGATTGACTCTTCTCGGCAAAAGCCGTACCGAATATCCCGATACCCCGGAAAAAGCAAAGATCGAGACCTTTGACAACGCGTATCCTCAAAGGGACTATATCATTACATTTGACTGTCCCGAATTCACCAGCCTCTGTCCCGTGACCGGTCAGCCGGATTTCGGGCATATCACCATCCGCTATGTGGCAGATAAAAAATGTATCGAAAGCAAAGCACTGAAACTCTATCTCTTTTCCTACCGCAATTTCCACTCCTTCCATGAAGAAGTGGTGAACCGCGTCCTGACAGATCTTTCCAATGCCTGCAAGCCCCGCTGGATGGAAGTCACAGGCGATTTTATGCCCCGCGGCGGAATTTCTCTGAAGATTGTTGCAAATACAGGTAGCCTGAAAGCATAATGTGTGCTATATTATATAATAGGATTTACCGGACCGCATCCGGCGGAACGGCAGATCCGGCATACTGCAACATAAAATCAGGAACAGTGAAAATATGAAAAACTTGAATCAGGAACTCCGCCGGATCGATGGCGGCGGTGTGACAAGTGCGGCAGGGTTTCAGGCGTCAGGCATCGTTTGCGGTCTGAAAAAAAGCGGAAATCCCGACCTCGCTCTGGTCTGTTCGGAAACACCCTGCAATTTTGCCGGGATGTTTACTTCCAATCTTTTTCCCGCCGCACCCGTTCAGCTCTGCCGCGACCGCGTGGCAAAATGTGAAACTGTCCGCGCAGTGGTGGTGAACAGCGGTGTTGCCAATGCCTGCACCGGAGCAGCCGGTTATCAGGCAGCGGAAGAAACTGCGGCATATACCGCCGGAAAACTGGGGATCGCGCAGGATGATGTATTGGTCGGATCCACCGGCAGGATCGGCGTACAGCTCCCCATGGAAAAGATCCGTGCGGGGATCGATATGGCTGTGGCGGCATTGTCTGCGGATGGCAGTGCGGCGGCATCGGAAGCGATCATCACCACGGACACACGCCCGAAACGGATCGCTGTTTCTTTTGATGTGAACGGAAAAACGGTGACGCTGGGTGGTATGACCAAAGGTGCGGGCATGATCGCACCTCACATGATCCTGGCGAAACCCCACGCGACCATGCTTTGTTATCTGACCACCGATGCTGCGGTATCCAACAGTGATCTGGCTGTATTTCTGGAGGAAGCAGTTTGCGGTTCTTTCAACCGCATCACGGTGGATAATGATATGAGTACCAATGATACCTGTCTGATCTTTGCCAACGGTGTGTCCGGCGTGAAGATCTCAGCCGGTGGGGATTCCCGCGAAAACCGGTTGTTCCGTGAAGCCCTTGCGTATATTACGGAATATCTCGCCACCAATATGGTGATGGATGGCGAAGGTACCACCAAGATCGTGGAGATCCGCGTGGAACACGCCCGGAACGAAGCCGATGCAAAGATCTGCTGCAAGGCGATCGCCGATTCCATGCTCTGCAAGACCGCCTGGTTCGGATGTGATCCCAACTGGGGACGCGTCCTTGCTGCCGCAGGTTACTCCGGCGCACAGTTCCAGCCGGAAAATGTGAATCTGGATTATGACGGATTCCCCGTGGTGCGTGCCGGAATGGATGCCGGTACTCCGGAAGAAGTCCTGGCAGAAGCTCTCCGCAAGGAATCTTTTGTGCTGAAACTGGATCTTGGTGCGGGAGATGCACAGTATCACATGTGGACCGGCGACATTTCCTATGAATATGTCAAGATCAATGCGGACTATCACACTTAATATTTTCAGGTTTGAAGGAATATAAAGAACTATGGAAAAACTTATCGAAAAAGCAAATGTTCTTACCGAGGCTCTGCCTTACATTCAGCAATTCCACAATTCCGTTGTGGTGATCAAATTCGGCGGTTCCGCCATGGAAAATACAGAATTGATCACCCGGACCATGCAGGATATTGTGCTGTTGGAAGCCATGGGTATGAAACCGGTGGTGGTCCACGGCGGCGGAAAAGCCATTACAGCACGGCTGAAAGAACTCAATATCGAAACAAAATTCATCAACGGTTTGCGCGTTACGGATGAAAAGACCATCGGCGTGGTGGATGATGTACTGCACAATCAGACCAACCGGATGCTTGTGGAAGGGATCACTGCCGCCGACGGAAAAGGAGCATCCATTTCCGGGAAAAAACTGCTGCGCGCCCGCAAACTCTATTCCAAAGATATGGAGACCGGCGCGGATATTGATATCGGATTCGTGGGTGAGATCGTGGCGGCGGATGTCCGCGCGATCAATGATGCGTTGAGTTTCGGTGTGATCCCGGTGATCACGCCGCTGGCAATGGATTTTCACGGTCAGGTCTATAACATCAATGCGGATACTGCGGCGTGCGAACTGGCAAAAGCTCTGAACGCGCACAAACTGGTGTTTTTGAGCGATGTGCCGGGAATTTTGCGGGATCCGAAAGATGAATCCAGCCTCATTTCTGTGATCCGTACTTCCGATGTGCCGGAACTGGTCAGCACCGGCGTCCTTTCCGGCGGGATGCTGCCGAAAATCAAGAGCTGCACCGAGGCATTGGAAAACGGTGTGAATCAGGTCCACATGATCGACGGGCGGATCCCCCATTCGCTGCTGCTGGAGATCTTTACCGCCAGCGGCGTGGGAACTCAGATCGTTAAACAGTAATGCAGAGAAAGAAGCGACCCCATGAGCAGAGTCAATAACAACGAAAAAGATTTCAGGCGCGTCAGTTACTGGCGGCTGATCACCTATGCACGCCCCTACTGGAAACGTTTGACCATCGGTATCGTTTTCGGTCTGATCATCGGCGGTTCGCTTTTCAGTACATTCCTCATCATCCCGAAAATGCTGATGGTGGTGGAACAGGATACCGGTGGAAAAGCCGGGATCCGGGCAGCTGCCGAACAGGTGGTGAAGGCGGTGGATTCTGATCCGGCAATGACTCCGGAAGAAAAAGTCACGGCGGTGGAAAAAGCATTGGTCAGGAAGAAGGACGATGATCCCAAACTGACCGACGCGCTGGAACAGATCGAAAGCGTGGCAACCAAATGTCATCTTCCCGTGGTGGTGGATGTGGAAGACCGCACTGTCGGTCTGACCTGGCCCTGTGAAACATCTTTCCGCGTGACGGATCCGGGATCCGGGAAGATCTCCTGGCAGTTCTTTGCCATTTATGCCGTGGGATTTGTGCTGCTGTGGGCATTGAAAGCTCTTGCCACTTATGTGAATCATTACTGTACCCGCTGGGTTGGTGCAAGAGTCATCATGGATATGCGGAACGATATTTATATTGCTCTGATCCGTCAGTCCATGAGTTTTTACGGACGGCAGGATATCGGGCATCTGATCAGCCGTTGTACCAACGATACCCAGCAGATCGAATCTTCCGTATCCAATGCCATCGCGGAACTGTGTCAATGTCCGCTGGAGATCATTGCCTGTGCGGCGGCGATCGTATATGCGGGGATGCAGCAGAACAATCTGGCACTGATGATCTTTCTGGCGATCGGACTGCCCCTGTGTGTGGTGCCGCTGATCGTGATCGCACGGAAGATCCGCAAGATCTACAAGAAAGCATTTGCCAATATTGCAGAAGTGTTTTCCCGTATGCACGAAACTTTTACGGGGATCATGATCATCAAAGCAAACAGCACGGAACCGATGGAGATCGAACGGTTCAAAAAAGCAAACAGAGCATATTTCAAAAATCAGGTGCGGGCATTGAAAGCACAGCTTCTCATGTCACCGCTGATGGAACTGGTATGTGTTGCCGCCACACTCGTATTCCTGCTGGTGGCATATAAGAACGGTGTCACCATCACGGAAATGGCAATGCTGCTGGCTCCTGCGGTAATGGCTTACAGACCCATTAAAGATCTGGCAAAAGTGGTGAGTCACATCCAGCGCAGTATGGCTGCGGCGGATCGCTATTTTGACCTGATGGACGAAAAAACGGAGTTGACCGAAGCGGAAAATCCCGTCACGCTGGAAAAATTTGAACAGGGTATCTCCTTTGAACAGGTCTCCTTCGCTTATGAAGAAGGACATAACATCCTTGACAAAATGGATCTGGATATCCCCAAAGGCAGCATGGTTGCTGTGGTGGGGGAAACCGGGTCGGGAAAAAGCACTATTGCCAATCTGATCGCCCGCTTCTACGATCCCGTGGAAGGTGCGGTGCGGATCGACGGGATCCCGTTGAAGGATCTTTCCCTGAAATCGCTCCGTCAGCATATCGGGATCGTGACGCAGGATCCCATTCTTTTCAACGACACCATCGCCAACAATATTTCCTACGGGACGGAAGATGCCACCCGCGAACAGGTGGAAAATGCCGCGAAACAGGCAAATGCCCATGATTTTATTGTTTCCGGCAGACATCCCCTCGGTTATGATGAAGAGGTTGGCGAAAAAGGCTGTAAACTTTCCGGCGGCGAAAAACAGCGTATCGCCATTGCCCGGGCGATCCTGAAAAATCCGCCGATCCTGATCCTGGACGAAGCCACCAGTGCTTTGGATACAGTCACGGAAAAACTGGTTCAGGATGCTTTGAACAGAGTCATGACCAATCGCACGGTGTTTGCCATTGCACACCGTCTTTCCACCATCCGTCATGCGGATAAGATCATTGTACTGGAACGGGGCAGGATCGTGGAATCCGGTACCCATGATGAACTCCTTGCGCTGAACGGCAGATACAAACGGCTTCACGATACCCAGTTCGCACGGGATCTGCAGGGAGCGTAAAATGAGTTTTGCAAAGCTTCAGTTGAAGGCGGGCAGAGCAAAATCGCTGCTGCGCGGTCATCCCTGGATCTATTCCGGTGCTGTGGCAAAGATGCCGGATGTGGAGAAGGGGGAAACGGTTGCCGTATTGGATGAAAAAGGAAATTTCCTCGCCTGGGGCGCGTGCAATCCTCAAAGCGTGATCGCCGTGAAAATATGGAGCTTCGCGGAACAGGACCGGATCGACAGTGATTTCTTCCGAATGAAACTGGAACAGGCATTTGCTTTCCGTAAAAGTGTGTTCGGCGGGATATTGCCGGATGCCTACCGGCTGGTCAATGCGGAGTCTGACGGTCTGCCCGGACTGGTGGCGGATATCTACAACGATTACTGTGTCTGTCAGATCACCGGAGCGGGAATGGACCGTTTCCGTGTCGTGATCGCGGATCTCCTTTTGAAATACGCGCCCGCGGGCGTGTACGAGCGGTCCGATGTGGACAGCCGTTTGCGGGATGGATTGCAATTCCGTACCGGGCTTCTTGCCGGGAACGAACCTCCGGAACGGTTCAGTTTTATGGAAAACGGCATCCGTTTTTCCGCTGATCCCCGGAATGGTCATAAGACAGGATTTTATCTGGATCAGCGGCTGAACCGTAAAGCGGTGATGGAGGCTTCTGCGGGCATAAAAAATGCACTGAACTGTTTTTCCTATACCGGCGGATTCGGACTTGCCGCACTCAAAGGCGGTGCGGAATGTGTGTTGAATATCGATGCCAGCGCAGATGCTCTTGCCATCGCAGAAGAAAATGCCGTTGTCAACGGATTCGGCAGCGACCGTTTTCAGACACAGACGGCAGATGTATTCAAATTCCTGCGTACCTGCCGCGATGCCGGAAAATCTTTTGATCTCATTATCCTTGATCCGCCTAAATTTGCGGAAACTGCCGCACAGAAAGAAAAAGCCGCACGGGGATACAAAGATATCAACCTCCTTGCCATGAAACTGTTGAAACGCGGCGGAAAACTTTTCACATTTTCCTGTTCCGGAGCCATGGATGATGACCTGTTCCGGAAGGTGGTGGATTCTGCGGCAGCGGATGCAAAATGCGATTTCCGGATCTTTCAGCATCTTACTCAGGGACCCGATCATCCGGTGGCTGCCTCTTTTCCTGAAGGGTTTTATTTGAAGGGGATCGCCGGTATCAAAATGTGAGGGGCGCGTTGTCTTGCGGGCTTTTCTGGATCGGGCTTTTCAGCTTCGCGTTGCTCGCTTAAAGCCAATACGCAGGCGGCACGCGTTAGCGAGAGCCGCCCAAGAGTCGGGTGCTTTGCACCCCCGCGCAAAAATCCGAACTACATCCGCAATCCTTCCGCGCCCGGCGGCAAACGAACGCAGTGAGTTGAGCCGCCCAAGAAACGGGTGCTATGCACCCCCGCCCGAGAGAAGTGCGCTTTGCGCACCCCCTACTACCTTTTTCCGATCAAAAAAAGTGCTGAATGTGGTATTTTCACCGGTCACGCACAACTGAAATTTTGTCAAGTCCTGAAACGGAA